>JAWOBX010000007.1:0-11732 GCA_046484125.1 Dehalococcoidia bacterium | reverse complement strand
ATCAATTCCACCTCAAAACCTATTCCATCGCTCCCCTCCAGAAACTCCTCTATTTGTTTGATCGTCTTCACATTTTTTTCGTTCATGTCTACCCGCATGGGTCCAATCATAAACCAGAGACCCCTTTTCAGGCTCATCCACCACTGGAAATCATTACCCCTTTCAGGCTCATTTTCCATTGGAAGAGAGTTGGACTTGACGGCCAGTGTGAAAGATTGCTACAATTCCTTGTGACTTCAAGCGGCCCCGTAGTGTAGCGGCTCAACACGCCAGCCTGTCACGCTGGAGATCGTGGGTTCGAATCCCATCGGGGTCGCCAGTTCATTACCTCAGAAGATTCTTCCAATGGTTACCATCATCACCTCACCCATAGACGCGGTCTTTATGCCACCCAATGGTGAGTGAAGTGTAAAATAACAACTCCCAGTACCCCCGATATAGTCACATCGATATTCAAAAGGAAGGTAGCTCTTGACAAAAAGAGTCCTCACAGGTGTTATGTGCTTATTACACTTGATATATCAACGAAACCAATCTTTTGACCACATCAGCATAGGTATGATCGGGAACATCACATGCATACTCAGCTTCTCTAGTACGCCAGTCAAGGTTTTTCGCTTGATCGGATAAAACAACACCAGTCACAGGGAGATCTTCAGGTATAGTGACCTCAAACGGATAGCCTTTAACTTGACTAGTGATTGGACATAAGGTAGCCAGTCCAACTTTTTCGTTATAGGATTTCGGAGACAGGACTAATGCCGGTCTACGCCCGGATTGCTCATGCCCGGATTGAGGATTAAATGATATCCAGATAATGTCTCCTTTTTCTGGAACATATTTATGGGTCTTTACCATATTTCATTACCTACCGCTGGACCTGTATCTATTTCGTGATGTATATTGTCTGGCGTTATTTGCGATAGCAATTTTTCCAGGTCAAGCATTGATACAGATACTGGTTCAATTATCAGTTTGCCATTATCAATTGAAACGTCAACAGGCGCGTCACGATCAATACCGATTTCTTCGGCAAATGATTTCGGTATACGCAAAGCCAAACTGTTACCCCATTTCTGAACACGAGTTTTCATAATAACACCTTCACTTAGTATATACAATGAGGATACATTATTTCTTAGCGTTTTTCAAGTGGGATCTTGTAAAAACAGAAATGGAATTATCCAAACACTTGACAATTCATATCCAGAATTCAGTAATTCATGATATCCCGCTAACTATTGAATAGACCGCGTTCAAATAATCGTAATTCGTAAATTCTTGATATCCGGATAACTGTTGCGACAACTGTTCTCTGAATATCCCCCTAAGTATTGCGGCTTAATAAATTATTTGTTAAGGCGTGTCAAATCACTTAACCAGGTAACCGAACATGCCAAATTAAATCATCTAAAACCACATCTCTTGACACAGGGCCCAAAAACCCCGAGAATCTTTACCCAGCAGAGCTGTCACTCTCCGCACCAAAACAGTGGGACTACAACGCAATGAATGAATACGCAGAAGTCGTGATGTATACCGCTCTCGCCGGAATAGCCATCCCGGTGGGCGGTGCATTCGCCCGGGCAGAACGAATCCCCCAGAGGTGGCTGAGGCTGGAAGTGGAGCACGCCATCATAGCTTTCGGAGGCGGTGTGTTGCTGGCTGCGGTGGCCCTTGTACTTGTCCCCTATGGTATGGATGTATTGTCGCCCGGCCTGGTAGCTATAGCCTTCTCTGGCGGGGCGATCTCATTCATGTTTGTGGATAAACTCCTGCAGGCTCACGGAGGATCAGTCGCGCAGCTCATTGCCATGATCTTGGACTTTACACCTGAGGCTCTGGCACTCGGTGCGTCGGCAGGGGGCGAGATGGCAGCGATTCCCGTACTCGCCCTTCTGATAGGGCTTCAGAATCTGCCCGAGGGATTCAACTCGTATCGTGAATTGGTTACCTCAAAACTGCGGGAAAGGTCGGCCTTGCTATTGCTGGCGGCCCTGGCAATCCTGGGACCGATAGCCGGGATAGCGGGACTGGCAGCACTGGCCGACGCGCATGAAATAGTCGGCATCATCATGCTGTTTGCCGCGGGAGGCATTCTTTATCTCATGTTTCAGGACATCGCACCAGCAGCAAAGCTCAAACGAAAGTGGAACCCTCCACTTGGCGCTGTGGCGGGTTTCCTGATAGGGGTGATAGGCGAGATGACCATCGGCGCATGATTAGCGCCCCACACAGGGACGTGCCTTTGACGGCCGGCTGTTATGAGTCCGCCCTCTAAAAAATCAACCCTTATACAAAGGAAGCCGGTGGCTGTTCCTGGGGAAGCTTCTCAAAGGCCGCCTCTCTAAGCTTACGAAGGGAGCCTTCCAGTTGCCCCTTTTCTCCCTGTGAGAGAGTGGACATAATCTCCAGGGCCTCAGTATATTGTTCCTGCGCTCTCATGTACATCTCCCTGCCCTTGTCGGTTATCATCACCCTCGTAACATTCCGGCGCTTCTTATCCTTTACCTTTTTGACCATGCCCAGTTTGGCCATTGAATTAACCAGAGAGAAGACTGTATGCGGCTTGCGATACAGCCAGCGGGAGACCTCCGCCTGATTCGGAGTGCTGTCAACATTCATGAGATAATACAGCAGTGACACCTGAACTTCGGTAACTCCGGTATCCCTGAGGGCACTGTCGATATACCTGGCCATGACATGCCGCGTCTGGTTCATGAGAACCCAGAGCTGTCGATTTTCGTCTCTCGCACTATTTTTCTCTTCCATTTACTTGCACCTCCGGAAATAAGATTACCACAAAATCTCCTTTTAGATAATTCACCTTCGATTTTCCCGGCGTAATTATGGAACGTGCTGGAAAAAGTTAGGATACCTAACCCAATCACCCGGGAATTTCGATCCCTCGCCCCCCACTCCCACCCACGCACGATAAGTATGCTCAGCCACTACCCAAACAGCCTCGCCCTGGCCTCCGATACACATAACAAAGCTCTAATCAATCCCCGTTAATTCCCCGCTCCCGGGGGAATTTTACATCCCGGGCCACCCCCGGGCCCCCAAAATCACCGCCTGTTGCAGAGATTCCGTAATTATTTTATCCGGTATACCGGACCATCTGCAACAACGACTCAGACGCAGCGGTCTGGCAAGAGAATCATTTCCTAACAGCCGGTATAGCTCACGAAGCAAATCTCGGGGCGTCTCCCCGCCTTTCCAAAGGTCCGCCGGTGGTATCTCCGGGCTAAGGTTCCCGAACAGTGGGAATCCATTCAGGCACCAGCCGGAATAAATCCTCATCCTCACCACTCAACCGGTAGAGCCCGTGGTAGTTATTGGCGACCCGTTTATCTTCATTGAAAGTAAATCTCTCCACACCATCTATCACTCCCTGAAAGTCATTCGCCGCCTCGTAAATAGCCCGAGAGTCGAGGTTTTCCGGGCCGACTTCCTCCGCCGCCTCCCTTATCACCTCAAGCATCACCCATGCCTGGGCCAGTGCCAGATACCCGTTACCCCCTCTCATCGTCTTTTCAGCCTTACCGGGGTGGTATCTCTCTAAAATATCGATGGTCATATCTATCATTGAGCCATCCCCTTCCTCGTTCCACCATCGGGTGATCCTCATAAAGAGCATCCCGTCAAGCTCATCCCACAGGCGGGCATCGTCTACCAGGCTCATGTAAGCGGCGGGAGCGTCAGTGCTGATAAACCTCCCGGTATATCCGGCATCCCTGTATTCTTTAGGGAAACCATTGCCGAGATTGTTACCCGGAATCACATAGTCGGCATCCTTGAGTGCCTCCACCTGGGGCCCCCAGGTGAAAGTGAAATCGGTAAAGTAGGCGCCGAGCCACTTAAACTGTTCCGGATGCGCGCTGGCATACTCCTCTGCGGCCGAGGCGACGGCATTGGTATAGGCCTGATTCCAGGCGGCCATACCTATTTTGGCCGGCCCTCTGGTTTGGTAATCCCAGTCGTTTTCCGCAATCCAATTGAGCAGGGTGTAAATCTCGTATTCAGGTACGGAGGTGGGCGCGAATACATATCCACCCGACGGCAGTCCCTCACGCGTGGTGGCGGATGAGAATATTATGAATTGATCCTTCTCAACAGAGGGCAGCAGTGTGGTTGTTGTGTGCGAGGAACACGTCCACATCAAGTCCGCGCCCTTTTCCTTCAGCCATTTATAACCCGGAATGTCCCGTGATGGGTCCCATTGCCCATCATAGCTGACCACCTTCAATTGTACGCCCGGAATCAGGTTTTCATCATTATAGTAATCGACCAGGTCCTGAAGGGCCATATCGATGACAGACAACGGCGACGCGGCCGGACCGGTCTTATCGGTGAAGTTGCCTATGGTAATCACCACCTGCTCCGGTGGCTGAGCGGTCTCCGGTGACTTCTCCCCATTGTCTCCGCCGCCACAAGCCGCAATCAGTGGCATAAAAAGTAAAACACAAGCCACCAGACCCATCCCTGTTTTTTTTATCATTCCATTCATTTTTATCCTCCTCATATAAATCTCATGCCGAGCTGTATAAACGTTCCGCGACACACTGGCGTCGACCAATTGCTTGAGTCGCGATAAGCCTGTTCTCCGGGGACTGATGATACAGTCCGGGCCTCGAATCAGCTCATCCCTTCCAGCAAAGCCCTCACATTTCCTCCCAGCACGGTATGATTGTAGCCCCCTTCCAGGACAGCGAACCGCCTTCCTCGGCAAGCCCTATCAGAGAAGCGGGCTACCTCTCTGCCGATAGTTTCGTAATCGTCCGTCTTAAGCAGGCCTCCCCAGTCATCTTCGTGGAGATCAAATCCAGCGGAAACGGCGATTATATCTGCCTGAACAGTATCCAGCAAACGGGCGACGCTCTCGATATATGCCTCCCTGCTCCGGTCATCCGGGCGTAGATACACGACCTCGGACACTCCCCTGAAGATGTTGACCGTACCGTCTCCGTAATGAAGATCTATATCCAGGATCACCACGTTTTCAATTGCGCTTTCCCGGCGCAATCTTTCTACAGCGATTGCGACGTTATTGAAAAAGCAGAAGCCCCAGCAATGGTCGGTACTGGCATGGTGGCCGGGCGGCCTTATCGCTCCAAAGGCCGGCTCTCCCGCCATAGCGAGCCGTGATGCCTCTATCGCGCCGCCGGCGGCCAGCAGAGCCAGTTCATATATCAGGCCCCTGCTCTGGATATCCTTTATATGCCGCTCGTTATGAACGAGACTGAGGTCATTCGGACTCGCGGGTTCCGGCGTTACCACCTCAAATATCTCCGAAATTTCCTCTCTTATCGCCTCCATACGCCCCGGTTCCGCGGCCGGATCAGAGGTATATACTTCCTCATATCTCGGGTGATAGACAACCTTCATAAAACACCTTCCCTGATCGGAACTCCTGCACAAAACAAGTCAAAGTGTGATAATAAGTTACCACATCCGGTTCGATTATTAAAGTATATATGGTGTTGTCTGCAAAAACCTTAAATCAACTCCCTCGATCCCCCAATCCTGGGGGAAGTTTTTGTTGGGGACAGTACACTACAATTAATTACGCACTTTCGGAACAGCGGGGATCCCTTGAATAGCACCAATTTGACGAACCGCTCCTTCAGCCTATAGAATTACGTTGGGTATTTTTAAGTTATGCGCAAGGAAAGCAAAGAAAACCGCCTGGAGACCATACGCCATTCAGCGTCTCACGTAATGGCGGAGGCAGTGCAGTCCCTCTTCCCCGAGGCAAAGTTCGGCATCGGCCCGGCAACAGAAGACGGCTTCTACTATGATTTTGAGCTGCCCCGTTCATTGATTCCGGACGATCTGGCCGCGATTGAGGAGAGAATGCGGGAATCCATAGAGGCTGACGCACCCTTCAGCCGCGAGGAGATATCCAGAGAAGAGGCGCTCAAAGTTTTTCAATCTCAGCCTTACAAGATCGAGCTGATAAACGAGATGGAGGACAGCGTTGTATCAATCTATCGGCAGGGTTCCTTCACCGACCTTTGCCGGGGTCCGCATGTGGCATCGACGGGAGAGATAAAGGCATACAAGCTGCTGAGTATTGCCGGAGCCTACTGGCGGGGAGACGAGAAGCGTTCCATGCTGCAGCGAATATACGGCACCGCGTTCGAAACCCGAGCGGAGCTGGAGGACTATTTAAAGAGACTCGAGGAGATCGAAGCTCGCGACCACCGCAGGCTGGTCAAACAGCTTGACCTGATCAGTTTCCACGAAGAAGGCGGCGCCGGGCTGGCTTACTGGCATCCCAGAGGCGGCCGGGTACGTGTTCTCATCGAGGACTACTGGCGCAAACTCCACTATGAGGGCGGTTATGAGATCATCTTCACACCCCATATCGGCAGGGGGCACCTCTGGGAAACATCGGGGCACCTCGATTTCTACGCCGACAGCATGTATTCCCCCATGGATATCGAAGGGCAGGATTACTACCTGAAGCCCATGAACTGCCCGTTTCACATCCTGATTTATAAATCCAGCCTCCGCTCATATCGAGAACTTCCCCTGCGCTGGGCGGAACTGGGCACTGTCTATCGTTACGAGCGAAGCGGCACCCTGCACGGATTGCTCAGGGTGCGCGGGTTCACCCAGGATGACGCCCATATCATCTGTTCGCCGGAGCAGATAGATGACGAGATTCTGAGGGTACTCGATTTCAGCCTTAACATGTTGCGCGGCTTTGGCTTTGAGGATTTCAAGGTCGAGCTCAGCGTGCGGGACCCGGGTAAACCAGAGAAATACGCCGGCAGCGACACCATGTGGGAACAGGCCGAGTCATCGTTGATCAGGGCAATAGAGGCCAGGCAACTGCCTTACGAGCGCATGGAAGGAGAGGCGGTATTCTACGGGCCCAAGATCGACATCAAGATCAAGGACGCCCTCGGCCGGTCATGGCAATGCTCGACCATCCAGTTCGATTTCAATCTACCAGATCGGTTCGACATGTCCTACGTGGGCGAGGATGGCGCTGAACACCGGCCATACATGGTTCACAGGGCACTTCTGGGCAGCCTGGAGCGCTTCTTCGGAGTGCTGGTGGAACACTATCACGGGGCCTTTCCCGTCTGGCTGGCGCCGGTTCAGACCGTGATAATCCCGATAGCTGACCGGCACACCGGCTACGCCGGAGAGGTAGCGGATGAGCTCACTGCTGCGGGAATGCGGGTTGAGGTTGATGACAGCAATGAGCGAATGAACTACAAGATCAGAGAGGCTCAGATGGCCAAAATCCCATACATGATAATAGTCGGTGACGCGGAGGTCAACAACGGTACCATCTCCGTCCGACTAAGGAGCGGCGAAAACCTCAAAGATCTTAGCGTGGAGGCATTCAAAGACAGGGCCAATTCTGCTATAATGTCCAAGCAGGGGCTTTGACTTGCTGTAGTATTTTGTGATATATAATTCAATGCTGTATTAAAATCAGGTGGTGAGGTAATAGTCAAAAAGTTCACAGCGAAACAACCGACCAAAGAATACCGGGTTAACGAAAGGATCAGGGCTAGAGAGGTACGTGTGATCGGGGAGGCGGGGGAGCAACTTGGTGTCATGAGCGTTGATCAGGCTCGCAAGGCTGCTGAGGAGCGCTCGCTTGATCTTGTGGAAGTATCCCCAAACTCGGACCCTCCAGTATGTCGTCTTTTAAATTACGGCAAGTTCAAATATGAACAGGCCAAGAAGGACAGACAGGCCAGCAAAAGTCAGAAGTCATCGGGCCTCAGAGAGGTCCGTATGCGCCCGAAAATCGGGCAACATGATATAGACTTCAAGATAAAGGCGGCAAAAAGGCTCCTCGAGGAAGGAGCTAAGGTCAAAATACTCGTTCTGTTCCGTGGACGGGAGATCGTCCATCCCTCCGTAGGCAGGGAGTTACTGGAAAAGGCAATCGGTCTTCTGGGGGATTCAGCCAAGATAGAGAGGGAAATCACCATGGAGGGACGGAGCATGACGGTAATTTTATCGCCTTCAAAGCAAGCAAAAGGGGAAAAGAATGCCCAAACTGAAGACAAATAGCGCACTCAAACGCCGTTTCCGGGTTACCGGCACAGGGAAAATCATGCGTTCAAGGATGGGTAAGAGCCATCTGCGCCGCAGAAAGAGCAAACGGACAAAACGCAGCTACTCACGGGACTTCGAGCTGAGTCCGTCGGACACGAAACGGATAAGAACAGTATTACCCAAGGATATGAGATAAGGAGAGATCATGCCACGAGTAAAAGGAGGACCATCCACGCGGCGCCGGCATAAGAAGGTGTTGAAACTCACCAAGGGGCACCGGGCATCCAGCCATTCTCTATATAAGCGAGCCCATGAATCAATGCTGCACTCCCTTAGCTATGCCTACAGGCATCGTCGGGAACGCAAAAGGGAGATGCGGCAGCTTTGGATCGCCCGGATAAATGCGGCTGCCAGGGAACATGGCCTCTCATACAGCAAATTTATGCACGGGCTGTCGCAAGCAAATGTCTCCCTGGACCGCAAGATGCTTGCAGATATAGCCGTCAGGGAACCCGCTACCTTCGGTCAACTGGTTGAGGTCGCCAGAGGGACGGAGTAGAGTTTTTTGAGCGTGAAGGATGAAAAGCCCCCTTAGCCGGGGGCTTTTTTGTTTGGGCGGGAGAAGATACTTCGTTGCGAGAGTAAGCCGGTTCGCATTCGATTCTATCTACGCTTTTGGGCCGGCGCGCATCCATGGGTAATCGCTATTCTCGGCGGGATACAACATCATTTGAAAAATACGGTTACACTGGCCTATAATACCCTCTGGAGATGAGAAAAATGCTTGAATCTCTCGAAGAGTTGAAATTCAGTGCACTAAGCGAACTGGAAAGCGCCGGCGACCTGAAGGCTCTTGATAACTGGCGTGTAAAATACCTGGGCCGTAAAGGATCGCTCACCGGTATTTTACGGGGACTTGCCGAGTTGCCAATCGAGGAACGAAAAGAGGCGGGGGCAGCGGCAAACAGGATCAAATCCCTGCTCGAAGAAAGCCTGAGGGAAAAACAGGAGTCTATAAAAAAGGCGGAGATTGAGAGGCGATTGGAGAAATCGCGGATCGATGTCACCCTCCCCGGCCGCCCCATCAGACTGGGCAGGCTCCACCCCACCACCCAGACCCTCCGCCAGACATGCGAGATATTCACCTCAATGGGGTTCGAAATAGTGGAAGGTCCTGAGGTGGAGACCGACTACTACAATTTCGAAGCGCTGAATATTCCCCGCGGCCATCCCGCGCGGGATATGTGGGATACCCTGTGGGTAGATTACCGGAACGATAAGGGCGAATATCCCATGCTCATGCGCACTCACACGTCTCCTATGCAGATCCGGTTCATGGAGCGGCGCAGTCCCCCCATACGGGTAGCGATGCCCGGAAAGGTATATCGGTACGAGGCAACCGACGCCACCCATGAATCCATGTTCTACCAGATTGAGGGGCTGGCAGTGGATCGGGGCATTACCATGGCCCATCTCAAGGGTACCTTGTACGAGTTCGCCCGCCGGCTGTTCGGACTGGACCGGCGCGTTCGCTTCCGCTGCGATTATTTCCCCTTTGTCGAGCCGGGCGTGGAAATGGCCATCGATTGCTTCATATGCAAAGGGGAAGGATGCCGCGTCTGTAGCGGAGAGGGCTGGATTGAGATCATGGGGGCGGGAATGGTGCATCCCGATGTGTTGCGGAGGGTTAATTGCGACCCCGAGATATATACCGGGTTCGCCTTCGGTATTGGACTCGAACGAATACCCATGCTTAAGTACGGGATTGATGATATTCGGCTGTTCTATAGCAATGACCTTCGTTTTCTTGAACAGTTCTAAAAGTGTAACCTCAGGCAAACCGGTTTATACGGCGTTTAATTAACAGCAAGTCATGGCAGGTGAGCGAAATGAAAGACCAATATATTGAGTTAAATCCAAACCGGCTGGTTCGATTCCTTGATAAGCTCCCCCGTGATTTCACCAAAGAGGACCTGATAAAATTCGTCGGCCACTACGATATCAGAATTATCAACTATCGGTTTGTGGGCGGCGATGGCAGACTGAAGACAGTGAACTGCGGGATAAACAGCAGGGATCAGCTCGACCGGTTGCTCTCATCCGGGGAGCGGGTTGACGGTTCCAGCCTGTTCTCCTACGTCGATTCCGCTTCCAGCGACCTGTATATAATTCCCCGTTTCCAAACGGCGTTCCTGAACCCGTTCTCGGTTGTTCCGGCGCTGGATATTCTTTGTTCGTATTATACAAATGAAGGGACTCCGCTGCCCAGCGCGCCCGAGGCGACGGTCAAAAAGGCTCACGATGCTCTCAAACAGGAAACCGGCTTCTCCATGGAAGCCATGGGGGAACTGGAATACTACGTATTCCATGATGCCGATCAGCTCTATCCGGTCGCGTCCCAGAAGGGCTACCATGAATCATCGCCTTTTTCCAAAACCGAGGCTCTGAGGCTCGAGGCTCTGAACGCCATCGCCCAAATCGGAGGAAGGATTAAATACGGTCATTCAGAGGTGGGGAACATACGCGGCAAAGAGCAGGAGATGGAACAAAGCGAAATCGAGTTTCTGCCGGTTCCTATTGAGGATGCCGCCGATCAGCTCGTTCTCGCCAGGTGGGCACTCAGGACAGTGGCATATAAATACGGTGTGACAGTCAGCTTCGCCCCCAAAATACTGGTGGGCCATGCCGGTAACGGCCTTCATATTCATTCCCTGCTCACTAAAGATGGCAGTAACGCTATGGTTGAGGGAAACAGATTGACCGATACCGCCAGAAGGAAAATAGCCGGATACCTGAGCCTTGCCCCTTCCCTGACCGCGTTTGGTAACACAGTTCCCGTATCCTACTTGAGATTGAGCCCCAATCAGGAGGCTCCAACGGTCATATGCTGGGGAGACCAGAACCGCTCAGCGCTCGTCAGAGTACCCCTGGGATGGTTGAACACCAACGACATGGTAAAGGATGCCAACCCTCTCGAGAAAGGCGACTTCCCCGATTTCGCCCAGAGCCAGACCGTTGAATTCCGCTGCCCTGATGGTTCGGCGAATGTCCATCTCACACTGGCCGGACTGGCGGTGGCCGCCCGTTATGGACTGCAAAGGACGGACGCCCTTGAGCTCGCAGACAAGCTGTACGTGGATGTGCACATATCCCCGACGGAGAAGAAAATGATGAAAACCGGCTTACCAGCGCTGCCCGGCTCATGCGCCGAATCAGCCGACCATCTCTCCAATGACAGGCGCATTTACGAAAAGGACGGAGTATTCTCGCCGGTTTTGATTGACGGGGTCATCAGCCAGTTGCGCGGCTACAATGATGGGGACCTGAGTCAGCAATTGTACATGAAGGGCGACCAGATTAAAAAACTGGTCGATGAATACCTGCACTGCGGGTAAGGCGGACAAAATGGGCACAGCATCAGGTATGCAAATCGTCGGCATACTCAATATCACCCCCGATTCATTTTCCGATGGCAACCGGTATCTGGATGCCGGGACAGCCATCGATAAAGGCCGCGAGCTCATCGCCGGGGGGGCCGATTTGATCGATATCGGAGCGGAGTCCAGCAATCCGGACGGTGAGAAAATCACGGCTGAGGAAGAGATACAGCGGCTGGACCCGGTAATCAGGGCGCTGAAGGATGAGCATATCCGTGTTTCCGTAGATACCTATAAGCCCGAGGTGATGGAGTACGCCATCAC
>JAWOBX010000002.1:0-8671 GCA_046484125.1 Dehalococcoidia bacterium | reverse complement strand
ATCAATTCCACCTCAAAACCTATTCCATCGCTCCCCTCCAGAAACTCCTCTATTTGTTTGATCGTCTTCACATTTTTTTCGTTCATGTCTACCCGCATGGGTCCAATCATAAACCAGAGACCCCTTTTCAGGCTCATCCACCACTGGAAATCATTACCCCTTTCAGGCTCATTTTCCATTGGAAGAGAGTTTGAGTTGACACGCCGCTGTGCTTGCTATATTATCTCTCAGTAGCTTATACTAGTACCTGGTTTCGTTAGCCATAGCAATCCTGGTCACCGCGCTCAGTTTAAGGAACTATCACCGATGGGCGTTCTCACCAACTTCCGGCAGGAAACATATATTCTCCCCCGGAGAATCAGAGCAAAATACCGGGTAAAAGAATAAATACAGACCGGCACTGATATTTAATTGGCGATGAAGAATAGAGATCTTGTTTCAGCGGCTGACCTGAGCGGCGATGAACTTTTCCATCTCCTTGATATCGCAATCAGGCTTAAAAAAGAGGGGTCGGAACCCATCCTGGCAGGTAAAACTCTGGGCATGATATTTGAGAAGCCATCGCTTCGCACCAGGGTAAGCTTTGATGTCGCCATGTATCAGCTTGGCGGACACGCCATTTACCTTTCAGGAGACGAGGTTGGACTGGGTAAGAGGGAACCCGTCGAGGACCTGGTACGGGTTCTCAGCCGCTATGTGGATTTCATCATGGCGCGGACATACGCTCATAGTACCATCGAAAGCCTGGCCAGGCACGCCACTGTTCCGGTGATAAACGGTCTTTCCGATCTGGAGCACCCCTGCCAGGCAATCGCCGACATTCTGACCGTCTACGAAAAAAAAGGGGAGCTTCAGGGATTGAGATTGAGCTTTATCGGCGACGGGAATAACGTGGCATCAAGCCTGTTCCTTGTTTGCGCACTATCAGGAATCGAATTCAAAATCTCCTGTCCGGAGGGATATGAGATCCCGGGGGCGATACAGCAACTCGGAAGGCGGCTAACCGGCCGGGAATTGATCGTTAACCGGGAGCCAGAGGATGCCGCCGCTGACGCCGATGTTATTTACACCGATGTCTGGACCAGCATGGGACAGGAAGCCGAAGGCCAGAAGCGACGCCGTGATTTCGCCGCTTACCAGATAACCGGCAATCTCCTGGCAAAAGCCAGGCCGGATGTGATTCTCATGCATCCTATGCCTGTACACCATGGGGAGGAGCTGGCCGAGGGACTCGCCCATTGTCCACAGTCCGTCCTCATCGATCAGGCTGAGAACCGTCTGCATGCGCAGAAGGCCATCCTCGTGGAGATGGCGAAAGTTTAAGGGCGCCATTGTCCCATCAGAAGCAAATGCGTCAACGTTCTGACCGCCATCGGCATTTCGCGAAGCAGTTTAAGAGGCAATCTCACTATGGGAACCAGCGTTATCCGTATTAAGGTGCGCGGCTATCACGTCGATATCTACGGCCATGTCAATAACGCCCGTTATCTCGAGTTCCTGGAAGAAGCGCGCTGGGAATTCGCTGAGGGAACCCTCGACCTGCGGAAATGGCAGGGGCAAGGTATTGGATTTTCGGTCGTCAATATCAATATCAACTACAGAAAACCCGCGTTTATAGGGGACGTGCTCGAGATTCAAACCGGTGTCGCCCATCTGGGAAGGGCCAGCGGCACCATTCATCAGAAGATATTTCGCGGGGAAACAGATGAGCCGGTGGCAGACGCTGATGTGAAATTCGTAATGGTTGATTCGGCGACCGGTAAAGCAATACCCATGGAGGGGGAGATTAGAACGGCGTTCGAACTGCTGATCCGGCCCGGGCAAGGCGGTAGTTGAACCTAAAGAATATACACCCCGAATTCCTTCAGCGCCTCGCTCAAGGCGGCAAGTGGGAGCCCCACTACATTGAAATAGTCCCCCACAATACCCTCGACCAGCACCGCCCCCAGCCCCTGCACGGCATAGGCCCCGGCTTTACCGGCCGGTTCCTTTGAGTCTATATATGAATCGATTTCCGCCGATGACAAGGTTCGAAAAAGAACCTTAGTTTCAACCGAGTCAGTGAAAGTTCTACCGCTGTTTGTATCCATCAGGGCGAATCCGGTGATAACCGAATGGCTGTTTCCGCTCAAACAGTTCAGCATTTCCCTGGCCTCGGAATCGGTCTGCGCCTTACCCATCAATCTGTCGCCGAAGACAATGAAAGTGTCAGCAGCTATGATGAGGGCATCGGGGTGCTTTGAGGCGACTTTAGACGCTTTCTCATGGGCAAGGGAGCGGGCCAGCTCATGGGGTTCCAGTTTCGATACCATCTCTTCTTCGGAATCACTGGGATCGACCTCAAACTCCAGGCCGATTTGCCGAAGTAATTCCTCTCTCCTCGGGGATGCCGAGGCCAGTACTATTTTCCTTTTCATCACCGTTTAACAGGCTTTATCCTTTTTCTTATGATTTGTGAAACTTCCCAGGCGCTTTCCGCCGCGGCCGAAGTTCCGCTGGAGCCGATCTGCTGCACTCCATCTCCGACGTTGAACAGATTCGTCACGGGGGTTTCGTACGGAATACGGGCCATACCGGGTTGCGGAAGATCCTGGAAAACTATCTTAAAATCAAGAATACTGCCGCTACTTTCAAATTTCGGAAACTGCTCTTTTAAATCGAGTGTGGTTTGCTCAAATTCCTCTTCATAATCAACCGGTGCCAGGTATGACGGCGGCGAGCCGACACAATAAAGCAGGTGCTTTCCCGGCGGGGCAAGCTCCCGGGAGAAGTTAGTGAGAGGGAAGGCAGAGGTGAGTCTGCGCAAACCAATGAGAAGAGCCCCTCCAAGCTCACCTTCTTCAAGGCAAAGGGGTTCATCGCTGGCGACATGCGCCAGGATCATACCCACCGGGCACAGTTTCTGCGTAAGCGATGAGTAATCCCTTCCCACATTCCCCTCCCCCACGAGTCGCACGGTCTTTCCCGGCCCGGCATTGCTGACGACTGCCTGACTGTAAACCTCAAGGTCCTGTCCCTCCATCCGGAAGACGCAGCCCTTTGACACCCCGTCCTCAACCAGTATCTCTCTCGCCACGCAATCAGTCCAGACATCTCCCCCGTTAGCGTGAACCACATCCGCCAGGGATTTCAAGTTCTCCTCATTGCCGGCAGGGGAAACGCCAAGTGCGGGATATTTACCCATACCGGCGAAAAGGGCGAACATCTCTGAAGCTGTTATCTCATAAGCGTGGTAGCCTGTCACGTTACAGGCCATGGCATCGAACGTTTTATGAACCAGTTCGCTGGAGGTGTACCGCGATAGCCAGTCACTGAAAGTGATGTCGTCCACCTTCTCCTTTCCCCGGACCCCCCGTCCAAAGAAGCTCATGAATTTCTCGACTCCCACCTCTCTGGCCATGCCTCCCAGCATCCTGGCGCGGTTCTTTTCCAGCTTGTTGGTCAATTCGAGGAGTGTCGATATCGCCCCCTTTGCCGGCATCCGGTAGCTCTGCCCCTCAATGCTGCCTGTGCGATAAAACTGATGAGGCATGTCAACCAGATCGAGTCTGGCGCCCACCTTCCGGTAAATATCTTCGAGAACTCCACCCCTGTGGATGGCCACAGCACCGGTGGAGAGTTTGTAACCTTCCACTTCCTCTGTAGAACACCTGCCTCCGAGCCGTCCTTGGCGCTCCACCACGAGCGTAGTGTATCCGTTATCCGCCAGCAGCGCCGCGGCGCACATCCCACCGACACCTGAGCCAATGATTATCACATCATACTTCATCCGCCCCCCCCATTCTTTCCCCACCGCTCCATGATGGCGGCGATATATTTAGAGGCAAGCAGGAAGTCAGCCAGCCGGATATTCTCATCCGGGGCGTGTGGCCTGGAATCGGGATTCGAGACACCACACGAGGCAACCGGAATTTTCAGGGTATCAATGAATGGAAACATGGGGCCGCTCCCCGTCATACTCGGTTTGACTATCGGCTCGGCCCCGTAAACCTCGCGCGCCGCTTCGGTTACAACCTTTACAAAGGGTGAATCCAGCGGGGTGCGTGCCGGATTCTCACCCTCTGCCGCGGAAACGGACACATCTTCGAACCCGTTTTTTTTCAGATGCGCCCTCAGTTTTTCAATTATATCTTTCGGCCGCTGATCCGGCACAAGCCGAAAATCCAGCTTGGCACGGGCCTGACACGGAAGAACCGTCTTGGAGCCCTCTCCCGCGTACCCGGAGATCAGTCCATTTATATTGCAGGCAGGTTGCAGGATGCTGTGCATATTGAGATCAACGCCGGTGAGACCTTTTAGAAAGCTGTCTATCCCGATATTTCTTTTCAGCTCGGTCTCATCCGCCGGGAGAGCTCTTATAGCATCCATTTCATCTTGAGTGGGAGGCCTGACATCATCGTAGAAACCTTCAATTTTAACATTTTCATCTTCATCCTTCAGCGACGCCAGGGCCCAGACCAGCCTCCAGGCCGGATTGGGAACGATTGTGCCAATCGAGGAGTGCAGGTCACGCACAGCCCCTTTCGTCTCCAGCTCGACACCAACAATGCCTTTAAGTCCCAGAATTATCTCGGGCCTGTCTTCCCAGCTCACCCTGCCGCCTTCCCAGTAACACGCATCGGCCGCCAGTAAAGAAGAGTTTTCCTCGATGAACTCCGCGATACCGGGACTCCCGATCTCCTCCCCGCCTTCTATCATGAACTTGACCGTTACGGGCAAACTACCCCTTGATTTGATAAACGCCTTTACGGCCAACAGACGGGCGACGATATCACCCTTATCATCCGATACTCCCCTCGCGTACAATCTGCCTTCAGAGACGGCCGGCTCGAAAGGCGGATTGCTCCACAGCTCGAGTGGCTCGGGGGGCTGAACGTCGTAGTGGTTATATAAAAGGAGGGTAGCGGGCGAATCTCCAGCGATTTCTCCATAAACAACCGGGTATTTGCCGGATGCAGGCAGAATCCGGGAATCAATTCCGTACTCATTCAGCAGTTGTGCTGTCAGGTAGGCGCATTCCTCCATGCCCGTCCCCTGAGCGCTGATACTTGGCTGAGCGCAATACCGCTTCAGGTCCTCTATCGCCTCGAGCCAGTGCTCTTCTATATATTCGTTTACTTCCTGCATGATCCTCTCACAAGTGCAATTCTACACCCTCAACTCATCCAGCGCCCGCTGATAGGCATCATAAGTGCCGGAATCGAACAGAACGAAAACTACCTCTTCAATAGCCATGTCTTGCTTTACAAAATCCGCTACCGTTTGCATGGCCACTCTCGCGGCTTTGTCAACGGGATATCCATATACGCCTGTGCTGATTGAGGGGAAGGAAACCGTTTTCAAATCTTTCTCCACAGCAACTTTGAGACTTTCCCTGTAGGCACTGGCCAGTACATCGGGCTCCCCGCGCTCACCTCCATGCCATACCGGACCGACAGTATGAATCACATGTCTGGCCTTCAGTCGCCCTCCGGTAGTTATCACCGCCTGTCCCGCTGGTAGACGCCCCCTCTCAGCCACGATCTTCCTGCAGTCATCAAGGATGGCCGGTCCGCCGGCACGATGGATAGCTCCATCCACTCCGCCGCCACCCATAAGGCCCGAGTTGGCCGCGTTGACGATGGCATCGGTTTCCTGCTTTGTTATGTCACCCTGTTTCAGAGACAGCCGGGTCCCGGCAACCACTTTTTCCATCATCTGCCTCCTTCTACAAAGTCCCCGAACAGAATTATAGCACTTAAGCATGGATTGGTTAATGAATTCTAAAGAAATGGTAAAACAGTCAGGAAAAGTTGAGAAGTGAACTCTGGGAAAGTTTTTCAAAAAATAGAAGATGGAGGGAACCATTTGATTTTCCACCATATTCTGATCTCCAGAGTTCCCCTCGAAAAATCGGGGAAAAGATGAACCTCGACCTATCCTCGCAAAGGTACTTTGGGCGCCTCTATCTGGTGGTTTAATAGAAAGATTTTCGGGTAGCTATTGACCATACTTGTTTCGCAGAGAATCTTTCCAGTCTGCCCTGGCAATAGCCGTTGAGTAGAGCTCTCACTTGCCCGGTTAGCAAACACTTGTGTAACTGTTCCATGCACCCCTCAGGGAAAGAGGGATGCATATTTAGATACGGTTCACTTTTGGATTTTAATTAACAATTTCAAAAAAACATATTGACCAGACTTATGGCACTGTGTTAACATCCATTATTAACCAGCATAATCAACCGGGAATATCAATGCAAAAAATATAGCCGGAATAATTCTTAAGTTGATAATCATGGGCAACAGATAAATTGTTTATGCGAGGTAAAGTATTACTCGGGATGCTGATTGAATGAGAGTTTCCTTCAATGCTGAATTAATCACACCTTTGCTCGCTGCCGGGGCTGATAGCAAAAATCGGGATCCGCAAAATGAGGGATTGCGCCCAGCCTCTATCCGAGGCGACTTGAGATATTGGTTTCGGGCCATGATGGGACCATACTGCGATTTAGCTCAATTGAAAACACTGGAAAGCCGGGTATTTGGCAGTACTGACGGGAAATCCCCAATACTGATTCGTTCTCGATTTCCTAGTACACCAAAAACAGGCAAATACCCGGTTAGAATGAATGACCCAAATCCACCACCGGGGAAAAACTTCAATCCACAATGGCCTGCAATAGATTCCGGGCAGTCTTGCTCAGTCAGTTTTTCATTCCCCGACTCTGCGATTAAGGAAGGCAGTGTCTGTTTGAATTCTCTATTGCTGATTTCCATGCTTTCAGGTATCGGAGGACGAACACGGCGCGGATTCGGGTCCGTCCAGTTCAACCAGAAAGCAACTGACGAAGGGAAAGTCATAGAAAACCTCCCCGTTTTTAATATTCCTACAGCCAAAGACCTGGATGATATAAAACCCTGCTATGAGGATGGAATTAAGAAGGTTAAGTCGAACTTTTATGCTTTTTCCAGTTCAACAGCAGTCAAAGGAACTGATAAGTTCGCAACTCTTGAGAACGGAAAAGTGAGAATCTGGCTGGTCAAACCATTACGTGGTTTTTGGACTAAATGGGATGACGCTATGAACGGTTTACGTACTAGTATCTACAAACCATATAAGGGAAATAGGAGCTTACAGGCTTTTGGCAGCGCTAAACCTCGATTGACTTCACCACTTTCATTTCAAATTAAAAGAGCAGGCAAGGATCAATATTTCGGTGTAATTCTGGCATTCCTTTATGATTACTACCCAAACGAAATCGCATCAGTAACTAATTACTTCGGGACTAACGGGAATACATTGGCGTCTTTTATATCAGACTCAAGTTTGAATTCTCGAGAGGTTATTATACCGTGATTGACTGGCAGCTTAAACAGAAAGCCTTTCTCGATGCGCTTCTAGGGAAAGAAGAGCAGACCCAAACGCTGGCTTACGGGCTTGACAGGCCTCCGTTCGTTGCCGCATACTCACCGAACGAATGTCAGGGAAACCCCAAAGCTATTAACCCGCTGTGCGGCGAACCGTTTCCCCTTGATGGATCGCAAAACACAGCATGGCTTAACCAACAAACTATTGACGATGCTGTACACAAAGATACCGATCAAAGGCAATACTTGAAAATCTGGCGGGATTTACCCGAAATACTTCGAGAGAAGGCAGAAAGCAAGCTAAAACCCTACTGGGATATCCTACCTGCAGATCCCAGAATGCCTAGCCAGAGCATCTGGCAGCACGCTTCACTGACTTCGGCGTTCGCTGGGACAAATGAGAACGGCCAGTTCAAACCAGCTTTGCTTATGTTCACGCTGGCCTCACCGCAGGAGTTCGTGAGCACGGCGCGCCGTACCCAGGATTTCTGGATGGGAAGCTTCCTCTATTCCTATTTTTCCTGGAAGGCCATTGAGGCGATCGCCTCAGAATGCGGGCCGGATTGCTTCATCAACCCGAGTCTTCGGGGGGAACCTCTGGCAGACTGGTGGCTGCATAAGGAAGGCATCCGCCCTTTGCAGGGTGGCGATCTCGATGAACTGAAAGATCTGCTTAAAGTTCCAAGCGTGCCCAATATCTTCACGGCCCTCGTTCCGGCGGAGAGCGCTCAATCTTATGCCGAGAAGGCCGAAAAAGCTATTCGAACGGTACGCGATCAGGTTTTTAATAAAGTGAAAGCGTATGTTGAAGATGCTGCTACTCAAGCGGAGATTACGTTGAAGGGGGATTTGGAATGGGACAGCGCCTGGGAGAGGCAACGAAAGGACTTCCTGGAACCCAACCTCTTCTGGGTTGCCTATGCGTTTCCGGAGGGGGATGAAGCCTTTAACCGTTACGCGAAGCTTCAGCCGCCATCAGAGCCGCACCAGGTAAGTGTGCAAAAGGATATTAAAGATTTGTATGACCTGCAGGATGGGCAGAAAAACATGGGAATGGCCTATCCGGTGGTAGCACCGTTAACAGCGCGCTTCTTCTCCACCCGCAAGAACCTCCGCCATTTTGACCAGGTTTGCGAGCCGAACCAAAAATGCTCTCAATGTGGGATTCGAGAAGCGCTCCATCCGGAACGGAAAGATAAAAAGGCAAATAACTACCAAGAACTCCGCCTATTCTGGGAGGACCTGGCAAAAATTGGGGCTGATGAGAAGGTAGATAAGGTAAAGAAAAAACTCGCCGGAAGAATACGGAAGGGCGACCGGTTGTG
>JAWOBX010000016.1:0-14854 GCA_046484125.1 Dehalococcoidia bacterium | reverse complement strand
CCTAAGAAAGAATCGGACCTGGCATTGAACGAGAAGGTTCTAAGCGGTATCTCCTCATTGAAAAAGGATAAAAAAACAATAAAGCAAGCTGAAGAGCAGTTGAAAAACCTTTCCAGCTACTATTCACAGGCGATAAAGCAGCACTACGAACAACTCAAATCGGAATTCGAGCGCGCGATGGCCCAGGCCATACAGCAGCGGACGGGTGCCAGTCCGTCGGGAAATTTGGATGTAGAACAAACCCAGGAGTTTCAGGAGAACTGGCGACAGCTTTCAGCCAGGCTAAACACCGAATATGATAAAGCACTTGATGAATTGCGGCAAAGGATAGCTTCGTCCGCTTAACCAGGGGTGATCCGATTGACCCGGGTACCGGGTTCGGTTTTACTGGCACTCCATCATGAGGCCCCCTGACACTTACAAAGCCTTATCTCGAGCTTTGCGATTTGGCGCTCGATTCGGCAACCTTGCGGAAATGAAGGCCGTAAACAGCCAGGGTTACCGCCTCGGGGAAAGCCCGGCGATGTTTGAAGAATGCCTTGGCTATAAGCTTCCAGTAATACCTCTTCGACTTCCCCACAATACCCAGATGCCAGGTGGTCCACAAGAATCCCTTTATCTCACTTAACCCGATCCTGCGCCTTCTGATCGGGCGAGGCCTGTATTCCTCAAGAAAAGCCCCGATCCTCTCGTAGTATTTTCTCGGGGAGTATATCGTCTGAACTATTCGGTGATAGCCGTTTATCACCACTTCCGGGTCCATCTTGGGTATAAAATTGAGCGAGCCATCGGTGTTGTTGCCGGAACTATCCTCCAGAAGGCGCCCCTCCGCTTTCAGCCGGTTGTAGAGCCTCGTCTTCGGTAAGGCATTCAGGATACCCACCATAGCGGTAACCACGCCGATCCTCTGGATGAAACTTATCTGAGCATCAAATATGGATTCCGGATCGCTATCGAAGCCCACAATGAAACCGCCCAGGACCTGCATCCCGTGATTCTGGATGGTTTTTACTGAAGCAGCCATATCGCGGTGCTCGTTCTGGAACTTGTTGCACTCCGCCAGACTCTCTTCTAAAGGCGTTTCCAGCCCAATAAACACCTTGTCAAAACCGGCATCGCCCATCATCTCCATCAACTCTTCATCATCCGCCAGGTTAAGAGAGGCCTCAGTAAAGAACAGGAACGGGTAACCCCGCTCCCTCTGCCACCTGATCACTTCAGGAAGCATTTGTTTTACCTTGACTTTATTGCCGATAAAATTATCGTCCACGATAAAGGTCGAGCCTCGCCAGCCACGCTTATAGAGCGCGTCAAACTCCGCCAGCAGTTGTTCGGTAGTTTTGGTTCTGGGCACATGGCCATTCATTACGATGATATCGCAGAACTCGCAATCATAAGGGCAACCACGCGAATACTGTACCGGCATGGAAAAATAATGCTTGGACTTAATCAAATCCCAGTCTGGTACGGGGGTATCTATAATCTCCGGATGTTCTTCAGAGTAATAGATACGCTCGGCGCAACCATTCTCCAAATCCCTCAGGAAGTCAGGAAACGTGGCCTCCCCTTCTCCAAGAACGAAATGATCCACTCCCTGGAATTCCGTATATCCGGTGGTGAAAACCGGCCCGCCCGCGACGACCCTGGTTCCGGTTTTGTTGCAGCGCTCTATAACTTCTTTCGTTGATTCCTTCTGGGTTATCATGGCACTGATAAAGACATAATCAGCCCACTCGATGTCCTTATCCTTCAAATTGGATACGTTCATATCCACGAACTTCCTCTCCCAGTCACCGGGCATCATCGAGGCGATAGTCAGCAATCCGAGGGGAGGAAAGGCCGCCTTCTTCGAAGCGAACTTCAATATATGCTTGAAGCTCCAGAACGTGTCGGGATATTTCGGATAAATCAGTAGTATCTTCATAGTGCACCCCCTTGACTATAGAGTCAATGGGCCTTCGTAATAAATTTCTGTTACTTCATTGTAAACAGGTTTGGCCACTTTGTGCAAGGGGGTTACCATCCAAAAACAGCGATTGACTCTAACGATAACCGGCATCCTGACACGGGCGACGTTCCTCTTGGGCTGAAAAGTTGTTACCAGCCCGGTGATATGAGGGACGCTTTCCTCGTTGAAGAAAACGAAAAAAGCGTTAGGCGGTTCCGGGCCTCTTCGCCCGCTTGAAACCGTCTCCAACAAGATGATACACTAAGTCCTTGGAAACAATGACCGAATCTTGATTCGGTGACCTCTCTGACCCAATCACAGAAATGAGGTAGAAATGGACTTTCGATTAACTGAACAGCAAGAGGCATTCAGGAGAGAAATACGCCAGTTCCTGGAATCAGAGCTCCCTGATAACTGGCAGGGCCTGGCCGGTCCCACCATGATTGAAATGGAACTGGAAAAGGACTATGTCTGGGAGATGTACCAGAACCTGTCGAAAAAGCTCGCTCAAAAGGGATGGCTTGCCATGGCATGGCCCCGTGAGTATGGCGGACAGGAACGCACTCACATTGAACAGGCCATATTTTACGAAGAAATGGCTTATTACAGGGCTCCCGGGGTGAATGCTATCGGCGTTGTGATGGTGGCCCCAACGCTCATTGTATGTGGAACCGATGAACAAAAGAAAAAACACCTTCCGGCGATAGCCGGTGCTGAATCGTTCTGGTGTGAAGGTTTCAGCGAGCCTGAGGCCGGTTCCGACCTGGCCGCGCTGAAAACCAGGGCTGAGGAAAAGGATGACGCTTATTACATCAACGGGCAGAAGGTCTGGACATCCCTTTCCAGTCGGGCCAACTGGTGCGCCCTGCTGGCGCGCACCGATCCGGAACTCCCGCGGCATAAGGGTATCAGTTTCTTCCTGGTAGATATGCAATCACCCGGTGTGGAGGCAGTCCCCATGGAGGATGCCGCCAACGGGCACGAACTCAGCGAGGTGTTCTTCGACAACGTTAAGGTTCCAAAAGAGAATATGGTGGGGGAGAAGAACGGCGGGTGGAGGGTGGCAATGACGCTGCTTAGCTTCGAAAGATCGGGGTCAGGTTTTATCGGTACAGGGCGACGCCTGCTTGATGATATAACCGGATATGCCCGCAAAGTAATGGAGGGAAAAACCCTTACGGTTCACGACCATCTCATTCGTCACCGACTGGCAAATTCGGCGATAAAGATACAGACGGCACGGCTCCTTTCCTACCGCGTCGCCTGGATGCAGGAACAGGGCCTGATTCCCGAAGCAGAAGCCGGCATGTCCAAGGTCTTCATCACAGAGGCCATGCAGGAACTGGCCAATACAGGGCTCCAGCTTGAGGGTCCGTTCGCTCAGTTAAAGCATGATTCCAGATGGACTCAGTTGAATGGATCGGTCTGGCACAGCTACGTTTGCAGCATGGGACCCAAAATAGCTGCAGGTGCCAATGAGGTGCAGAGAAACGTAATCGCCCAGAGAGGCCTGGGGATGCCCAGGTAGATACTTTGTAACTGGTTCTTTGAAGCGGTTTCCCATACAAACAACTTACGAAATCAGGGGTTGGTGAAGTATCCTCTGAAATCTCTCGTATCCCATTTGCGGAGATCGTCAGCCGGATCAGAGCCCCTACAGGAAGCAGTATCCGGTTCTCCGATAAGGAGGGTGAGTATGGAACTGATGCAGGCCTTGAAGGGTAGAAGGAGCGTACGCAAGTACAAGCCGGATCCTGTGACAGACGCACAGATTCACCAAATACTTGACGCGGGGCGGTGGGCACCCTCTTGGGCAAACTCTCAGTGCTGTCGTTTCATAATTGTGCGCGACAGGGAGCTTAAGGCAAAGGTAGCTGATGCCAGGGGGCATAACAATCCAGCGGGGGATGCGATCAGGAACGCGCCGTTGATTATCGTTATATGCGGTGAACTGGGAAAATCGGGGTACTACAAGGGCTCAGCGAGCACAGACAAAGGAGACTGGTACATGTTCGACACGGCCCTGGCCGCCCAGAACATGATGCTGGCAGCTCATAGCATGGGCCTTGCCACTGTTCCGGTCGGGCTGTTTAACGCGCCTCAGGTAGCCGAGATACTGGAGGTACCCTCCAACGTGGAGGTGGTATTAATTCTACCCCTTGGCTACCCTGACGAGGAAGTAAAAGCGCCGCCACGTAAAGAGATCTCTGAAATAACCTTCCACGAAAAATACGGCCGAAAGGGTACCTGATGCTCACTTGCATAATCCGACATTTTTTTCGTTTACCCTCCCGCATCTGAATGAGTTCTGAGGCATTGTATTGTGGTTGCGATGGTGGGACTGTTTTGAGGTCTTCGGAGGTAATTGCTTTTTTTCGGTGCTGTAGTAGAATATGGACAGTGTTACCTGCCCCTTATCCTGCTTAATTTCTATATCTAACTTTGAAGGTGGAGCACAATGAAAGTCGTATTTGTTGAGAGTATCCCCGGCGTCGCGAAGGTGGGCGAGGTAAAAGAAGTAGCCAAAGGCCACGCGCGCAACTATCTGCTGCCAAGAGGCTTGGCGGTACCGGCCACTTCCGAGGAGTTGAAGCGCGTCGAAGCGAGGAAGCGGGCCGAGGAAAAAAGGATTGCAGAACAGGTAGCCCAGGCTCAGGACGTAGCAGGGACCATAGACGGCGCGTCTCTGACCTTCTCCAAACGAGTCACAAGTAAGGGCAACATCTACGGTTCGGTATCCAGTACAGCTATCCAGCAGGAGCTGAAGCGACTGGGTCATGATATTGAAAAGTCCATGATAAAGCTCGAGTCACCGTTAAGGCAACTCGGTGATCATGAGGTCGAAGTTGAGCTGGCCAGGGACGTCATCGCCAGGATAAAGGTAACTATCCAGGCAGCAGAGGAGGATAAAGAGACAAACCAGCAATCAGGTCAGGAAGAATCACAACAACAGGCCATTGACGATTCAACGGAATCGACCTCAGATGAACCGTCCGTCAAAGACGAGTGAGAATACCAGTCCACGAGGTATCGTCATGAATGACGATCGACTGCCGCCGTACGATCTTGAGGCTGAAGAGGCTGTTTTGGGCTCGCTTCTTCTCGATAGCGATGCGATGGTCAAGATCATCGACCAGCTCAAATCCGGAGACTTCTATCGCGACAAGAACCAGTGGATTTTCGAAGCAACCTGCTCACTATACGAGCGGAACGAGGCTATCAATCAGGTAACCGTAGCCCACGAACTGGGGCGACGTAACAGACTTGAAGCACTTGGTGGTTCGGACTATTTGAGCAATCTTGTCTTCAGTGTTCCAACCCCTCTCCATATTGAGCACTATGCCTCAATTGTTCAACGCCTCTCTATGATGCGGCGCCTGATAGACACCGCACACCAGATCAGTACCATCGGCTATGATGCCCCACCGGATACAGAGTCAGCTCTTGACAAAGCTGAGACATTGCTTACTCAACTGCGGGACGGAAAGAGCTCCGGTGGATTTGTTCACCTGGGCAGCGTGCTCAATACATACTACGATAAATTCAGTATGGAAGAGATTCCCGATGGGGAAGTAGCTCTTCCCTGTGTGGATACAGGTTTCTATCAACTGGATCAAATACTGGGAGGCATGCACCGCTGCAACCTGGTTATTCTGGCCGCCAGACCCGGCATGGGTAAGACAAGCCTGGCAATTAATATAGCCAGAAACGCGGCCATTGAGCAGGAAGCAAAGGTTGGCCTGTTCAGTCTGGAGATGTCAAAGGAAGAACTGGCCAGGCGCTTCCTCTCAGCCGAATCGGGTATCAACAACAGGTTAATAGGTAAAGGGACACTGAGTGAAAGCCAGCTCAGCAGACTGATACAAGCCTTCGGGGTACTTACTGAAGCGCCGATTTACATCGATGAATCCGGGGGGCTCACAGATCTGGAAATGAAAAACAGGGCTCGCCGGCTCAGAGACCGAAACGGGGTTGACCTGATCATAATCGATTATATCCAGTTAATGCGCCCCGGCAGGGCATATATCAAGAATAGAGTAGAGGAGATGACTTATATATCTCAGGCCCTCAAGGATCTGGCCAGGGATGTCAATGTTCCCGTGCTGGCACTCTCACAGCTCAGCCGTGCCGTGGAGTCGCGCGTCCCGCACAAACCGATACTATCGGACTTGCGTGACAGCGGCTCAATCGAGCAGGACGCGGATATAGTGATGTTCATCTGCCGGGACGAGGTATATTATTCAGAGGAGGAATGGCTGAAACAGAACCCTGAACTTCCCTATCCTGATGGAGAGGCGGATGTAATAGTCGCTAAACACCGAAACGGCCCCAACGGTGAGATGAAACTCCACTTTAACAAGAGCACCACCAGGTTCGAAAACGCATCTGTGATAAATCCGGACGATAAACCGGAGATCCAATGAGTAACGGGGAAAGATTTGAGGGCTTTCCAGCCAAAACGGATTATACACCCATCCCGAACTTGTTTTTCAGTTCGATTGTGCCCGTAGTTGAAGACCTGGCTGAACTTAAAGTAACCCTTTACATATTCTGGTCGGTTTACAGGAAAAAAGGCTACCCCAGATTCACTACATATGGAGAGATGCGCGGTGACCAGGCTTTGATGGCGGGGCTGTGTTTGGAAGGTGACCCGGCGGAGACGCTCAATCGTGGTCTCGCATCAGCGGTCAGCAGAGGGACCTTACTCAAAGTTAACCTTGAGAATGAAGATTCACAGGAATCTCTGTACTTCCTCAATACACAGCAAAACCGGGAGGCTATAATCCAGATAGAGAGAGGCGATATTCAACTGGATGGTATAGTGCGGGTAGAGCCTGCTGCTGTTACTCAAAGGCCGAACATCTTCACTCTATATGAACAGCACATCGGCCTGCTGACACCCATGGTCGCTGAAGATCTCAAAGAGGCGGAGCAAATCTACCCTGAGTCATGGATCGAGGACGCCTTCAGGGAATCGGTGAGACTCAACAAGCGTAGCTGGCGCTATATCAGCAAAATCCTGGAGCGATGGGCTTCACAGGGGAAGGATTATGGAAGAACTGGGGAAGATTCTAAAAAGGACATTAGCCCAAAAGAATATATCCGAAAGTATGGCAACCCCACCAGACGAGACAGAGCCTGAGGATAGAAAGTGTCCCGTTTGTAGAGGTCATGGCTGGGTAGTACTCGATGTTACAATCGACCACCCCGATTTCGGAAAGTCGTTCCCGTGCGAGTGTACTCTCAGGGAGCTGGCCCGGGGCCGCACCGATAGACTGGAACGATACAGCAATGTTGGCCCTCTCCGGCGCCTGAAATTCGATAATATTCAGCCGGAGGGACTCGATAGCAATCCATACCATCAGACCCAGTACAGATCCTGTTACGATGAAGCCAGAGCCTTCTCTGATCAACCCAGAGGGTGGCTGGTGATTACCGGTCCCAGTGGCTGCGGCAAAACCCATATAGCTGCCGCTATCGCCAATCATTGCATCGACTGTGGCAGACCCGCATTTTGGACAATCGTACCGGATTTACTCGATCACTTACGCGCCACCTTTGCCCCCAACAGCGACGTGACCTACGACGAGTTGTTCGAACGGGTCAAAAACGCCCCGTTGCTCATCCTGGATGACCTCGGCACTCATTCCAGTACGGCCTGGGCTGAAGAGAAGCTTTTTCAGGTACTGAACCACCGCTTCAACGCGGAGCTTCCGACCGTAGTAACCACTATAGATCTGGACACCCTGGATGAAAGATTGCGGACACGCCTTTTAAGTCCCGGTCTCTCCGAGGAAATCAAGTTGAAAACCACGGGACCTCCCGTGTTTACCCAGATAGGCGGCATCAGCCAGGAGATAATGTCCTCCATGCGTTTCAGGAACTTTGATGTTATGGGAATGAACGCTGATGTTGAGGCGCGAGACAGCCTTAAAAAGGCGCTACAGGCCACACAGGAATTTGCCGAGGCACCAGCCGACTGGCTGGTTCTTGTAGGCCCGGCCGGCTCAGGGAAAACGCATCTGGCCGCGGCTATCACAAACCGGCAGATTAATTCCAGCCGGCCTGTGGTTTTTGCCAGCGTGTCTGAATTGCTTGAGGGCCTGCGTGCCGGTTCAAAAGGGGATAGCAAGAGAACTGCCGCGCTCAATCTTAATGATATCAAAAACAGTTCCCTGCTAATCCTCGATGACCTCAGTGTGGAAACGGAAACGGCCTGGGGCCGTGAAAAACTCTATCAGATTCTCAATTTCAGATATAATGCCCGGCTTGCCACCGTTATTACCGCCACTAATCCGGGAATAGAAAGCCTGGACGCCCGTATGTGGTCTCGACTGAACGATCCCAAGATAAGCAATGTGGTCCCTATCGGTGCGCCTGATTTCCGGGGACAGGACAAACGCCCCAAATCACCGAGGAAGAAACAGCGATAGATACTCACGGCAGGGCTGTATCCCGCTCGGATTTACGCCGCCTGTAAAGGTAAACCAGCAGCGATACAGCTATAGCGAGCACTATCAGGGAAACAACCTGAGCCTGTTGCAGACCGGCCAGCTCCTCCTGATTCTCCCTGAGGAAGCTTATTAGAAACCGCCCCACCGAGTAGGTTGAGATGTAGATAAGATATAAAGCGCCCGGCGGTTTTACCCTCTTCCATATAACCCAGAGAAAGGCAAACACAAAAAGGTCAAAAATCAGTTCATAAAGCTGGGTTGGATGCACCGCCCCCAGATTAGCGGGGAAATAAGATTCAGGGTGGGTCCAGACCGTCCCCCATGGAAGGTCCGTAGAGGTACCATAACAGCAGCCATTGATGAGACAGCCGATTCTTCCGACAGCCTGTGCCAGTATCAAGCCAAATGCCGCGATATCACATAACCGCCCGATGGGGAAGCCCTTGATTCTGGCATACAGCACACCAACAATCGTCCCTCCCAAAATAGCTCCAAATACACCCATCCCCTCCCCCCCGATGATTTCGCCCGGATTATCAACAAAATAACCCCAGCGATCGATGACGTGAATCAGCCGGGCCCCGACAATTCCGCCGGGCACTGCCCATATGGCCACCGATACGACCTGTTTCCCGGTTATGCCACCCAGGCCTTCCTTTCTGGCTATCAGTACTGGTACAGTCACACCGACCATCACCGCCAGGGCCACCATCAGGCCATACCATCTTACCTCCAGCGAGCCGATATTGAACAATACGGGATCTATTCCTATTTCCAAAGCAGTTCACCTATGAAATCTCTGATCAACCCCATTACCCCCAATCCCTGGGGAATTATGAAACCGGAAAATCACCACCACACGCTCGAAGTCCCCGCTTGATTAAAAGGTCCCCTAATCGAAAAAGCCCCCTGGTACCAGGGGGCTCATTCCTAACCGAATGGCGGAGGGGGTGGGATTCGAACCCACGACCAGGTTTAACCCCGGTAAGCGCTTAGCAGGCGCCCGCACTAAGCCACTATGCGACCCCTCCACATTGCACCCCATATTATAGAACACTTGGACGAAGTTTTCAAAATTACGGATTCGCCTGCTTATACCAGTACGGCTGTCGTACAGTCCCGTAAATAACCGGAGTTTCAATCATCTGTTATCGATTGTACCGACAAACCGGGTGAGATAAAACTCTTCCCGGCGGAGAAATATGATTGTACTCAGCCACACTGGAAAATCAGGCTTCATAATTAAAATTGCTGCTTTTCCATATAAAATCAGCAGCGTCAACCGCTTATAAAAACTCCTTCAAATTCGCCGCCAGCTTGTGGTTCATCCCCGGAACCGAAGCCAGTTCATCAACGGAGGCCTCACGTATACCTTTGACCGACCCGAACCTCCTTACCAGAGCCCGCCTTCGCTTTGGCCCTATGCCGGGCACGCTATCAAGCCTGGACTTCAGCGCACCCTTTTTACGCACCTTTGTATGATAGGAAACGGCAAACCTGTGGGCCTCATCACGAATTCTCTGCAATAGATAATGAGCCGGTGAATTCCTCTCAAACTCCAAAGGAGCAGTTCTTTGGGGGATAAAAACATCCTCGTTTTCCTTAGCTATACTGGCTACAGGAACCGTTCCCATGCCCATTTCCCGCATTGCCTGTACCGCGATATTGAGATGTCCCCGGCCCCCGTCGATAATCAGCAAGTCAGGTGAAACCCAGCCGGTTTCATCGTTCGATTCCATTGATTTCCCCACCCGCCTGAAACGGCGCCTCAGCACCTCCCGCATCATGGCATAATCATCCGCACCGCCCACTGTCTTTATCTTAAATCTGCGGTACTGGCCCGTTCTCGGCCTTCCCTCCTCGAAAACAACCATACTTCCCACGGCCGAAGTCCCCTGCAGGCTGGATATATCATAGCATTCAATTCTTTTCGGCATCTCAGGCAGACCCAGAACATCACGCAGTTCCTTAAGCGCCGCGCCGGTCTTACCCTCATCAGCAAGCCATTTCAGTTGCATTTGCTGCATGGCTTCAACCGCGTTTTCAGCGGCCATCTCAAGCAACTGCCTCTTTTCACCCCTCCGGGGAACTACCAGGCGGATACTGCTCCCGCGCCTGGCTTCAAGCCAGCTTTTGATTATCGGTTTGTCCTCGGGCTCCTCCTGAATAAGTATCTCCGGGGGAATTTGCGCACCGGCGCTGTAGAATTGCTCAATGAAACTACCGGTTACCTTTCCAGCCGTCTCATCCGTGGCACCCTCCAGAGAAAAATGTTCTTTGCCAATCAGCTTACCATTTCTGACGAAAAAAACCTGTGCCAGGGCCGTATTGCCATGAGGGGCAATGGCAATGACATCATTGTTCAGCTTACGGGAAGAGACCGCCTTTTGCTGCTCCATTACGCTCTCTATCGCTCTCACCTGGTCCCTTAACGCGGCCGCCTTTTCAAATTCCATCTCACGTGACGCCCTTTGCATCTGCCTTCGCAACTGGCGAATCACTCTATCCTGTTTGCCCTCCAGAAAAAGGATCACCTTTTGAATTATTTCCCGGTACTCACTCTCACTTACCTCGCCAATACAGGGAGCGGCACATCGATTGATATGGTACATAAGACATGGCCGATCTTCAATGCCGTTGATAGATTTCTTGCATGTCCTGTACTTGAAGAGCTTGTTCATCAAATCAATTGTCTGACGCAGGGATCTTCCGCTGGCATAGGGGCCAAAATACCGGCTCCCATCTTCTCTGAGCCGCCTGGTAACGTGTACCCTCGGCCACTTCTCAGCCAGTGTGATTTTCAGGTAAGGGTAGCTCTTATCATCCTTGAGTCTAACATTGTACCGAGGTTTATGCCTCTTAATCAGGTTACTCTCAAGTATAAGTGCCTCCTGATCAGAACCGGCCAGGATGAAGTCGATACCGGCAATCGCCGGTACCATCATTTGAACCTTCGGAGAGAGCGGCCGCGATGCAAAATATGACTTCACCCGATTGCGTAAGCTTGAGGCTTTACCTACGTATATAACCATGCCCTCAGTATCGTAAAACAGGTAGACACCGGGTTTATCCGGCAGAGTTCGGGCCTCTAAAGACGGAGTCAACATAGCTTTGAAGTTCTATTTAGTACTTTTAGCAGCCGGGCGCCTCTTGCCCTTCTTCTTTCCCGGCGCGGAACGACTGGCACTGATTACCCCTCGCAGGCCCTCAAGTTTGGAGAGGAGCCGGCTTAAGTGATCGATGCTGGTAATCTCTATAGTGAGGTAAATGGTAGAAGTGCCATCATCGTGATCGGAGCTTGATATCGTATCGATATTGATCCTCGTCTCGGAGATGACGGTCGTAATATCCTTGAGTAATCCCACTCTGTCATTAACCTTAACTATGATGGAAACGGGGTACGATTCCTGGTCGGCACCCCAACTGACTTCTATAAGCCTTTCCGGATCCTCAATGTTTACGATGTTAGGGCATTCCCTGTGATGAACGGTGACACCCTTGGAACGTGTCACGTAACCCACTATCTCATCACCGGGAACCGGAGAACAACACGCGGCGATATGGGCAAGAAGGTCCCCCACACCCTGTACCTCCACCCCGGTAGTTACCTGAGGTTTCCGGGGAGTCTCCTGCCTCGCAGGGGGCTCGCTTTCCTCTACGCTTTTGGGCGGTATTACTCTGGGACCAATCTGCTGGGGACTGATATCCCCGCAGCCAATGGCGATCAGAAACTCGTTTTGATCGCTGTAACCAAACAGTTCAGCAATTTCGTCAAGGCCCACGGTTACCCCCAGCCTTTTACGTTCCTTCTCAAACAGATGTTTTCCCCTTTCCAGGTTCTCAGCACGCTCTCTTTTCCTGAACCACGCCCGTATCTTTTCCCTCGCATGGCCGCTTCTGACATATCCGGCTTCAGGATTGAGCCAGTCGAGGCTTGGACCCCGATCCGCTTTGGTGCTCAATACGCTCACCACGTCACCATTTTTAAGCTGATACGTTAGAGGAACAATACGGCCATTGACCTTCGCCCCGGTACAACGGTGACCCAGATCCGTATGAACGCGATAGGCGAAATCCAGTGGAGTAGAGCCCTGAGGCAGTTCTTTTACCTCACCCATTGGCGTAAAAACGTATACCTGATCCTTAAACACATCGGTTTTCAGCGTTTCGAAAAACGCCGCCTCACTGAGATCCTGCTGCCATTCCATTAACTGTCTGAGCCAGGAAACCTTCTCATCGAAGCGTACGTCTCTCCTGTCACCCTCTTTATAACGCCAGTGAGCGGCTACCCCGTACTCATTCGTACGGTGCATTTCATAGGTTCTGATCTGTATTTCGAGGGCCTTACCCTGTAAGGCCATGACCGTTGTATGCAGCGATTGATACAGGTTTCCCCTGGGGTTGGCTATGTAGTCATCGAACTGACCGGGAAGTGGATGCCACAAGCTGTGAACTATGCCGAGGGCATTGTAACAATCGTGAACCTCATTGACCAGTATACGCACAGCCATGAGATCATATATGTCGGTGATCTCCTTCCCCTCATCTGCATACCTCATCATTTTACGATATATACTTCGAACGCTCTTCGGCCTCCCATCTATATCAGCCTCAAGCCCGGCTTTCTTGAATTCATCATTCAACAGCCTTATCGCATGAGCGATATCCCTCTGCCACTGTTCCTGTTTGACATCGAGCAGTTCAGTGATCTCCCTGTACTCTTCAGGATGAAGGTTATAGAAGGCGATATCCTCCAGTTCGCTCTTGACCTCCCTGATTCCCAGTCGATGAGCGAGGGGAACGTAGATATCCATAGTCTCCTCTGAGATCTCACGCCGCCTCTCCGGTTCCAGGTTTTTTAAATTACGCATAAGTTGCAGTCTTTTCGCCAGACTGATTATTATCACCCGGATATCCTCGGCCATGGCCAGAAACATCTTACGCAGACTCTCAGATTGTGCCTCATCCGTCGAAAACCAGGGAATCATGTTGACGCTATTGAGGCTGTCGACAAGCTCCTTCGTACTGGCGCTGAATATCCGGCCTTCTCCCTTTACAGGAACATCAACACCTTCAGGCATTCCTTCAAGCAAAGACGCGGCCAGTGAATCGTCATCCATCTGGAGATGGACGACGATAGAGGCCACCTCCAGCGACCTTTCCAGATCCGGCTTACCCGCATCCAGTGCAAACTGGTAGGCATCCTCTATCAGGCGAATACCCTTTTCAGGCAGATATTCTCTCGCTTTATCAATGATCTGATTGATTTCCATTGTGAGCATATAGAGTATAACGTGGCAGAAGGCGATGTGCAATACAAAAAAAGAAGTGGTAAAATCATCATCAAGCTATTAGAATTGATGAGTATAGACCAGAGGAAATCTGAAGCAGCTATGCAAATTGTATTTATGGGAACGCCACAGTTCAGTCTGCCAGCTCTTGAAAAGCTGGTCAACAGCGAACACAATCTAATGGCGGTATATACCCAACAGGATAAAGCGTCCGGCCGTGGACGCAAACGAACACCGGGCCCGGTCAAAGAACTGGCGGTAAAGCACGGTGTCGATGTCTTTCAACCCGAGCGATTGGATGACCCGAATGAGATAGAACGATTAAGATCCATAAAGCCGGATTTGATCGCGGTTGCGGCCTTCGGCCAGATTCTTCCTCCGGCTGTTCTCGAAATCCCTCCTTTCGGTTGCCTGAACATCCATCCATCTCTCCTGCCCAGATATCGGGGAGCCTCACCGGTAGCCTCGGCAATATTATCAGGTGATGAGGAAACGGGAGTAACTATCATGTTGATGGAGCCGGGCCTGGATACCGGTCCAATCTTAGCCCAAAGCAATCTTCCCATAGAGAAAACGGATACCACGGAATCTCTGGAGATCAAGCTGGCTGAATCTGGAGCAGACCTCTTCATGACCGTTCTTCCAGAGTGGTTTGAGCATAAATTGGAGCCGAAGCGTCAAGATAATAGAGAGGCGACTTATACCAGGCGGATATCCAAATGGGACGGAAAGCTCGACTGGGATCTTCCGGCTGAAACCTTATCTCGCAGGATAAGGGCGTACTACCCGTGGCCCGGGGGTTTCACAATGTGGAAAGGGAAGGTATTGAAAATACTTGGAGCCATGCCCCTCCCAGTAGACCGTAACATCGAACCGGGCAGGGTTGTGGTCCCCGGACACCGAACCGGCTTCCCGGTTGCAGTCGAATGCGGCAAAGGGGTACTCGGTTTATCCTCGGTTCAACTTGAGGGGAAGAAACCCATGTCCGCGACCGAATTCCTCCGAGGGCAGCGGGGTTTTATTGGGGATAAACTCGGTTAAGACCGGATACAGCCACGCGTCAAAGCTGTTCATCAAATGCTTATTGAGGGAAGCTTTTCAACAGGTAGTGAATTTAAAGAGCACGGAGGTATTCACTGGCTTTAAAATGCCCCCGGATT
>JAWOBX010000139.1:0-3991 GCA_046484125.1 Dehalococcoidia bacterium | reverse complement strand
ACCGATATTTTCATCCGTTCATCATCTGCACCGCTTCTTTCACACTCTTCCCCTCCACTGTAATAGCGTAAACGGCATGGCACATCCTGACGGCCTCTTCCAGGGACTTCTGATGAATGTTTCTGCCGGTGGCATTTCCCGACGCCCCGCTGACGAATATCTGATCGTGAAGGCGCTGCAGGAATTCGTGTGCATCCACGCTCGACCCGCCCGCGCAAACGACCTTGGTGCGTCCTGCGGCCAGGACCGCTTCCTTGAACAGCTCACTCGATTCACGGCCTTCCTTTTTCGGGTAGTTGACTTTGACGAAGTCACTCCCCAGGCATGCCGCCACGCCCGTGGCGCCGGCAATCAGGTGGGGGTCCTTCTCGTCCGCCACCGACTTGCCACGGGGATAGATCCAGAGCACCGTGATCAACCCATAGTGGTGGGCGTCAGCCACAATCCGGGCGGCCTGTTGAAGCATATCCGCTTCGTACTCGCTTCCCAGATAGATCGTATAGCCCACCGCCGGGATATGCAATCCGCTGTTGTCGCGGAACGCAACCACGTCGTGGACATCGAACCACTGGTTGCTGAAGGGATCGGCCTGGGATGACTTCACAAGATGGGTCTTGGAGTTCAATTTCACCAGATACGGGACATGGCGGTAGTCCATGCCGTATCGTGAAATCAGGCCGAGCTGAGTCGCAAAGACACCGATCTTTGCCTGGCCTGCGATCCGGAACAAATGCTCTGGATCCGCGTCATCCGGGTGGATTCCTTCCCCATGGAAATCTTGGTTCAGATGCTCGACCTTTTGATCCCCGGCAAAGAGCATCAAACGACCGCTCCCCTTGGTGATACTTAGATAATTGTCAGCATATCTATGTGTTCCATCTTCAGGGACGTCCAGGGGCACCATCACATCCTTTTCATTCATCCTATGATTATCCTCCTGTAGGTGTTGCCGCTTGAATCAGGCGATCCATAGCGTCGGCATCGAGCAGTGCCGATGTAGCGCTCGGATGGAAGCTATCGTTTGCCAGGATCTTTCTCAGGAGACTTCAGAAAAAAACCCCTTCTTTTCACTGTGGCTCAACGCTTCATTCGCTTTTTTGATCTCGTCGATCTTCATGATATCCCTCCTTTCAACGCGTGTGGCAGTGCCTTGATGGCAACCCCTCGTCTCGCCTCGAATGCCTGACGACTACAGCCTCGGATCCATATGTCCCGGGCCACCGCATTCCGGAGTGTAACAACTGACATTGATGAAATCGCACTTCTCACCGCACTCCGGACAGATATCCGGAGGGCTGGCTGCGGTGATGGTATAACCGCAGTGGCTGCATTTCCAGAACGTCAGGCCGCACTGAGGGCATATATCCCCCGTGAATTTGCCGTCCGCCGTATAGCCGCAATGGGCACACACATACTTCTCCGGTTCATTTGCCATGTTGTTCCGCCCCTTTCAAGGATGCCTCAACCTTGTCGGCATGGATGTCGACGGGAAGCCGAAAAGAACGCTGGAAAGTCCCTGCGTATCTCTCAATGTAATGATGGTGCTCGTCCTTTTCTTCCTCTTCCTTTTTCTTCTCGCCTTTGATCGTCAGAAGGTCTCCCGAGAGGCTTACGTCTACATCCTTCATCATATCAATATCCGTGCCACCGTGACGGACGCCCCCCTTTTCGATTGGGCATGTGGTTTGGCGATGGTAGCCGGTTCATTTTTACATTGAAACATCGGAAAGTTAATGGGTTGTCAAGATGACGAAGGAGCAGATGGCCTTCGGATGATAACGTTACTCAAGGGCCTGGTAACGATGGGGTAGCGCTCAGGTAACGTGTGGAAAGAGGGACCCTAGAAATTCAGCAGTATCCGGTTAGGGATTTGCATCGGGTGTACATGCTCACCTCATGATTCCTGCTCTTACCGCTGACTGAGCATGATGGAGTCATCTTTAAACTCTTCACCGGCAGCCCGCTCAAATGACGCTACTAAGTCGGCAATGGTGAGCTTCTTTTTTTCTTCCTCCCCCATATTTACCAATATCTTCCCCTTATGCATCATAATCAGCCTATTGCCGTACCGTAACGCAATATCCATATTGTGAGTTACCATGATGGTCGTCATCTTTTCTCTTCGCACAATCATGTCCGTTAACTCGAGCACGGTTTCGGCTGTTTTGGGATCGAGGGTCGCTATATGCTCGTCAAGAAGCAGTATCGCCGGTTTACTTATCGTTGCCATTACCAGAGCCAGTGACTGTCTTTGACCACCGGAGAGCGTAGCCACATAGGTGTTTAATCTGTCTTCCAGCCCTAAACCCAGCAGGGCCAGCGCAGAACAAAACTGTTCCCTCCGCCGCTTATTTATCGCGAGCCTCAATCCTCTGGATCTCCCCCGCAATAGCGCCATAGCCATATTCTCTTCGATCGTCAGCTTGGCAGCGGTGCCCTCACTGGGATTCTGATAGACCCGGCCCACGTATGCAGCATGCTTATACTCCGGGATGTTGGTAATATCCTTGTCCAAAACACGAACCCGGCCTCCCCGCTCCGGTGGATAGATACCGGCAATAATGTTGAGTAGAGTACTCTTCCCTGCACCGTTGCTGCCGATGACCGTAACAAAGTCCTGCTCATAGACGTCAAGGTTGATGCCGTTCAAAGCGGTGATTTCATCAACCGTGCCTCGCGAAAAGACTTTTCTTATATCCGTAAGCCTAAGTAAAGCCTGATCATCGTTTCGACTCATTACGGACCCCTCTCTACATTCTTGCAGCCGGCGGCACCCATTCGCCTCGCAACCTCTTTCGTATATAGGGGACACCGAGCACAAGCACAACCAATGCCGCGGTGATCAATTTCAGGTCTCCGGGAGCCAGACCCAGCCTGAGGGCGATTGTAATAAACAAACGATACAAAAAAGTACCGACAAAACATGCGAATAAGACATTAGCAATACCTCTTGGATGCAAGACTCCTTCCCCGATAATAACCGCTGCGAGACCCATGACAATCATACCTATCCCCATGTTCACATCGCAGAAACCCTGACTCTGGGCAACGAAAGCACCAGCCAGGGCGACAAGACCATTAGAAATGGCACAGCCCAGCATCACATTCTTGTTCGTGTCTGAGCCTAACCCCCGTACCATCTGCTCATTATCACCGGACGCTCTCAAGCCTAAACCAATCTCGGTGCGCAGAAACCAGTTGAGGACCAGAAAAAAGATCAGCGCCAACACCACCAGGGTATAAATGATGAGTGCGCTGCTTCTTCTTACAGAAAAGAAAAGCGCCACACTGTCAAATATAGTCATGCTTCGGATCAGTGGGATATTTGCTCCATGCATGATCCTTAGGTTCACCGAATATAAAGCAACCATCATGAGAATACCGGACAACAAGGCGTTTATTCTGAATACGGTATTGAGTGTCGCAGTTATGGTACCGGCGATTAACCCTGCTATGAGCGCAACAAAGGTAGCCAGGAAAGGGTTACTACCTGAAGCGATCATAACAGCCGCAACAGCGCCGCCGGTTACAAAGCTGCCGTCAACGGTAAGATCAGGAAAGGCTAAGACACGAAAGGTGAAAAATACACCAACAGCGACGAAGCCGAACAACAACCCTTCAGAGACAGAAGACAGCAGGATGGATTGGATCATTTCTGGCAACCTATTGCGTAGTTATCAAAAGAGAACAAGCCTCGCTCCGGGAATGAAAATGCTGCATCGGATATACCCTAACCTGATTCAATCAATAGGTCGGTATCAAGAGGAGCAAGGTGCGTATTGGGGGCCAGCAGGATTGATTGGATTAAATGGAGGTCAAGGATTCCTTGACCTCCATCACCGGTTCATTCTATTACACGAGCCGCTTTTGTGATGACCGATTGAGGAATGGTGATTCCCATTCTCTCCGCAGCCGCCGGGTTCATGCTGTTAAAAATTGTGGTCCTTCAATTATTTTGCTTTCTACTGCTGTTTTTAAATCTATATCAGTA
>JAWOBX010000086.1:0-29849 GCA_046484125.1 Dehalococcoidia bacterium | reverse complement strand
CCCTTTTGCCCGGACGAACATGCGCCTGCCTCCTGATTATCCACTACTGATAATACCACAGACAAACGCATTTGTAAAGCTGCGTAACCACCATAATTAGGCACTACATTTGTACTCCAAAATTTGAAATTCATAGCTAAAGCCGATTTCCTCCAAAGCTAAGCCAAAATCTAAACTGTAGAACTTGGGTTATAGTAAAGACTGTAACCAGCATTCATCATTCATAACACGGTTCAAGCAGGTCAGGCCAAACCGGAAATTCCCCGGCCCGTAGTGATTGACCGCTGACAGCCCGGACGGATATTTGACGTATTGTCTGCCTATTCTCGCAAAAGCCTCAGGGTCTCGTTCCGTATGATATCGTAAACCTCCAGTTCGACATCCGGTGTGGGTAAGGCCTTGACCTTTTTCATACCCAAACACGAGGTGAGTTCAATATACCTATCAACGGGCATCCCCTCCCTTTCAAACAACTTATAGCCGCATTTCATGGCGCAACCATCGATTAGCAATCTCTTTTCAGAGGATTTCACCATCTCCTGGCGCTTTTGTGGCAGGATGGCTGCCGGCAGACAGGCTATCTTCACATCACTGGGATTTTCCTCCCACAGCCTGATGCAGGCTTTAGATGCTGATACCCCTGTAGCACAGCCTCCGAAGCAGGTATAGATAAATAACTTCCATCGGGCCTTGCGTTCCACCCTGGTTCTCCTTCGCATTATTCATGCAAGTCGGTTTTCTTGCACTGGACGAAATCCGGCTTTTTCACCGGCATTTTCCTAGCCTCAAACCACACTAAGAAATACTCCCCTGAGTGAAGATTTCCTCAATGTCTGCACCGGGGATGGGTCATTCAGATGCAAAGATGCATAATTGCATAGCTATGCAATTATATCAACATAATGACACAGACTTCTGTTGTTTGTCAATTCCTCGATTTGACACGTTCCTCCAGCAGCCAAAAAAGCCAAGGACATTTTCAATCACGAGCGGCGAGCTATGCGAGCGGGGATCTGTTAGCTGTTCCGCGAGAACGGTAAATGACAGTTGTTGTACAGCTCAGAGGCAATGGTGAATAAAGTGATTGAGGTAGTCCGGTTTGACTAATATGAGTCAGGAAATGCCCCATCATTTTCCGGAATGATTTTGCTACACGTTCATCCAAGCTTGAAAGCGGATTTAAAGGATGTATGAAGCATGGAATTGAAAAAATGGAATGCGTACCTCACACCGGCGAATGGAGTGTAAGTTGACACGATATGAGTTCAAGTTTTATACTAAGGTAAGCGATTGGTGGCTAATAATGGGGAAGTTCGGAATCAACAGGATCCACCGAGAGAAATTACAGGGATGATGGATACCTGCCCAGGAAGGTACTTGAGGCAGGTTTTTTTGCGGATAAAACGACACCTTTAATAGATAAAAAGTAAGTCCAGGAGCTGCTAACCATGATTGATTTAGCGGAAGCAAATACAGGTTTATGGAAAGATATCATACCTGAAGAGGTAGGTGATATCCGCAATTGCTATAACTGTGGTACATGCATTTCAGGCTGCCCGGCGGCGGAGGGTAATCCACCGCTGTTGATTCGAAGGTTGGTAAGGATGCTTCTTCTTGGTTTGGAGGATGAGTTACTGGACGATGAGACGCCGTGGGCGTGCGTCTCGTGTAATCAGTGCATGGAGATGTGTCCGCAGGGAGTGAAACCTTTTGAGGTGGGGTTAGCCATCCGGAGATGGCAGTGTCGGGAGGATGAAACCTATATTCCACCGTCACTACCCGAACTGTGGGAGATCGGCCATACGCAGTCGGTACATAAACAGGGTGAACTGAGAAAGTCCCTTGGGCTCGCTGAAGCGCCTCCTTCAGTGGTGATGAACAAGGAATGGATGGAAGGTTTCCGTAAAATGCTAAAGGAAACCGATATAGTGAAAGGGACCCCCTATATGTTCAAGGAGGACTAACTGGGTTATGAGATACGGTTTGTTTTTGGGATGTAACGCTCCAGCAATTCGCCCTGATTTGGAAAGAGCAATAAGGTTAACGATGCCGGAGCTTGGGGTTGAGCTGGTTGATCTTGATGGTTTTGCCTGCTGTCCCGGGTACGGGACTTTCCCTGCCTCTGATGAAATGGCCAGCCTGGCCGTGACCGGGAGGAATATCGCCATCGCGGAAGAGAAGGGAGTGGATATGCTGGTGGAGTGCGGTTCTTGTTACAGCGTTTTGAGGCATGGGAAGCACAGCCTCGAGAACGAGGAGAAGGCGAAAAAGGTAAACGATCTCTTGGCGCTCGATAACAAGAATGTCAAGGCAACAGCGAATGTCAGGCATATTATAGACGTGCTTTATAACGAAGTCGGGACTGAAAAAATCAGAGACACCGTCAAGTATCCACTGGACGGTATTGAGATTGTAGTACAGTATCCATGCCACACTCTCTGGCCAAGCGACGTGATGGGCTTTGACGATCCGAGAAATCCGCATATGCTGGCCGAGCTTGTGGAGGCATTGGGTGCGACGGTACCTAAATTCAGCCGGGAACTACAGTGTTGTGGTGGGGCGGGGGGATTCGCCGCCAGGAGTAAAAAAGAGGCGGTGGGCTTCGCGAAGAAGAAGTTTGATGCCATTAAGGCGGAAACCAATGCCGAGGCCATAGTAGTTTCGTGCATCACCTGCCTGATGTGGATGAACAACGTACAGGTTGATTTCGGCCAAGATTACGGTGAACCTTTGCCAGTACTTGATTACAATCAATTGCTCGCGATATGTATGGGTTTCGACCCAAAAGAGGTGGCCAGCGTTGCGGAAACCCCGAAAATCAACGTTGAGCCGAGAGACAAGTTCATTCAGAAGATTACCAGTGCCGCAGTACCAGGCTAGGTGGCGGGTAATTGGTGAGATGTAGATAAAGCAGGGCCTCCTCTTTTAGCATCAAAAACAGACGGGAGGCCCTCTGTTCAGGTATAGGGCCGCTATCGAAGTAATAGTTGGCTTCAAACAGAACTAAAGAGATGAGCCAGGCCATTTCATTGCAAGATACCCTGGCCCGGAAAAGAAGCGCGATACTGCGCAAGTGGCTTGGACTAATAGCCGACACTTATCCGGCCGGGTATAAGCTCTTTGAGAATAAAGACAGGTTCACAAACCCTGTCGGATATACCTATTCCTCTGAGATCGAAACCATATATGATGAGCTTCTTCAGGGCAATACCAAATCGGAAAAAGTGGCTCATTCCCTCGATCGAATCATCAGAATCACCGCGGTTCAGGAAATGAATCCCAGCCAGGCGATCGGTTTCATATTCCTTCTCAAGCAGGCAATAAGGCATGAACTGGGGCGCAGCGCATCTGACACCAATGTGTTGCAGGGATTACTGGAGGTCAATTACAAGATAGATGAACTGGTTTTCACGGCGTTTGATATGTTCGCAAGCTGCCGAGAAAGGATAATCGAACTCAGAGTGGATCAGGTCAAGACTGACAGGGACAACGCTTTCAGGCTTATGGAGAAGATGCTGCTCAAGCGTGAAGAACTTGAAGATGTATTTACCAGCGGTTATAATAACGGAAGCGAGGATATAGAATGAACACTTTGTTTGGAGTGATCATACCCTATGTAGCAATCGCAATATTCTTTCTCGGATTCCTCTATCGCATCTTCAACTGGTCCAGAACCCCCGTCCCCTTCCGCATACCCACCACCTGTGGTCAGCAGAAAAGCCTTTCCTGGATAAAACCCTCTTACCTTGATAACCCTCCAACAACTCTCCATGTTACCGGCAGAATGATCTTAGAGATATTTCTGTTCCGGTCACTTTGGAGAAATACCAAGACCGAGGTAAAACCGGCGAAGCAGAAGCTTATCCACAGCGGTAACAAATGGCTCTGGCTTTTTGGTCTTCTCTTCCACATTTCTTTACTGATAATCGTTGTCAGGCACCTCAGCCGCTTTATCGAACCGGTACCCTGGGCTTTGAAAACCCTCGAGACCCTGGACGGCGCGTTCGAATTCGCGGTTCCAACATTGTTCATAACGGATATTCTAATACTACTTGCGCTCACGTATTTACTTTTAAGAAGGATAGTCTTTCCTCAGCTTCGTTACATCTCTCTTCCCTCGGATTATTTTGCCTTATTCCTTCTGTTGGGGTCGGCTGCAACTGGCATCTGTCTGAGGCTCTGGTACCATACAGATATTGTGGCGGCGAAAGATCTGGCAATGAGTGTGCTGAGGTTTCAGCCGGATGCCCCTGATGGATTGAGCTGGTTATTTTATCTACACGTGACCATGGTATCGGTCCTGTTTGCGTACTTCCCCTTTAGCAAAATGGTTCACGCCGGTGGTATCTTCTTCAGTCCCACCCGCAACATGGCTAATAACAATCGGGTCAAGAGGCACGTAAATCCCTGGGATTACCCCGTTGAGATACATACATACGAAGAGTATGAGGAAGAGTACCGCGACAAAATGAAAGCAGCTGGGTTGCCCTTAGAAAAGGAGTAAAAGTGACTGAAGAAGTTGCAAGCCCCGAACAACTGATCCAGGTGGATTACAGTCCTGCCAGGCATGACCTTTTCACGCCCAATCTGGAATTCAGGAAAGGTACGTGGTGCTATCCCGCCAATCCAAAGAGAATGGAGCATCTGGGGTTGCCCCATGCCAGGGCCTGGAGTCCTGAGGAATCTGACTGGAAGCTTCCGGAGAACTGGAAGGAGATAATACTCAAGGGTTTCGAGGATCGACTTAATAGATACCGCTCGCTGAGAACGTTTCTCGATATATGCGTGAGGTGTGGCGCATGTGCCGACAAGTGTCACTTCTTTCTTGGATCAGGTGATCCCAAGAATATGCCGGTGGCACGGACCGAGCTAATGAGGTCGGTTTATCGGAGATATCACACCATAGGGGGTAAGTTGCTGGGAGGGGCCGCCGGTGCCAGGGAACTGACCGAGGACGTTTTGAAGGAATGGTTCTATTATTACTATCAGTGTACTGAATGCAGACGGTGTTCCGTTTTCTGTCCTTACGGTATTGATACATGTGAGATAACCATGATGGGCAGAGAACTGCTTAATGAAGTTGGGCTTAACATCAACTGGATTGTTGAGCCTGTCTCCAATTCATTCAGGACCGGAAACCACCTGGGTATCCCCCCACACGCTTTTGCGGACACCGTTGAATTTGCGATTGACGAACTAGAGGAGATCGTTGGGTTCAGGGTCGACGCTCCGGTTAACAGGAAGGGGGCGGAAATTCTTTTTGTCATGCCTTCTGCCGACTACTTTGCTCAGCCTCACTGGTATACGTTTTTGGGTTACCTGATGCTTTTCCATGAACTCGGCCTCGATTATACTATGAGTTCGTTTGCAGCAGAGGGTGGCAATTTTGGCCTGTTCCATTCGTTCGAGTCACAGAAGAGGCTGAATGCGAAGATATATGGCGAGGCTGAGCGTCTGGGTGTGAAGTGGATACTGGGTGGGGAATGTGGCCATATGTGGCGGGTTCTCAATCAGAATATGGATACTCTCAACGGACCGGCGCCGGATAATCTGGAGGTGCCGAAATCGCCGATAACCGGTACGGTGTTCAAAAACGCCTCAGCTACAAAGATGACCCATATCTGTGAGTTCACTGCCGATCTTATAATAAACAATAGACTTAAACTCGATCCCAGCAGAAACGATAACTGGAAGATTACGTTCCATGATTCCTGTAATCCGGCAAGGAGTATGGGTATATTTGAGGAGCCGCGTTACATACTTAATCGTACTAATAACTACTTTTATGAGATGCCGGAGAACACCATCAAGGAGAAGACCTTCTGCTGTGGTAGTGGGGCGGGGTTGGGGTCGGATGAGAACATGGAGATGCGGATGAGAGGCGGACTGCCGAGGGCAAATGCGGTCAAGCACGTTCATGATGAACACGATGTGAACATACTTGTTTGCATGTGCGCTATTGATAAGGCGAGTTTCCCTCACTTGTTAGATTACTGGGTTCCGGGGGTGGAGACGGGTGGTATACATGAAATGCTCGGTAATGCGCTTATCATGAAAGATGAGGAAAAACCAAGAGAACTGGACCTGAGAGGAGAGCCTCTACCGGGTGTTGAGCCCTCTGAAGGGGAGGACGAGTGATGTATGATAAGGGTAAGGTCATTGTCGGAGTAATCATCTTCCTCGCGGTTTTCGCCCTGCCGTTCTGGTACAGCCAGGTTACCGGCGAGGCGGATTTCGACCCTCATCCGGATGTCACTAAACTGCAGGAGCGTGGCATAACGGAATGCGTTGAGTCAGTAAGTTATATGAGATCGAAGCACGTGAATCTCCTGGATGCCTGGAGGGATGAGGTTGTTCGTGGCGCCGACCGGATTTACATATCGAAGGAGTATGGAACCGAGTATGATAAGAGCCTTACAGACACTTGCCTTGAGGCATGTCACACAAACAAGGACGAGTTTTGTGATCAGTGCCACGACTATGTAGGAGTGAAGCCAGACTGTTGGGAATGCCACAACGTAGTGGAAGAGGAGTAGTAGATGGAACTTTCGAGACGTGACTTCTTGAAGCTGGCCGGACTTGCCTCTGCGGGGATTGTGGCATCTACATCTGCAGGCACGCTTCTGACTGGGTGCAGCCCGGTTGTCGGGGGGGACGACCCGCGGCTTAAAGGCAAGCAGATGTCCATGCTTTTCGTTCCGGAGCGTTGTGAGGAAGGGTGTGATGATTGTATAAAGGCGTGTCATCTCAACCACAATGTACCTGAACTGGGAAATGACCGGCATACAGTCAAATGGATATGGGAGACAGAGTTCGAGCACGCTTTCCCTGAGTATCTGCATAATGAGCCGATAAAAGAGCGAATGGAAGGGGTGCCTTTCCTGGTCCTGTGCAATCACTGCAGTAACCCCGCTTGTGTCCGTGTCTGCCCCACACAGGCAACATATAAGCGGGCCGATGGCGTGGTTATGATGGATTATCACCGCTGCATCGGGTGCCGCTTCTGTGTCGCTGCATGCCCTTATGGAGCCAGGAGCTTCAATTTCGTGGACCCACGAAAGGGTTTGCCGGATAATGCGCCCAATCCTAATTTCCCCACTCGAACAAAAGGTGTTGTGGAGAAGTGTAATTTCTGTACCGATCGGGATATACACGGAGGTGAACTGCCTTATTGCGTAGAAGCGTGCATCAAAAGGAAGGGCAGTCATGAGCAGTCGGCTTTGATATTCGGTGATCTCGCCGACGAGAACTCAATAATACATAACGCCATGGATCATCTCCAGAAAGAGGAGAAACTGATTCCCCTGAGGCGTAAGGAAATAAGCGGAACGCAACCAAAAGTATATTATCTGGTATAGAGGTAGCATGATTGAGAAAATTTTTCACGGGAGCAAAAAGTACTGGCTCTGGCTGGCGTTTCTGGCTGCAGTAACGGCTGTTGGCGTCGTTTTCTACGTGGATCAGCTCTGGAACGGCCTGGGAATCACCGGAATGAGCCGTGATGTCTCATGGGGCCTATATCTGGCCAATTTCACCTTCTTCGTTGGTGTTGCTGCATCTGGTGTGATGCTGGTTTTACCATATTATCTGCATGATCAGAAGGAATTCGGCAAGATCGTTATTCTCGGTGAGTTCCTGGCAGTGGTGGCTTGTGGCATGTGCATTACCTTCGTTACGGTTGACCTGGGGAGACCTGACAGGCTGGTTAACCTGTTTCTCTATCCAACCCCGAATTCTATTCTATTCTTTGACATTGTAGTGCTGACGGGATATTTACTGCTTAACATAGTCATTGGATGGTCTGTACTGGATTCGGAGAGGAAAGGTGAGAAGCCGAGATCCTGGATTAAGCCACTGATATTGCTCTCGATTCCCTGGGCTGTGAGCATCCATACGGTGACAGCTTTTATATATGCTGGTCTGGCTGGCAAGACATTCTGGCTGACTGCACTGATGGCGCCGCGCTTCCTGGCAACAGCGTTTGCCGCCGGTCCGGCACTCCTGATCATTATCGCCCTTATTCTGCGTCGATATACTGACTTTGATCCCGGGAAGATTGCTATCAAGAAGATATCGACTATAGTGACCTACGCCACGATAATCAGTTTCTTCTTCCTTTTATCCGAGTTTTTCACCGTCTTTTATTCAGGAAGTCCCGAGCATACGGCAACGTGGAAATACCTCTTGTTTGGCGAGGGCGGGAGTGGCCTTCAGCCATATATGTGGGCAGTGCTGTTTATGATGGTCGCGGCGATCGGGCTATTGGTGAATCCGGGGACCAGATACAGACATGATACGCTGTTACTGGCCTGCCTGCTGGTCTTTGTTGCCATCTGGATAGACAAAGGCATGTTGCTGGTGATTCCCGGCTTCATACCTAACGCGTTACATGAATTTACCCAGTACTGGCCAACCGGTAAAGAAGTGGCTATAACCATGGGGGTATGGGGGCTAGGCTTCCTGGTGCTGACGTTGCTATATAAGATAGCTATATCAGTCAAGCTTGAAATTGGAGATCAGGAGATACCCCACTAAAGAACAGGTAAAGAAGGAATGGTGTAAGGAATGAGATGATTCCCCCGGAAATCGGAAGCGGGGGAATATCGGTGGAAACAATAGAAACAATATAAGAAGAGCGGCCCTGAGACATTGAAGGGCCGCTCTTCCTTTTTTTCTCCGCAATAAATTTATCGGCTTGGTTTAATCGTCCTCTTGATCATCCCGGCAACCTTGATGGCGCTTCCGGCGCACCCGGAGGTACCGATGATACCGGGTTCGGTCACGGCTTCCCCAACACTGTACAGGTTTCTTACCGGGGTTGTTACCGGCAGGAAATAGGACTTGGTCTCCCAGCCGTGTGACTCGGGCAGGTCATGGTCAATGTTACGTGGATCGATCTTGAGTATTTTACCGTATTTGTCGAAATCCGGGAAATGCTCCTTGATATCCAGCATGCACTGCTGGATTTCGTACTCCTCGTCCATTGGCTCCAGGGTGGAACGCGGTTCTCCGATGATGTAAAGTAATTGCTCTCCGGGGGGAGCCAACTCGGGACAGACGTTGGTAACCGGGAGAACCGCTTGTATCCTTCGGGAGCAGATAAGGTTTAATCCGGCCTTCTGGCCTTTTTCCAGGCAGAGAGGCTTTTCTCCGGCAATGGCGAAGAATATACAGGGGTGCGGCCTCATCTTAGTTCTCATCTCCCTTAAATATTCTTCGGTGTAGTTTTCCACGCCGGCAAGCTCGACAGTGTGCCTCGGAGGTCCGTTGCCGATCACCACTTTACAGGAGATCTCTTCCTCCTTACCGTTCTTCTCAATGACAACCCCTTTAGCCGCCCCGTTTTTAACAATGACTTTTTTTGCAGGGGTATTGGTCCACACGTCACCGTTATTTGCTTTAACCACTCTTTCAAGTTCCTGCATCACGGTGATGTTACCATTCGGCACCATCCAGACGTCTGTCATTCCCGCTGTTCTACCCATAACATAGAAAAGTTCAGAGGCCTGCAGTTCATGCGCGCGAGCCATGGCAAAGCCGGTGCAGTAGGTATCAAACAGGTCGTGTACAAATGGATTTTCCGTGTATCTCAACATCCAGTCACGCACCGTAACGTTGTAAAGGCTCGCCTTCTTTTTCCCCGGATTATTGATGGTGTACATCACCTCATCACGAAAGTCGTTCATAATCCTCTCAGCGGGCACCTTCATCGCGAAAGCCTCTCCCCGTTCGCCGCGTTCCGAATGATTCATAGAGATAATATCCAGTAACTTCCTGAATCTCCCCTTGCCGGAGAGCTCGTAGTCCTTACCCTCTATCCTGCAAACATACTCCGGAACCTCAGCTAGTTCTACTTGAAGTCCCAGCTCTTTAATAATCGCAGGTACATAACCGGACATGTGAAGATATACGGCTCCGGTGGGGAATTTATAGGAACCCTCCAATACCTCGGTGGAAAACCTTCCTCCAATAATATCGCGCTTCTCCAGTACCAGAGTCTTATAACCTTCCTTGGCCAGTAATGCTCCGGCACACAACCCCCCCATCCCTGACCCCATAACCACCACGTCGTATTTACCGTTATTCATTGTCTGATAACCTCCTTACAACAATTGTTATAACGCTGCTCAGCGGACAGGGACCGCTTACTGCTCCAGTTACACCGAGGAGAGCCCTGAATCAATCCCCATCATTGACAAATCCAGGCGAAATTTTGAATTTGGGGACGCGGTCTCCCTTCATATCGCTGAAGTTAGCACTTTTTCAGGCATTCTAGGGAATGATAGCTCGCGCCTGCCGGAGCGGCAATCCGTATATGTACGGGATTTGCACTGAAGAGGCGGGGCGTGAAGTGTGGGGATGAATAAGGTCGGTTATGTATCCATTGGAAGTATGCCACGGCGCAACGCATACCGCACCAGGTCGACATGACTCTTGAGCCCCAGCTTGTGCATCATGCTGGCGCGATGATCCTCAACGGTGCGAGAGCTGATGAATAGGCGTTCCCCGATATCGGCATTCGTCAGGCCTTCGGCTGCAAGGTGAAGGACCTCCCGTTCCCTGCTGCTGAGCATGTCATATGACTCTAAAACGACCCCTTCCTTCGCTTTCTTCGCATATGCCTCCAGCGTACCGGCAAGGGAAGGGCTGATGAATCGACGTCCGATGGAAGCCTCACGTACAGCGGGGATAAGTTCATCCTGAGTTGAGTTCTTGAGCACGTAGCTGTTGGCGCCGGAGTCAAGAGCCTCCATGACGTACGCTTCATTGGCGTACATCGAGACAATGACCGTTCTAGTACGGGGTGATACCTCATCGACCCTTCGGGTTACTTCGAGGCCGTTTAGCCCGGGCATCATCACGTCCACCACCAGAACATCTGGCTGGAATTCCTCAACCAGTCGAACCGTTTCCAGCCCGTCATCGGCTTCACCCACGACCTCAAAATCCGGCTCGGATTCCAGAATAAACTGAAGGCCCCTTCTGACAACATCGTGATCATCGGCGAGTATTATGGTCGTCATAGTCGCTGAATTCTTATATCTCCCACTAAGAGGTAAAAGGAAGGTGAGCCACCACATCCGTGCCATGACCGGGAGTGGAACTGATGGTTACCCAGCCACCCAGTGCTTTGGCTCTCTCCTTCATACCGGTTAGACCGCTGGAGGGCCTTGAGGACCTTTCCACCTCAGGATCAAATCCGGCTCCCGCGTCATAGACATGAACGATGAGGTTTTCATCGTCAGCCATCAACCAGACAGCCACCTTGTTAACTCCAGCGTGACGTGCTACGTTGGTAAGGCTTTCCTGGACGATGCGATAAGCTACTATGGTCATGTCCTCGGGTAAGGATTGATCGACCCCTTTATGCTTGAAGTCGACCTTGACGCCTGTTTGAGTTTCATAGCGCTCGATCAGCCACAATAGAGACGGCACCAGCCCAAGGTCATCAAGCATCGATGGCCGCAGGTTCAATGACAGCTCGCGAACACGCTCTACCAGGTCGTCAAGTATATTCTGTGCCTCTTTGAGAACCGATTGATTGCCGCCATTGTACTCTGAGAGGATCCGCCCGAACATGAGCTTGAGTCCTGTCAGGCTCTGTCCCACCTGATCATGCAACTCAGATGCTATATGGTGCCTTTCTTCTTCCTGTACCTCTACCAGCCTCCGGGAAAGATCGCGCCAGGCCTGGGCGAGGTGCTCATAATCAGTAATATCGTATGAGATGGTTTGTACGGCGAATATCTCGCCGCTTCCATTACGAACCGGGTCGAATCTAGAAAGGAACCACCGCTCACCGGGTGGGATTACCACATTATCTTTGTATTCGCCCCCCTCGCCGTTCTCTGCCACGCGGATAACCCGCTTCAGAATTGCCTTTCCTTCTTTAGGGAATATATCGTGTACGCGCTTTCCGATGAAATCATCCGGCTCCCCACCCATCAACCTCGCCCCCGCGATATTCATAAGGAGGATATTACCACTCAGATCGTAATAGACGATGGCGTTTGACGCGCTATCCAGGATAACCCGAAACCTTTCCTCGCTTTCCAGGAGCGCTACCTCGATGCGGCGATACTGCGTTATGTCTTTCACCAGAGTCATATATGCTTCCCGCCCGTTGTACTTGATCCGGAGGGTGGCCATCTCGACATCCTTGGTGGTACCATCCTTGCATTTAATCCGGTATTCCTTGTGATTGCCGGCCTTTTTCCCACGCTGGAGCTGGCCCGCATCTAAGCTCCGCTTCCCACCGGATGCCAGGGTTATCATACTCAACAGTGGCGGCATACTGATTACTTCATCCGCCGTCCATCCCGTAATATCGGAGAGAGCACGATTGCTATATCGGTTCACTCCTTTCTGGGTGATTACTACGCCTTCGCTGATGCTGTCTAGAACGGTAAGGTGCCGGAATTCAAGTTCAGCCAGGGATTCTTCCATCTCCCGGTAGTTTAAACCGATCGACGAAACGGCCTGGCCCGATGAGCCGGCGCGGGCATTAATCCCGGGAGAGCCGGTTTTTGAGGTCTGACGATCTGGCATGATAATTACATCCGGTAAAGTGATGTCCCGTATCAGGTTGATTATTGATGCTTAAAGATATTTCAGGCGAATCTATATTGTAAGTTTACTATAATCTATCGTTAATGGTCTTTCAAGCAAGCTCGAGGACAACTCGTAGATTATATGGCATCGAAGTTTTCCATAATGCGGTCTGCTGAAGAAGTCAATCCGTATGACTACGGATTGACTCTATATGGCTATCCTACTAATATAACTAATATCATCCTATCTCGATTTTTGGCAATCTTTATTCGTTACTATGTGAATCCGTCCTGAGAAAGAAAATTACGACACTGGTATATATCAAACAAAGTAATTTCACATATAGTTTAATCGTTAACTGTACCGGAATGTGTTACCATGGAAGCAGGCGGCCAGGAGGCGGAATACGGAAAACAGGTGCTTAACCCATAAAAAAAGAGGCGCTGATTTATCATGAGATCCTGGAAAATGATGATGCTCTTCTGTTTCGCAGCAGCCATGGTCGCTCTGCCACTGATGGCCGCTTGTGGTGGCGACGATAAAACACCGACCGCGAGTCCTACTGAGACAGAGGAGCCGGCCACTCAGACACCCACCTCATGTCCTGAAGATATATCACCGGCTCTGGCCGAACCTGTCTACGAGGTGGATATCAGGAGAACGGAAGGCGGGATTCCGCATATCAAGGCGGAAGACTTTGCCAGCATTGGTTACGGCACAGGTTACGCGGCGGCTGAAGATAATATCTGCCTGCTGGCGAAGGACTTCATCAAGTTCCGGGGCCAGATGGCACGAGTTTTCGGGCCCGGTGAAAATGACGAAAACGTCAAAAGCGATTTCTTCTACCAACTGATGATTGACCGTGGCGTAGCCGAACAGGAAATCCCGGCGGAATTCGAGGCCATGTTCCGTGGCTATGCTGCCGGGTACAACCGTTACCTCCGTGAAACTGGTGTCGATAAACTGACGGATCCGGCATGCAAAAGCGCCGAATGGGTGGATGAAATCTTCGTCGATGATGTCAAACGAATCAACACCATGCCCTTCTGGCTGCCGGGTTTCGCCGATATGATCGTGGCCGCTGAGCCACCGAAGCCGGAATCAGAAGAACAGGCGCGGCAATCCGTTTCGGATTCCCGGGCGATTGCAGCTCTGGTCAACCCTATGGAAAAGGGCAGTAACGCCATTGCCCTGGGACGCGATGCTACCCGGAACGGGAGCGGAATGCTGCTCGCCAACCCACATATGCCCTGGGTTGATGATCCGGGAATGAGGTTCTATCAGTTTCACCAGACGATCCCCGGTGTAATGGACATGCTCGGAGGAACCGTGTTGAATCGGGCCAATGTAGGAATGGGGACAACCGAGCATCTGGCACTGACCAATACGGTCTCCCCGGCCCAACGCTACGCGTTTTACATGGTTTCACTCACAGAGGAGAGCCCTACCACATACAAATACGATTACGAACCGCATGAAATGACCACTGAGGAGGTTACAGTAGAGGTGCTGATGGAAGATGGCTCGATACAGGAGCGGAGTCATACCTTCTATTCGACGCGATTCGGACTGGTGGTGGGAGGTGTGTTCCCCTGGGATTCGAGCATGGCGTTTTCTCTCAAACTCGCTGATGAGGGTGAGCGTAACCTGGATGCCACGATTGAAACTTACAACGCTGAATCGGTGCGGGAGCTTAAGGATATTTACGACCGATACCAGACCGCGACCACTTACACTACCGCGGCGGATTCCTCCGGCGAGGTGCTGTTCGGTGATATGGGTCCGCTGCCCGATCTGACCTGTGTACCTGACTGGTGTATCCTGCAAGGTCCCACAATGGCTGGGACACTCTCTGACTGCGAGTGGTGCCAGAACTCGGAGGCGGCCGTGCCGGGCTATCTGCCTCCGGATGAAGCGCCCTACTTGTTCCGAACCGATTATGTCGCCAACTCAAACGACAGCTACTGGCTGGCCAATCCCAATGAGCCACTGGAGGGTTTTCCCGCCTACTTAGGTTCGGAAGGGACGGAACGGACACTGAGGGGCCGGTCCACCCTGAATATGATACAGGAGCGAATGGATGGCAGCGACGGACTTGAGGGCGAAAGATTTACTCTCGATCAGCTGACTTATATCGCTTTGAGTAATCAGAATTACGCCGCTCAGCTTCTGCGTGATGATCTCGTCACTCTGGTAGAAAACAACCCGATGGTAGATATCCTCGATGATGAAGGCAATACCCTCTCTACAGTGGATATAAGCGAAGCCGCGCCGGTGCTGGAGGCCTGGGATATGCATGCCAATCTCGACAGTATAGGCGAAATCCTCTTCCGAGAGATCATGTGGGCGGCCAATAATGGGGAATCCACCCGTTGGTTGCCCGAGACGTTTAATTACGCCGTGCCTTTTGACCCCGACAATCCTCTCACAACGCCACGAGGGTTAAACACAGAGGATAATCCGGAAGCGCTTCAGGCAGTGGCCAGGGCCGTTGAGAATTTCCGGGATGCCGGTATTCCTTTGAACACTCCACTGGGTGAGCTGCAGGGAACAGTAAAGAATGATGAATTTATTCCTATCCATGGCGGCACAGAGATTGAGGGGATCTTCAATAAAATCGAAACGCTCCCCGGTTTCCAGAACGGCGAACTGGCCATGAATATGGAAGCGTCCCACTCCAGTTATATATGGGCCGTTGAATTCACGGAAAACGGGCCGGAATTCCGGGGTATCCTGACTTATTCGAACTCGGCCAATCCGAATTCACCACATTACGCCGACCAGACCCGGATGTTCTCCCAAAAGGAATGGCTCGATATCCCGTTCAATGATGAGGATGTGGAAGCTGCCGCAATAGAGAAGTTGAAACTTGAGGAAGGCGCTTCGGACTGTCTCGATGACGGCTGGCGGCAGTTTGGTGAACCGGCTTTTGACAGTTGTCAGGAATGTCTGGACTATTTCCAGTCTTTAAAAGCCGGGCGTATCACCGAATTTGCGGACTGATGAACTTCACTTTAGATGTTTATGAGAAAAATGTAAAACATATAACTAAACCGGAAACCAGATACTGTGAAAGGGGGTGATCAAGAGACGGAACAGTAATAATACACGTTTAACCTGTAAATCGAAATAAGGAAAGAGGGAGGTCAGATTAATCATGAGATTGTGGAAAATTATGATGGTTTTGTGCTTTGTAATAGCACTTGTTTCGCTGCCATTGATGACCGCATGCGGTGGTGATGATGAAACGCCGACCGCCAGCCCGACCAAGACAGGGGAACCCACAACCGAGCCGCCTGAGGAAGTGACCATTACCATAGGCAACCTGACGGATAAGACAGGGGCGGCATCTCAGGCCATGCAGGTGGTGGACATGGCACTGGAGGACTTGGTCCGTTACTACAATGAGAATAACTTTATTCCCAACGTGAAGATGGAGATAATTGAATACGATACCCAGTATGAACCCGCACGTGATATACCAGGGTACGAATGGATTATGGACAGGGGGGCCGATTTCATCTATGCCGGTCTGCCCACCACACCTATCGCGATCAAGGCTAACGCTAATCGAGACGAGGTGGTTACCTTTTGTTCTTCAGGCCTTGAAGAGGTCGGCAACCCTCCGGGCTGGCTGTTTACCATTAATCCCGCGTTCAGGGACGTAGCTTATGGCTACCTGGGATGGATCGCCGAAAACCACTGGGACTACGAGGCCAACGGACCGGCCAAGCTGGGGTTCATGACGTGGGCCACTCCCGCCTTTGAGGAATTTTTAGTGGGGTTCGAGCGGTATGTTGAGGAGCATCCAGAGCAGTTCGTGTGGGAGGGCAGGTTCCTGGAGCGGGCGGGAACTTTCACCTGGGATGAACCCGCGAATGGACTGAGGGATGCTGACTACGTGTTCCTCCCGGGAGCGGGCATGATTCCCGCGATAAAAGCCTTGCGGGATGCCGGATCAGAGGCGACATTGATGATGACCGATACGCATATAGCTTTTCTGGGTATGGTTCGAGATGCCAGCCTGGTCGAGAAGTTCGATGGAACCCTGTGCGAACTCCCCTGCCGCTGGTGGAACGAGGATGCCGAACTGGTTAATCTGGCTAAGGAGCTTCTTGTCGAATACCGTGGACAGTCGGAACTGGATAGCCAGATGGCACGCGGTGGTGCCTATATGACGTCTATGCACATGTTTCACGGGATGCTGGAGGCGGTTAAACAGACGGTAGAGGATGTTGGCGCTGAGAACTTCTCCAGCCAGGCTTTGTATGATACACTGACCGACTTTACGGTTGATCCGGGAGAGGCATACGAGCCATGGGCATTTACAGAAACCAGCCGCTACGGGTACGATTACTTTAGAATGTACGAGTGGGATAGCGCCGAGAATGATCTGGTCAGCGCCGACCCGGAATGGTATCCGTTCCCGAAAGTGGAATAGATGTATTTTTACCCTGAGCATTGAATCAATCAGTTAGGGGCAAGGCGGCCGGCTAGCGCCGGCCGCCTTGCAAAGTCAGGGGACCTCTTCAGTAAGTGGTTCCCTGCTAACATAACAGCGCGTATCAAAACATGTTCACAGGTAATAGATGGGCCTGTTTATGCGGATTAAAAGAGGGAACAGGCAGTAAGGTTTGACATATTACGGATTGTGGAGGACTTATTAATGGGTAAAGCGCTTTCGCACCTGCATGTAATAGAGCTGGGAGAGGGAATATCGGCCGCCTATTGCTGTAAGTTACTTGCCGATCTGGGCGCTGATGTAATCAAAGTGGAAGCTCCGGGAGGGGATTGTCTCCGGAACACCGGTTCTTTCCCTCTTGACCCGGATGACGCCAGTGTGGGCTGTCTTTTCAGATACCTCAATACCAACAAGCGCAGTGTTGAGATGAACCTTTCGGAACAGGGCGGTATTGATGCGTTCAAAGGCCTCGTCGCCGGAGCTGATTTAGTGGTGGAAAACCTTGGCGCCGGGGTTCTGGAAGGTCTGGGGCTGGATCCCGATAAGCTGGCGAAAGTCAACCATAACATAGCTGTGGTGCGAATAGCTGACTTTGGCCAGGAAGGCCCTTATATCAACGTACCAGCCACTGATCTGACGGTACAGGCTTCCGCGGCCTGGATATCCAGGCACCAGTCCACCCAGCCGAAACCTTCAAAGGCCGGAGGACTGGTAGGAGATTATGTCACCGGCGTGCACGCTGCGTGTGGTGGGCTGACATCTGTAAGGACGGCAAGGGAACTGGGTGAGAAAGTCGTCGTTGATGTATCCAAACAGGAATGCCTGCTGGGAACGCTTCCGCAGCCGGCGTTTTTCTTCGAAACGCTGCAGTCTCTGGGAATGGGAATCCCTGAGGACCGGATATTCCCCGTACCGGGCGCGGTTCGATGCAAGGACGGGTACGTCGCTGTTAACGTCCTGACCGCGCAGCAGTTTGCGGATTGCTGCACCTTCATGGGAGTTCCTGAATATATTCCAAAGCAAATGGAATTGAATGTAGCCGGTCCGGAGCTGGAGCGGTTCTACGAAGATATCAAGCCCTGGCTGATGGAGAGGACGGCTGAGGAGATTGTGGAATTGTGCCAGGCTGTACGAATTCCAGCCGTACCGATAGGCAATGGCCAGAATCTTCCGGAAATGGCTCAGTTGAAGTCCAGGGGATTCTTTATCCGGGACCCGGAAGATCAGTTTATACAGCCGTCATTCCCCTTTTTACTGGAGAAAACACCCGCATCGCTTCGAACTCGCGCGCCCCGGCTGGGCGAGCATAGAGGTGATATCGAGGGAAATCCATGGTCAGGTGAACGGCGAGAAAGCAGTAAGGAAGTGTCTTCGAGAGAGGGTACTTACCTTCCCTTCGAAGGGTTGAGGGTGATAGATATGGGAACCTTCTGGGCGGGTCCCCTGGTTGGCTGTTACCTGGGTGCGATGGGCGCGGATGTGATCAAGGTGGAATCCATACAGCGTCCGGATGGCTTCCGATATTCCATGTCATATCCCCAGCAGGGTGACAAATGGTACGAACTCGGAGGTGGATACCAGGGTTCCAATCTTAATAAACGGAATATCACCCTTGATCTCAATCAGGAGAAAGGTAAAGTCCTGATGGAACGGTTGCTGGCCGGTTCAGACATCGTCATCGAAAATTTTTCAGCCCGTGTCATGGATAATTTTGGCTTAAGTGTCGAACATCTTCGGGAGATCAATCCAAGACTGATAGTAGTGCGCATGCCCGCGTTTGGATTATCGGGCCCCTGGAAGGATTACGTGGGATGGGGAATGGCTATGGAACAGGCCTCCGGAATGGCCTGGCTTACGGGCGATCCCGATTACGCGCCTCTGGCGCTGGGTGGTGTAGCGGACCCGGTTGTCTCGATGCATGGCCTTGTAGCAGTCCAGGCGGCACTCGAATACCGTGATATTACCGGAGAGGGCCAGGTTGTTGAAGTATCTCAGCTCGAGGCTTGCACATGCACGATGGCGGAGCAGGTCATTGCCTACTCCGTCACAGGCAGGGTTCAGACCAGAAACGGGAACCGCTCTGAGATAATGTCGCCTGAGGGGGTATACCTGAGCGCGGATAACAGATGGGTGGCGATCTCGATAAGGAATGATGAGGAGTGGGACAAACTGGTCGGCGCAATGGGTTCACCCTCATGGGCGGAAGACCCCGGATTGAAGACCTTCGAGGGAAGAATGGAGCGTCATGATCAAATAGATGAGGGGATTGGGGAGTGGGCAGGCGCAGCCAATGCTGAGGAGATTGTAGAGAAGATACGCGCTCAGGGAATTCCTGCATGTAAGGTGCTGGGGGCGCACGAGATGTACAGCGAGCCGCACCTTTCCGCCCGGCGTTTTTACCAGGAACTCGAACATCCTATACTCGGGATGAGACGCTATCCCCGAATCGCTATAGTACAATATCCCGGCACTGGGGGAATGCACTGTTTCGGGGCGCCTACTCTCGGTCAGCACAACAGGGAGATTCTGGAGAGCGAGTTCAATCTGTCCGCAGATGAGATAGCCGAGATGGAGAAAGGCGAGATAATCGGGAACGTTCCGAAAGGAATGGCTTGAGCTTAGATAAATCGTGACTTGTCTCGAGGCGCTTAAAGAGCTGTCAGGCCGGATTCCGGCCTGACAGCTCTTTTTTCCCGGGAGGGAATACCTGGGTATTCCCTCCCGAACGATTATCGGCGTGATTCCAGGGTTTGCTGATGTGCTATCCCTGACGTTTGGTTATATTTGTTGAAGCAGGGCATCCTGTTGACTCAGTAATTCACATAAAGAGGCTGGTACACCGGGAGATCGCTCCCGGTGTACCAGCCTTTGCAAAGAAGATAATTGAAAATCCGGTTATTTGCCGGAGAGTACGCTAACAAAGGATCCTCTTCATTAAGAGGTGGCTTCGGGGGGCTGGGGGCGTCCCCCGGCTTTATAAGTCCCCCATGATTGGGGGACTTGAGGGGTGTGATCAAAGGTTCCCTAAATAACCTCTTTCTCCTTAAACTGGACTATTTCCTCCCACGAATATCCGGCATCGAGCAGTATCTCTTCGGTGTGCTGACCGAACTCAGGAGCCGGCATTCTTATCTGGCCGGGAGTGGAGCCGAATTCCACCGGTATAGGTGAGTAGACTATCTTGCCATAATTAGGATGATCGAACTCAGGCAGGTAGTTATTGGCGATCACCTGCTCGTCGTTGGGAAGATCGGGATAGTCGTTAATTACATCGATAACACACTCGTTCTCCTGCAGAATACGTATCCATTCATGGCGTGGTTTGCTTGCGAAAATCGGGTCGAGAATGCTGACAAGTTCCTCGCTGTTCTGAGCGCGAATCCAGATATCCTTGAATTTAGGATCGTCGCGAAGATGCTCAATACCCATGGCCTTGCAGAAACTGGGCCAGAACCTGTCCGCTTCCGGTATGTAAATGTTGATCCATTTATTATCCCCGCAAAGGTACATGTTCAGCAGGGGGTTAGTTGGTTTCGTCCTGGGGGTAGGCGCGTAAGGAATAAAGCCGATAAAATGCAGGGCTATATTGCTGGTTTGCTGGAACATGAGGCTGGAAAGGAGGGATGTCTCCACTTTCTGGCCGGTGCCCCCCCGTTCACGAGCCAAGAGAGCGGTAACTATGCCAAAAGCTGAATTTATTCCGGCAATTGTGTCACCCAGGGCGGGACGGATCCAAACCGGGCCGTCAGGATGAGCCTGCATGGCTAGAGCCGAACGTCCCTGGGCCAATCCGTCAAAGGCGCGGATATCCGCCTCAGGTCCCTTCGATCCATATCCGGTGATAACGGTGTATATCAGTTCAGGATTTTTCTTTGAGAGTGTTTCGTAATCCAGGCCGGTTCTCTTCGCGACCGATTGACGAAAGTTTGTGACGAACACGTCGGAAGTCTCCACCAGCCGGTAGACTACTTCCAGAGCCTCCGGCTTTCCCAGGTCAAGCGTCAAGCTCCGTTTGTTACGATTAAAACCTTCGTAGAGGCTTTGCCTTCCTGTCCCCGTTCCATAGCCGGCGTCAAGCCCACGGCAGGGATCGCCCGTTACCCTGTGCTCTATCTTGATTACATCGGCTCCCAGGTCTCCAAGCATCATGGACGTGGTCGGGGCCGCTATCCACAGTCCCCACTCCAGCACGCGAAATCCTTCAAGAGGCATGCTCATTTTACTTTCCTCCTCATGTTGAGTCGGTAATAGTATCGCCTGTAATTATTAGTTGTGTCAAGGTATTTATGATTACCTGTAAACAGCGGTTGATTCGGATGAAACCTGTTGAGGCAGAGAGTTGTTTCATCAAAAAAAGAAAATACCCCCCTCATCGATGAAAGACTATCTACCGGGGAGAGCGGCGTCAATCCGTATCCCTACGGATTCGGTAGTGAAGAGGTCCGACGGGCTGGTTGAAAGCCGGTGTCTTTTCCAGTCTTTCCGTACGTCTCCGGATTGACTGGCCGGTGCACTGTGGGGATACTGGGGTGGACTGATCCTCAAATAGTACTGACTCGCCGAATCGCTCGAGTTCTGGCGTATTGGCAATCGTAAGAAGGGGGTTGAACATGGATGTTATTTCTACCTCCGGTGGGCCAGGTCTCGCGAGTCAAATCTCGGTCCTTTGTGGTATCATCTGGAAAAGATAGAACCGAGACTCAGAGGTGCGTAAGGAGGAAATCGATGAGCGACCAGCGGAAGGTAGCGTTCATAACGGGGGCGAGCCGGGGCATCGGGCGTGCCGCGGCGGTGACCATGGCGGAAACCGGATTTGACGTGGTGATAACGGCCAGGACGGTGAAGCAGGGGCAGAGGCACGAGCACATGCTATCAACTGCCGACGGGCGGCCGCTTCCCGGCAGTCTGGAAGAAACAGAGAAACTGGTGCGCGGACAGGGCCGGGAGGCTCTGGTATTACCCATAGATTTGCTTGATACCGCTTCCATCGACATGGCTGTTGACTCGGTCATCGCCGAGTGGGGAAGGGTGGACGTTCTGGTCAATAACGCCACTTTTCAGGGCAGCGGCATAAATGTCCCTTTCGAGGAACTGGAGTTAGGCGATCTCCGGCGTGTCTTTGAGGCGAATGTATTGGCGCCTTTTCATCTGACAAAGCGGGTGGTTGAACTCATGTTGAGGTTTGGTGGGGGCGTCATCATCAGTCTGACCACAGGTGGAGCGGAACATGACCCGCCTATGCCTGTCTGGAAAGGGAGTTGGGGTTTTGGCTATGGTGCCAGTAAGGCGGCTTTTCACAGGCTGGCCGGCATTTTGAACATGGAACTGGGGGGAAAAGGTATCCGGGCTTACAATCTTAATCCCGGTGTGGTGACTACGGAGGCGCTTTTAGCGACCTTAGGAGGCGACAGCGATATGGCCGCCTCTTATGGAAGCGCTCCCCCCGAAGTGCCTGCCGCGGTTATACGATGGCTGGCTACCGAACCGGAAGCCAGCGAATACCTGGGGAAAACCGTACATGCGCAATCTGTATGCCGCAAACGCGGCCTGGTAACAGGCTGGCCTCCGGAACAGTCTTAAGAAACTCATTATTCCAGCGGCAGCTTCTTTAAGAAGGTCTTATACCAGAATTAGTGCTCTCTTTGATACTGCTGAAATGTAATGGCACGGCTGAGGGCATGGCTTGCCCTCTGAAGCGATCCCAGAGCGGGGACGCCAAATTCGCGCAAGGCACGAGCGTGCTTTTCAGCCGGTTCCAGGCTGCTCTCTTCCGTGACAGCTACCATAATGGGTTTGCCATTCGTCTCATTACGGACCAGATCCAGAATACATTCGGCAAAATCGGCCACTGGAGGGAAGATGTCGTCGATGGTAAAGAACTCAGACCCTACCCTGATCAAGAGCGCGTCCACCGCGGGATCGGAGGCTAACACCCTGAGAGTTCTTCTCAGCACATCAACGTCACGGAACACGATGGGCAGATCGAGAGGATTCGCGATTCCCTGGTTGACCAGGAAAATGAACTCCATCAGTTGTTCCCTGGTCAGAGGCGATAGCAAAGGCAGCTCGAGTCCGGCATTGGCACATGCATCTCCGGCCGCCACCGTATCCCCTCCCCCCGCCCCCAGCACCGCCACCCGTTTACTGCCAGCCGGCCCGAGGCGGTCCAGGGTAACAGCCATATCGATAAGGTCGGCGATAGACCCTGCCTGAATGGCCCCGGTTTGCTTGAAGAACGCCTCCCATATCCTCTTTTCACCTGCCAGGGAGGCTGTGTGGGAAGCAGCGGCTCTCGCACCCGGACCCGTGAGTCCTCCCTTCCAGATAATAACGGGTTTTGTTTTATTTATCCTTCGCACCATGTCCATCAGCCGCTGTCCGTCCCTGACTCCCTCGAGATACATGCAGATGATCCCTGTGTCCGGATCAGATTCAAGGGCCTCAAGGAAATTCGGGGTATCCATCAGGAGCGCGTTTCCATGGCTGATTACCTTGCTTACCCCGATTCCCATGGCGGAAGCGTGGTGAATAAACACACGGGCATGCCCGCCGCTTTGAGAGAGAAATGCCACCGGACCTGCTTCCAGGGGGACATCCTCGAACATCTTCATCCTGGCTGACGGCACATGGAAGCCCATGCAGTTGGGCCCGATGACGCGCAGTCCCGTTCGGCGCGCAATCTCAATAATCTGCCTGTCCAGATCCTTACCCTCCGGCTGACCGGTTTCACCGAAACCTGAGGAGCAGATCTGCACATTTCGGGCGCCGGCCCTCGCGCAGTCATCAAGAACGGCCGGCACCTTAGGTGACGGAACCGTTATGTTTACCAGGTCCACCCTCTCAGGAATAGCGCTGACCTCAGGATATGCCTTGATCCCGTCTATATAGTCAGCTTTGGGATTTACCGGATATATGCGCCCCTCGTAACCTCCATCCCGCAGGATGCGAAGCAACCGTAGCCCGGTATAGCCGGGATGCTGTAAGTGATCGGTTCTTGAAACGCCTACCAGCGCAATCGTTTTCGGAGGGAACCCCTCTCCGAAGGGCGGGGCTTGTATTTCCTGATCAGGCCGGATAATATCATCAGTTAGCATAATCTCTCATTTCGGGAAAGTGGCAGCTCCGAAACTTACCAACCAGCTCCCCTTTCCGCTTTACAGATGTTTAATTGTCTGTCTGGATTTATGAAAGGCCTACTCTCCAGGTGAGGCATCCGCTGCCTCCTCTGCGTTAGCCGGTAATGACTTTGTTTGACAAGCCGGAATTGACGTAGAAGGTCCGGTATGAATTGGAATGCTCAAATTGCCAGCATTTCAGGCTATATTTGATATTATGTATCTCTATACAGGGGTATTTGTGTTACATTACGCCAAATTGCAGCCAAACCGGTTCCAGTATTGTCCTCTCCTCTTATTATTACAGGGTCGGCGCGGGAATTCAACCTCGTAGATACTTTATCAGGGGCACATGGACCTCCCCATTTCGTTTAATAAATGAGACGGGTTTGGTCGTGGCCGGCTTCCCGGCAGGCAGCTACATGAGTTCCCCTCGACCTTCCTGGTAAAGGCTTCATTTCGCCACATATCCGCCGTCGACCGGCAGGTATACACCGGTAACATAGGATGCTTCGTCACTGCAGAGCCAGACGATCGCGTTAGCCAGTTCTTCAGGCTCTCCGAACCTCCCCATCGGGGTGGACGCCGCCAGTTGCGACATCGCATCCGGCGCGGTTTTCAGCGCGGTATCAACCATCGCCGTACGAACAATACCGGGGCATACGGCATTAACTCGAATACCATTACCAGCAACCTCAATCGCAGTGCTTTTGGTGAGCCCAATGACCCCGTGCTTGCTGCTTACATAAGCCGGTGTGCCCGTCCCCACCAGTCCGCACATGGATGAGGTGTTAACGATCGCGCCGCTGTTTTGTTTCAACATCTGAGGGATCTCATACTTCATGCACAACCAGACACCCTTGAGATTGATTCCGTTCACCTTCTCCCAGTTCTCATCGGTGCATTCGATTGTCCGCTGCACCTCTCCACTGATTCCAGCGTTATTGGCCGCGCAATCCAGTCGGCCGTAAGCTTCCACCGCGGTGTTGATCATTGATTCGACCTCCTCTTCGGAGGCTACATCACACTTGATGAACATTGATTCGCCCCCGGCTTCGGAGATCATCCGGACAGTCTCCTCCCCGGCTTCCGGTACGAAGTCAACCACCACTACCTTCGCCCCGCGTCTGGCGAAAGCCATCGCGGTGGCCCTGCCGATCCCGGCACCGCTTCCGGTGACCAGTGCTACCCTGCCTTCAAAGTTCGCCATTTATTCCTCTCCTCTTTGTTATATTTTCCTTCAAACCCTGCCCTGGCAATTATTTTTTCCCGATCCAGAGAAACGGAGATGGATTCTTTTGTACGGGTGGCAGGCTGTCGGCTTTTCATGCGAGCAGACGGCGTTCATTCAGGTGAGCATTGACATCATTCAGATCGAGTTCCTCCAGCCTATGCCGGGTTTGAAGGCCGCTTGCCTCATCCCACCCACGGAGCCGATAGTATTCGGTTCTAAGTGCTTCATAATCCTCTCGCGACAGGATATTGCCCTTCATAGTTATTGCCTGGCCGGTGCTGTCAGGGACAATCAGCCGCCTGTTCAGATGCTCGCTTTCGAGCGGTGCGTGATGGAAGTAATCAAGCAGCGTGTCTCCCTCCCTTCCTCCCCGCCCCTCACATACCAGTATGGCCCGCTGTAAATTGAAGATTCTCTCACCCAGTTGCTCCAGTTCCTCCTGGCTGGTCTCTATGCCGGTGACAGCCGAGAATACCTTGCTCTCCATCGAAGGATCCCCGACGTTTTCGGAGCCATACCTTACCCAGATGATGGGCCAGAGGAAGTCACAGAGGACCAGGCTCTCCTTAGCGCACGTGCGATCCTGGATGCGTTTGGAAGCCATGGCAACACCTTCCAGAGAAGTAAAATCAGCCGCCTCCCCACTTCCCCAGAACCGCTCGGCCATCCGGCGAAAGACATCTCCGGACATGAAAGCGTCCTTTCCCTCCTTCCTCCAGTAAACCCACTCCATGATAGCCAGACTGACTTCATGGAGCTGCTGTATGGGCCGTCGGGGTTCGGTTGCCCATAGCAGCGCGGTGATATTATAGAGCCTCGGATCATAGGTGCGCACCTCGTTCGCTCTTGAGGCAACGAGATCGCCCAAAGCGTCCATGGCCTCTTTGCCGATTTGCTCAGCGGCCTGTATAGTGCCACGGGCCAGGATTTCTCCGAATCCCTGGCGAAGAGCTATCATTGGTATGAGCGCTTCTATAAATTCCTGGCTCCCTATAGCGGAGAGGGGCAGGCCCGCCTCGCTTTCGCTTAGAATGCCTTCCTGTTGGCATCTGGCCAGCCACTCGATCATGGGCTCGATTACCGCGGTATCCAGCCCATAGTGGTCGCAGAGCCTGTTGGCACGGAATATCACCTCGCTGGATTCCCGAGAGTATTTCATCGCCGGTCGGCGATAGACGTTTGCCGACTGGCAGAAGAACTTTCCCTCTTCACCGGCGCTTGATGTGAAGGTCTCTCTGGTACATCCGGAGATACAGCCATAACAGGCCCGGCGCCTGGTTTTGCCGGGGATTGCCGGGGTATATATATCGTAGGTGCCCTTGCGTAGTCGAAGGATTTGATCAACCAGGTCTTTCAAGTCATCGGGCCTGGCCGCGACCGGTCTCTCTTTTCCCGCCACGGCAATCGCCTTGAGGTTTTTCGACCCCATCACCGCCCCAAAGCCCCCCGAAGCGCTGGAATCTTCATCGGCCAGAACGGTGGCGAAAGGTACCAGGTTCTCTCCCGCTGGGCCGGTTGCGGCTACTCTTACCTCTTTGCCCAGTTCCTCTTTGAGCGTTTGCCGTGTCTCGATGGCACTTTTGCCATGGAGATGTTGTGCGTTACGGATTTCCGCCTCACCGTCATGGAGAAAGATGTATACGGGATGTTCGGCCCTGCCACGGACCATGATGGCATCGAAGCCGGAGAACTTGAGCCATGCCCCCCAACTGCCACCCGCGTTGGCGTACGAGAAAGACTCAGGGACAGTGACAGGGGATTTGCCGCAAACCTGCCATCGCGAACCAGCCAGCCTGGTAAATCCGGCCAGTGGGCCGGTGGTAAAGCTCAACAGGTTCTCCGGGCTCAGGGCCGGCGTACCGGGATTAACCTCGTCCCAGTGGACTTTAGCCGCCAGTCCGCGGCCGCCGATGAAGCGTTCCGCGTAATAATCAGTGGGAATGCGCTCCATCGCGCCTGTGGAGAGATTCACTTTAAGTGTCTGACCGGCATAGCCGAATTGAGCCATTTTCTCATCCTTTTATCTGGTGCTGAGGGAGAACAGTAAACAAGAAACGCTACGTGCGGAAATTCTATAAGAACGGAGCTGAATTGTTCGGCGAGCCTTCACCGCTAATTACCCTCTATTTGTACGGTATGGTTTTCGTGATGATACTACCACATTTTGGATCAGCGATACAGGGATTGCCGCCGTTACACCGGCAAAAAAAGTTGCGCTCAGTTCCCCTGAAAGTCCATCAAGGTCTTCACCCGCCACCGGCAGGGCGCGTGCCCGGGGCTCAATCCGGCAGGGAAAGAAAGGGAGGTTTCAAGGCGGTGGCGCGTTGCTCCCGGCTCCCGGAATCACTATATCACTAAAGGGTTCATCTAATTGTTGTTGCTGGTGACTTTACCCTTTTAAATGACCATGGTCAATCCGTAGGCCTACGGATTGACGGCTTGAGAGGAAGCGAGCGATACTGGAACAGGCTGTCATGATTTTAAGCGGATGTTCGGTTAAAGTGATTGCGTTTTGTCAGAAGTTCATGTAGACGGCCTGGCCGGTGATGATGAAGCGCCGACGTGCTTGAGAGATGGATTTTCAATTCACAGAAGAACAGAAATTACTCAAGAAAAATGTTCGCGCCTTTCTTGAAAAGGAGATCGCGCCATTAGTTGATGAATACGAAAAGAAATACGCGCCTTATCCACGGGAAATCCTGATAGACCTCATAAGGAAACTTATTCCCTGGGACTACTGCCTTGGGATTGTTCACAAACTTCCTTATTTTCTACTCCCCTCCTTCAGGAGGTAAGTTTGTATCGAGGCGACACTCAGCCTCGATACAAACGCCTCCGATATTACTAAATTGTACAAACACGCGTTATATAGCTCGGCTTGTCTCATCGAATGAGTTCCCATGATGCCCATTTCCCCGGAGGGGAGGGGCACATATTACGCGAAATACCGCAATGAAGTACCGGGGTAGTCAGCTTTTTAAGTGAAGCAATGCGGTGAAAATAGCATTGCTTCAACACTTGTATTTCAAGCGTTAGGGACAGCACACTGGAATTGTTATGGTCATAGTTGGTTCTCATGAGAACCAACTTTATCGCAAGTCAAGAAATGAGTCGACGTTAGCGAATTGCCTTAAAAAACAGGAAAAACATAAGGTTTTTCACCAGATATGATTGGATGGACAGGCGTCGGCCCATAGATCAGAGGGCTTCTCGTAGATGAATCCCTCGCGATACGGAGCGGCATCCGGATTTGGCCTGCCATCGAGAAGCCTGCCATAGATGATCTCGCCTGTTGTAGGTTCCAGATATATTACCTTTCCCTCGGCATCGAATACATATAGCCATGCGTGATTCGATTCCGCCAGAGTCTCGTCTGTTTTATTCAGGTCGCCAATAACAATCACTGACTTAATATCGTTCTTCGTCAGGGTATTCCACAGGCCGACCGCCATATCATTACAATCGAACTCCCCTTCAATGAACAGATGGGTGCTGGCATATTCTTCAGCTAACTTTTCAAGGGTGGTACTCAACTCGTATTCTCTTCCCTGCCAGCTGGTGCTCTTGAATTTGGGATTGCCCCAGACGTCCTCCCTGGCGATTGTGTTTGAAGGGGATATGGCGAGCTGATTTTCCAGTTGCGTTACCTCTGCCCTCAGCCAGGAATTCTGGCTCTTAAGTGATAATATTTCGTCATGTAAGCTCATTATCTCCTCAACCGTGGCTCCCTGGCAGGCCTCTTGAAGGGCTTCATATCTTGTCTGAAGAGTAGTGTATTCATTTTGACAGGTCTGGTAATACCTTGTGAGAGCGTTGTAGTTTGTTTGCAGTATATTGAGCTCGTTCGAGGTATTTTCCAGCTCTTTTTCGTACCAGTCACAATCATCCTGCTTTATTTCCAGATCTGACTGCAATCGCGTTTTTTCCGAGGCGAGGGAGGATATTTGGTCCTGATGTTGGGCTACAATCTGTTCCTTCTCATGTAAATCGGATTCAAGTGAACTGGAATGACTCCTCTCCACCGCATAACCGATGCCGAACCCGGCACCTATGCCAATTATGAAGAAGGTCAAAACCACAACTGGTGAAATTCGTCTAAACATCCCTGCCCCCTCTTATTTTTGAATAGCAGGCCCCTGTTGGTGAAAAGAGAGCCTTCAGCGTTTGTTGCCGGTCAGCAGAACAAAAGGCCGCAATCCCTTGTTCCGTGGCTCTTCCCACTTTCATCCTCCGCGACCAGGGCCGCGATTATCATGAATTGCCTGAGAAAGCTCTGGTCAACCCCATTATCCCCCAATCCGGGGGCATTTTAAAGCCAGTGAATACCTCCGTGCTCTTTAAATTCACTACCTGTTGAAAAGCTTCCCTCAATAAGCATTTGATGAACAGCTTTGACGCGTGGCTGTATCCGGTCTTAACCGAGTTTATCCCCAATAAAACCCCGCTGCCCTCGGAGGAATTCGGTCGCGGACATGGGTTTCTTCCC
>JAWOBX010000085.1:0-28966 GCA_046484125.1 Dehalococcoidia bacterium | reverse complement strand
TCGGCGTTTCATCATCCCCACCGCAGGCGGCCATCAGGGGCAGCGAGATGAGCATGGTTGCCAGCAGGAAGATGATGCCCAGCTTGAATGGCAGTCTCATGTTGTTTCCCTCCTTTTTAAATTACTTTGTATTCTGGATGACAACGATACCCCTCTTCCCTTCTCCAGGTGGAAGTATCGGGAGCAAAGATAATTATGCCTCCCCTTCCCTTCTCCAGATTGCGTACCTATTTTGTACCACGTAAATACATTTTTTTCAAGGCCCAATAATACGTATCGCAGTAATATTTCCGTCAGTCGAAACTACGGGGCTCATCCCGGTAAACGGGCTCACGCTTGCCTTTACGAGCGGCGATACACTCAGGCAGATTGTCGGTGAGTCCAAGTAGAAGCTGGTTGCGATTCTCCAGGTCAATAGCTGCCTGCAATCCAGGCACCTCCATATTTGCCCAGAGTGTCTGCTTGGTCATTGCCAGACCGTAGGGACTGAATTTGCACATTCTTTCAGCGATGTCGAAGGCGGTGTTCAGGCCTTCGCCATCACTTACCACCCTTGATACGAGGCCCATTTCCTTCGCCTCAATCGCATCCACCGTGCGTCCGCTTAGCATCATGTCAAAAGCATGTGACGCGCCGATTAGCCGGGGGAGTAAATAGCTCGCCCCGAGTTCGGTACTGGTGAGTCCGTTAACGATGCCGGTGGCGTTGAACACAGCTGATTCCTCGGCTATTCGAATATCGGCTCCAAGAGAGAGGCACATGCCACCCCCGTAAGCCGGGCCATTGATAACCGCGATCACCGGTTGCGGCATGGCTCTAACCGCCGGCACAACTTTACTGAAGTGTTCCACTGAGCGTATACCTATACGCGGTAAAGTAAGCCCGTCTATCCCGGGAATCAGGCCATGATCTTCCAGGTCCAGCCCGGAACAAAATGCGTGCCCTGACCCGGTAAGTATAACTATCCATGTATCGTTGTCGGAGCTGACTTGTTTAAAAGCTTCGCAGAGGTCAGTTATCAATTCAGCGGACATGGCGTTGAGGCGCTCCGGACGATTCATGGTAATTACGCTCGAATGATCCCCCTTCTTTTCGATATAAACCGTGTTCATTGGTGTCTACCTCCTCCATATGCTGACCCGTTCAGCGCTCAAATGAACAGACCGGTGGATGACATTCATGAGTTGCCCTGAAGCCGGTCTTATCAGCTTCGCTCGCTTCGTATATGAACAGGTTATCCTTGCTGCCCGTTTCACTCTATCATCCTGGTTTCATACGTCCGGGAATCCTTACCAGCTCGAGGTGATCGCCCCGGATTCCGTGGTGATAATACCTTCAACGATCATGTCGGCTATCGCGTCTTCAGAGAAGCCAAGTATATCCCTGTAGACGTATTCATTATCCTGGCCCAGGCGTGGTGCCGCCCGCCTGATTTCGCATGGCGTTTTTGACAACCGGTAGGCCGGAGCGTGATAGGAGTGGGTGCCGATCTCTTCATGTTCCAGTTGATGGAAGTGTTGCCGGTACATGAGTTGAGGGTCGTTAAGCAGGTCTTCGCTGGTCTGCACGGTTCCGGAAGGTATCCCCCTCTCCTGCATAATACTAACGATATAGTCGTGGGGATGCTGACTGGTCCACGCGGAGATGATCTCGTTCAGTTCAATTTCGTTATTCTTGCGATTCTGGAAAGTGTTGAATCTCTTGTCTTCAATCAACTCTGGCCTGGCGATGACCTCACAGAAGGCTTTCCATTTTTCTTCGCCGGGTACCGTGATCGCCACCCATCGGTCTGTTCCCATACATCGGAAGATTCCGTGCGGGCATATTTCGGTATCACTGTTCCCTCTCCGCTTTGTGTTTCGCTTGTTGACCATGAAGTCCAGTATATGCGGCGCGGCGAAAGTCAGGCCTGCTTCCAGTTGGGACTGTTCGATATACATGCCCTCTCCGGTTTTCCTCCGTTTGAGCAGTGCCCCCATGATGGCGATCAGGGTATACCATGGCGCGATGTAATCCGAATAGGCGGTGAACACCATGGTAGGCTCGCTCTCCGGCCAGCCGGTGCATGCCGAGAATCCCGCCAGGGCGTTTATATGGTGCCCAACTCCCTGGAAGGCTTTATGAGGGCCGTATTGACCCTGCTGGGTGGTGCTGAAGTAGATAATACCCGGATTGATATCCCGGCAGCTTTGGTAATCCAGTCCCAGCCTTCCCATAGTCCCCGGCGTCATACTCTCGCCGGTCACGTCCGCCCAGGATATCAATCTTCTGGTTACCTCTTTGGCCTTTGGATGAGTCAGATCGAGGCTCATATTATATTTGTTGGTATTATACGCCGCGTAAAACGCGCTTCTGTCGATTCCAGGCCTGGAATCCTTGTGCGGGGCGAAGGTTCTCAGTGGACATGGTCGAGAGTGGCTTTCCACCCTGATGACGGTGGCTCCGTGCTCAGCCAGTTCTCTCGATACCTGAGGCCCCGCCGCGGCCCAGCTAAAGTCTACTACCTTCAGACCTTCGAATACCTGTTTCGCCATCTCATCTTCCTTTCGATGGAATCAAATAATCCCCTTTTCTTTCAGGTGATTCATTTCCCGTTCTGAAATACCCAGTTCCCCTTCATATACTTCCCGGTTATGCTCTCCTATCAGGGGCGCCCTGCGGTGTATTCTCCATGGGGAGTCTTCGAGCTTGACCGGAGATCCCGGATAAGTGATCCGTGTCCCAAGTTCGGGGTGCTCGACCTGCTCCCAGAAGCCCCTCGCTTCCAGTTGGGCATCGTTGTTAATATCGTCCATTGTGTTGCACGGTGCCAGTAGTATACCGCGCTTGACAGCTTCTTCATAGAGTTCAGCCTTGGTTTTGGTCATGACGAATTCCTGAATGAGGCCACTTCGATAATTACACTCTTCCTGGGTCAAGGTAGAGGCATCCCATTGTGTAGCGAAGTCGAAGTCTGCCAGTTCCATGGCCATTCCCTCTTCGTTGGCCCATTTGACGAACTCACGGGATGATTCCACAGACCCCCCGAATCCCCCTCCCCCGAACATGTATACTACGTACCCGTCTTTGCAGGGATTGATCATCTTGGTGAACAATATCCCGGCCGGCTCAGGTCTGACCGATATAAAGTACTGGCCCATTCCCACCAGGTTAGCCCCCAAAAGCTCGAATATCTCCACAGCGTTCATAAGAGTCAGGGTTACCGCCTCCTGCATGGAGACATCAACCTGTTGTCCTTGACCAGTCAGCTCATGATGATAGTATGCTATCATTGATCCAAGAGCGCCCTGTATGCCGGCATGGAAGTTGGCCTGAGATACGTATCCAAGGCGTACCGGAGCGCTTCCCAGGTCTCCGAGTATCCGGGCAAGTCCACCCATAGCGTTGCCTGTCAGATCACTGACCTCATAATCGGCGTATGGACCGGCCTGGCCGAAGCCGGTAATCGAGGTAAGAATTATATCCGGCTTGATCTTCGTCATCTCCGAATAGCTGAGACCGATGGTATCCAGGTGACCCGGTTTGAAAGATTCGATGACTATATCGGCGTCTGATAACAGCTTTTTGAATAATTCCCGACCTTCGGTTCTGTTGATATCAAGAGTAATACCCCTTTTGCTGGTGTTGGTAGCGAACCAGTAAAGGCTTTTCTGGGGGTCAGCGCTATCCTGGTAGAACGGACCAATATCACGGGTATTATCTCCCCCGGGCCTCTCGATCTTGATGACGTCGGCTCCAAAGTCGCCAAGGACTTTCCCCGCCAACAGTCCCTTCTCATCGGTCAGGTCCAGGACGCGGCATCCTTGGAGCAAACCGCTGGTTTCTGTCATAATTCGACTCCTTAAACTGGTAAGAATCACGTGAACATAATGCTTATTTGCGCTGGAGAGTACCAATCCCCATCTTTACTCATCAGTCTGAGCATTACCATAATCCGCTCCTTAAATTCGGGTGACAGCTCGCTTATTAATCGACAATAACTTTCTTGTGACAGCCGGGAATGGATGAAGGCTTTTCGGATGCAGTATGAACGGTCTGTTATCAAATAGATGTTGCCGGTATGCCTGTGAGCGGTAGTCAGTAAATCGCTCTTGTGCTTCGCAGTCCCTCGATTTCCTCTTGACTGTAACCCATCTCTGAGAGTATTTCGCTGGTATGCTCGCCGAGGCGAGAGGCTGGACTGGTAACCTGCCACGGGGTATCCGAAAATTTGATCGGGAATCCTATTTGCTTCATTTTGCCGAATCGGGGGTGCTCCAGCTCGATAAGCATTTCCCTCTGCAAGACGTGTGGTTCAGAGAAAAGCTCGTCTATTTCCAGCACTTTTCCGACTGGCACGTCCGCCCCGCTCAGAATCTCGAACCATTCATCCCTGGACCTGGATCGAAATATCCCTCTCAATTCATTGAACACCTCTTCCCGTCTGGGGCTGGGGGCGAACCAGTCATTCAACAGGTCTTCCCGTTCTACCGCCCGGCACAGGTTCCGCCAGAAATGTGGCTCCAGGGCTCCAATGGTCAGATACTTGCCATCGGCGGTCTCATAGACAGCGTAACTTGGCTGCGCGCCTCCGAAGATTGTTTCGCCGCGACGTGGAACTACCCCTTTGAAAAGATACTCGGCCACCTCGGGAATGGTGTTGAGGAGGAAGACAACTCCATCAGCCATAGATATATCCACAATTTGTCCTCTCCCGGTTTTCTGCCGGGCGATGACTGCCATAAGTATGCCGATAACGGCCTGAAGAACGGCTGTGGTGAGATCAGCCAGCGTATTCTGAACCAGCACCGGAGGTTCCTGATCGCTGTACCCGATGAGGCTGAGAGTTCCGCCCATGGCAGCGTAGTTGCAGTCATGGCCGGGCAGATTCCGGTACGGGCTTTCCTGTCCGTATCCGGAAACCGAGCAATAAATGATCCCGGGGTTCATATCCGATATGGATTGGTAGCCTATGCCGAGCCGATCCATTACTCCCGGCCTGTAGCTCTCTATAATAACGTCGGCGTTTTTCGCCAACTGGTGGAATATCCTTTTGCCCTCATCTCTCTTGAGGTTGAGAGCCATGCTCCGTTTGTTTCGGAGGGACTCCATATTGAAAGCGGGCTCCTCACCTTCAACGAAGTCTATTCCCTGCCCCACCCCCCGCTCGGATGCTCCTGGTGGTGTGCTGATCTTGATAACTTCAGCACCCATATCACCCAGCATCATGGCGGCAAAGGAGGCGGGGCCCATTCCGGTGAGGTCCAGCACCTTGATTCCGCTGAGAGCTGGGGGCATATATTTCTCCTTATGCCTTATCCGCTGATGAATTCGCTGATTTGGTTCCCGTTGTCTTAAAGGTTATTTCCTGCCGGTAAAACCTTACTGATTCCGGTCTATATATGTGTTTAAGAAACCTCTTACTAAAAGAGGTCCCTTAAATTTTACCGGCTCCACTTTACTCTTGAAGGGAGTTCTTCCTCAAGGATTCGTGTCGCCTCTTCAACCATACTTCTGAGTACATCCCCGGCCGGACGCAGCTCCCTGATCAGGCCGCACCCCTGTCCGGCGAAGGTCCAGTAATATTTAAGGGTGTCATCCTCTTCACTCATATATTGAATAAGCTCGCTGGCGGCAAGCACCTGTATGGGGAAGGGGAGCACAGGCCCGTTTTCAGCCTCGTACTGCATCTGGAGGGGATTCTTAATACAGCGGGCGGTTTTACCGGTCATGGTTTTGCTTATGGTGGTATCGCTTTCTCCCGCCGCTATGATCTGTCTTTTGTTTTCATCATGGCTCATTGCCTCGTAAGTGCCCAGGAAGGCGGTACCACACCATACTCCGCAAGCGCCCAGAGACAGGGCTGCTATCAGCCCCCTCCCGTCCACTATCCCCCCGGCGGCCAGTACCGGAGTGGGGTGTACGGCGTCCACGACCTGGGGTACGAGAGGCAGTGTGGCTACCTTGCCCGTATGGCCTCCTCCCTCGGTGCCCTGAGCGACGATGATATCCACTCCAACCGCGGCCTCAGCTCTGGCCTGTCTGGTGGTTCCCACCACGCCGATGACCTTCATCCCTTTTTTATGAGCATCGTCAATCATGAACTCCGGACTGCCGAGACCGGCGGCAAAAACCGGGACGTTATGGTCGTATATTACCTCGAGTTGCTTTTTAGTCATACCCGGAGACCAGGAAAATCCCTGGTTGTTCGTTCCCAGTTTGATACCGTGCGGAACCCTTATCCCCATTCGGCGGCCCAGGTCGGCTATATAATCCCGGGTGGGAGCGAGGTCGCCGTTATCTTCTTCCAGGAGCTTTTTCAGGTCTATTGGCGTGTCGTCTTCGACGAGGCCAAGCGGGGCAATACTATCGACACCAAATGGTTTACTGGTGCGCTTTTTTATCTCAATGATAGCCTCATCCAGTTCATCCGGGGACATCGGCAGGGCTCCGAGTACTCCCAGCCCTCCGGCCTCGGATACGGCTGCGGTCAGTTCAATACCGGCGTGTTCGGCCATACCGGCCAGCACGACGGGGTATTCTATATCCAAGATATCGCACAACTCGGTGCGCAGGACAGGGCGGCTCATATAATTTCCTCCTCGCAGTTCAACTGTCAAAGTGGTTTAAAGTATTTGATATCGAGGATGCTGCCTGATCGGTCACCTTTGGGTTTGAAGAGCGCTTCCACTCTCATTCCTATTCTGAGCTGCTCGGGCTCTACCTCACCCAGCATGTGGGCGAAGCCATTATCGGCTCCATCAAGCTGAATTATCGCGTATATTATCGGCGTCTCAGTCGGCTGAATGGGTTTAGATTCGTGCTCGATTGCGTAGCTGATAACGGTTCCCTTATCGCTTACTTCAACCCATTGTTTAAGCTGGCCGAAGCAGTCCTTGCAGATTGACCTGGCGGGAACCCATACCCGGTTACATTCGGGACACCGGGTTCCCATGATCTTCCCCTTATCCCTGAGATTGATCAGGAACCGGCTGCCAACAGCGCCCGCGGAATACGTATTGGGTATATATAACTGACCGTGATATACCCATACATCCATTCCCTCAACTTTATCCGCAATTGTTGCCATTATCAGGCCTCCTCTTCCTCGATGGTCCGGTAGTAAAGTACATCCTGCAATCCCAGGCCGCGCTTGTCATAATCCTCTTCCCATACAGCCCGGACTCGCATTCCCTCTTTCAGTTTCTCCGTGTCAGTTTCCTCCAGCCAGTGCCGTTGATATACCCCGTTATCCAGATGGATAATGGCCGAGGGCAGCTTGTTGGCCCATCTCTCGCCATAGTGCGGGTCCCACAGCGGGAAAACCAGATAGGTGTACTGGATGACTGTACCGGTTTCGGCCAGTTCAACCCATTCCCAACTGGTTTCCACTTTGCATTTAGGACAAACGGCAGTGGGACGCCACATAACCTCTTTGCACTGGGGGCAGAGGTTTCCAACCAGTCGCTTGTTCTCCTTTGCTTCCGCGTAAGCCTTGCCAAGGTACTTTCCGGTGGACCAATCATAGTGCCGGGGCGAGTTGAAGTCGATGTGAATATATTCCGGTTTTTCCTTTGCCATTTCAACGCCTCCTAGAAAGCTCGTTTGAGAAGGAACATTACCGTCCAGTTAGGTCCACCCAGAGCCGTAGCCACCGCGGTGCGTACATCGCGTGTCACCTGATGCTCACCGGCGTCACCACGGATCTGAAGGGCCGCTTCAGCGACCCTGATTACGGGTGTTGCCCCGATGGGATTTGTCGCTATGACCCCGCCCGATGGATTGACTGGAAACTCACCGTCCATCTCGGTTATACCTTTCTCCACGAGCTTCCAGCCCTCGTTCGGTTCACAGAAATGGAAGTGCTCGTACTGGTTCATTTCCTCCCAGTTTGAGGGCTCATATATCTCCGCCAGCTGGATATCCTTTCTTACGTTCGTAATGCCGTTTCGTTTGTAGATTCTCTCACAGGCTACATGCTGTGTATATTCTTCTTCTCCCGTAGGGTCTCCGAATGTTCCCGCCCGGAAGGGTTCCTGGTGAACCACCTCCGCGTCCGCGATCCATACCGGCTTGCGGTTGATTTTGCTGGCCTTTTCCTCTGACGCCAGGACCAGGGCGCATGCCCCGGAGGATTGGGGGCAGAAATCGAGGAATTTTAGTGGCCACACCAGGTACCCGGAGTTCATGACTTCATCGATGCTTTTAAGACCAAGTTTGAGGTGCGCGTAAGGATTGCGGCATGCCCCGTAATCCGCCTTGAGCCTCACCTTGGCCGCGTGTTCTTCCGTGGCGCCTGAAGTCTTCATGTATGAGAGCGCCTGCTTGGCAAACTCCCCGATCGCGCCAGTGGCCGCGCCCTTGCTCCAGTTGGGGACCAGAGAGGCGGTTATGGCTGCGGTTGTGTCGCCGCAATCCTGCTTCTCGAAACCGATTACCATCGCCACATCGTAGAGGCCGGAGCTGACCATGTAGAAACCCTCGGCCACTACCGACCCGCCGCTGGTGCCGCCGGTCGCGACTTTAAACCCGGGCTTGCCAAAAGACCCGACTTCGGCGGCCATAACGTGATCGGGCAGATACACCGCCTCAAACGTCTCCATGTTGCTGAAGAACATGCTTTCAATATCTTTGATGCTCAGTTGAGCGTCCTGCAGGGCTTCCCTTACAGCCTCACCTACCATCTCCTGCAGCGTGACATCGGGGCGATTGCTTTTATGATATGTCTGTCCGATTCCAACAATAGCTACTCTTCTTCCCATTACTCTCCTCCGACTACTGGTTCCCAAGGATCATGACCGCCTGGTGCTGCCCGCATACTCCTGTATAACCGTGCGCAAGGGCGGTTTTCACGCCATTCACCTGATGGTCTCCCGCGTCGCCTCTTAACTGCAATACCGCTTCCGCAACACGTGCCAGCCCCGATACTCCGTTCGGGTTACCGGGCAATACACCGCCGGATGGATTGACAGGGAGTTTACCACCTGTTGTTACTATCCGGGAATCGGTCAGCTTACCTCCCTCACCCCGCCCGCAGAACCCCAGGCCTTCCAGCCAGAGCGGCTCCTGGTACGAGTATTCGGTGGAGATTTCCGCTACGTCTATTTCCCTGAGAGGATTGTTAATCCCTGCCATCGAGTACGCTTTCCGGGCGGCTTTGGTTAGAGCGTCGCAATCGGCCAGCTCGCGATCCCCGAGATAATGGGTTTCATAGCAGTTGGAGACGCCCTTGATCCAGATGGGTTTAGGGCTGAGTTTCCGCGCCTTTTCTTCTTTGGCCAGGATCATGGCACAGGAACCGTCGGATATTGGTTTTATATCCAGGTGTCTGAGAGGATAAGTTACGGTCCTGGAACCTGATACCTCGTCAACAGTGAGCTCCGTCCGTTCCTGAGCGAAAGGATTGTTCCGGGCGTTAGCCCGGTTCCTCACCACAACTCGAGCCAGTTGCTCGGGCGTAATCCCGTATTTGTACATATACCGCCTGGCTTGCAGGGCGGCGGCTGAGGTGTAATCGAGTCCCAGTTGCCTCATGAAGATGGGATCGAGCCCCGCGTTTTCTATCACCGCTTTCTCTCCCTGCGATTCTTTCATGTGGGAGATTACCAGGACGATATCGTGATGGCCGGAGAGTATCTGCCCCATGGCGGTGAAAGCCGCGTTTATTCCATCTTCGCACACTTTATCTTCATGCTGAAGGTGTGCGCCGACAACATGTTGAATGTTCATGTTTGAAATAGTCCGTCCGTCCCAGAAGTCTTGAGAGCAGCTGACGGCCGAGCCTATTTCCCAGAGAGAGAGCCCCGTTTCCTCCAGCAATGGTTTGATCGATTCCCAGGCCAGTTCCTCTTCGTTTGCGTCACACCGGTTGGGGTGGTATTTAGTTTGCGCCACCGCCACGATGCCCACTTTTTCAACCATGTATACCTCCTGTTAAAACTTCAGACACCCAGGGGAGATTTTATCTTCCTGAGAATAACCAATTGGATGACGCGCTGTCAACCAGGATATTTACCAATTTGTACTCCAATTGCCAAAAAATAAAACTAAAGGATTATTTTATGGGCAGGTGGATGACGTTAATTAAAAACAATTCAAAAATTAATGATACTTTTGTTCAGCGAACTTTTTTAGGACCGTCGGTTGAGAAAACGAAGACAACCGAGAATCCTCCTCAGACAGGTCAGCATTATAGCATTGTTTATCCAAAGTGTCAATACAGTTAACTAATAACTTGTTTACAAATGACAGTTATTGTGCTATTATATCGAACAAGTGGTTAACTATTTCTGTTTCAGGATAACAATGTGCTGTTTAAAAAAACGAGCGGAAATTGAGCTATGAAGCTGGCCAAGAAAGATGGGCTGGACCATCTCGACCTGATGATCCTGACTGAGATGGAGGCTGATGGCAGGCGTTCGGTATCGGATCTGGCCAAGAAGCTCGGAATAAGTCGAGTTTATGCCGGGAAAAGACTTCAGAGCCTGCTCGATCAGCAGATCACCAGAATCGTGGCGTTTACCAATCCGCTCATTCTGGGCTACCGAACGGTGGCCATCGTAGGTATTCAGGTTCTCCCGAGCGAGGTTCATGCCGCCACGAAGAAGCTGAGCGAACTCGCCAACGTGCACCTGGTGCTCATCGCCGCAGGTCAACACGATATCGTTATCTGGTCAATGTTCCGCAGTCAGAACGAGCTATCCGATTTCCTGGGAAGGGAACTGGGCGCCGTTCCGGGTGTCATCTCTACGGAGACGATGATTGTTCTGCAGATGCGGAAACTTTCTTTCTCGTTCCTCACAGCCTCGGAACGGTGGGCAACGCAAAATGCCGGCCAGCGGAATAATACTCAGTTTCGCTATTTCCCGGATGACGCGGATATCGAGATAGATCAGACGGATCTTATGATACTGAAGGAGATGGAAAGGGATGCCCGGCAGTCGGTATCGACTCTGGCCAGAAAGCTCGGTACCAGCCGGTCACAGGTGAGCAACAGGCTTAAGAGACTACGTGAACAGCAACTGACCCGAATAGTAGCGTTTACCAATCCGGTATTCTTGGGCTACAACTTTTTTGCTTTGATAGGCATAAAGGTCTCTCCGAGCGAGATAGATGAAGCGGTTGACAGGTTGAATGAACTTCCCGATATATTCATGGTTGCCAGAACGGCCGGAAGGTATGACGTGGTTGTCTGGGCGGTTTTCAAGAGCCCGCTGGATCTTTCAGCCTTTCTCACCGGGGAACTGGCCACTATACCGGGGATAACTTCCACGGAGACCATCATAGCACTGGAATTGAAAAAAATGGCGTTTATGTACCTGGCGTCATCGTTGAAGGATTAATAGCTGTGCCTGTTACATCTTTCCGAAGCGGTCGGAAGCAGGTATGTCAGGCTTTTCCGGAGGTAATGAATGGATATTGAGCTGACTCCCGAACAGCAGGAGTTTGAGCAGGAGATTTTCACCTATTTAAGGGATAACATGCCCGCCGGACTGAAAGAGGAGCTGGTGGAAAATATCGAAGGTGAAGGACCGCTCTGCCACCAGTTTGTCAAGAAAATGTGTGCGGATGGGTGGATGGGAATAGGCTGGCCGGAGGAATACGGGGGGCAGGACCGCACGCCCATTGAGCAATACATATTCTTCGATCTGGCCATGGGATATTTCGGCATACCGATACCGGTGTTGACCCTGATGACAGTGGGCCCCACGCTGATGAAGCTGGGCAGCGATGAACAGAAGAAGAAGTTCCTGCCACCGATCCTGACCGGCGATATCACCTTTGCCATAGGTTATACGGAGCCTGAGGCGGGTACGGACCTCTTTTCCCTGAAAACCACCGCCACAAAGGATGGCGACGATTACATCATAAACGGGCAGAAGATATTCACCTCCATGGGTCACATGGCCGATTATTTCTGGCTGGCGGCACGTACACATCCCGACCCGGCCAGGAAACACGCGGGAATATCCCTCTTTCTGGTGGACGCTAATAGTCCGGGCATTACCATTCAACCAACATACGTAATGGGAGGTTTCCGGGTTAACCAGGAGTTCTTCGATAACGTGAGAGTGCCCGGGGAGAACCTGGTCGGGGAGGAGAACAAGGGTTTTCAATACATGATCATGCAACTGGCCCACGAGAGGCTGAACCTTGTGCCTCATTCGAATTCCTTCAAGCTCATTGAGGATACCACCAGGTGGGCCATGGAGACGAAACGGAACGGTGGATTGGTCATCGATGAGCCATGGGTTCGCAACAGGCTGGCGGAGATGACGGTGGAGGCGGAAGTTCTGAAGGTGCTCAACCTCAGGGCGGCATGGCTTATGACACGTGGCGAGACCCCGCATGTGGAGTCGGCCATCGTTAAGTCATTTGGAAGCGAGCAGTTTATCCGGATCTCCAGGGGTTGCCAGGAGATTATGGGGCAGTTTGGCCAGCTCAAGATCGGGTCGAAGTGGGCGCCGGCCGGGGGATGGGTGGAACGCATCTCCCAGATGGAACTGATACTGACCTTCGGCGGTGGCACAAACGAGGTGATGAGGGACATAATCGCCATGATGGGTCTGGGGATGATGAAATCAAGGTAGGAAGATGATTACGTTCGGACGAGAGACGCTCCGGAGGGGGCTGCCACCTGTTACTCTGGTTATATCGAGAAGCTGAGGGTGTCGAAGGTCATAGGTTGATTACGAAAGGGGCGGGAAGATGGATTTTTCACTCAACGAGCATCAGGAACTGCTCAGGAAAGAGGCGCGTAATTTTTTCGACGCCGAGTATCCCGGGAAGCTGATAGAGGAGTTCGAGAGAAGCGAGCCGGGTTATTCGACCCGGATATGGCAAAAGATGGCGGACCTGGGCTGGCTTGGACTGGTGATACCGGAGGAGTACGGAGGGGTGGGGGGTGACTTGATTGATCTGGCAATCCTGTTTGAGGAAGTGGGGAAGACAGCGTGTCCGGCCCCGCTTTTCAGCACGATTGTTCTCGGGGTTCTCCCTCTGCTGGAGGCTGGCAGCGAGCGACAGAAAAGCGAGATTCTGCCATCGGTAGCTCGAGGTGAGACGATCATGACCATGGCTTTGAGCGAGCCTGAAACGGACTTTACGCCTCAATACATGAGCAGCGTAGCTTCCAGAAGCGGCCGTGACTTCGTCATCAACGGCACCAAGCTTTTCGTCCCCTATGCGCATGTTGCCGATTATATGCTGGTGGTGACTGTCACCGAAGAGGTCTCGTCCGACGGGGATGGCTGTACGGTTTTACTTGTCAGAAAGGGAAGCAACGGTATTGTACTGACCCCGCTGTTGACGATTGCCGCGGACAAGAGATTTGAAGTGAGTTTTACCAACGTCAGGGTCCAGTCAGGAGATGCTATAGGTGAGGTAAACAATGGATGGAAACCGATCAATTCCGTGCTTCATAAGGCGATAGCTCTCCAGTGTGTTGAGACTGTCGGTGTGATGCAGCAGGCCCTCGCTATGACTGCTGAGTATACTTCCAATCGAATACAGTTCGGCCAGCCTGTCGGCAGGTTCCAGGCGGTGCAGCATCGCCTCGCCGATATGCTCACGGATGTCGAAGGTGCCAGATGGACTTCATATCGTGCCATGACTCATTTAAATAAGGGTCGGGATGCCGAGAGGGAGGTTGCGATTGCCAAGGCATGGACCGGTGATGCCTGCCAGAGAGTCGCCTATGCCGCGCAGCACCTGCACGGAGGTATTGGCATGGACCTTGATTATGATCTGCATTATTACTTTGAATGGGCCAAGTCAAGGGAGTTGAACTTCGGCGCGATGCCTTACCACCTTCCGTTTATCCAGCCTGTTCTTCGTGAATAATTAATAATTGCCGGAGGGGGTTTGCTATGAGGGGAAAGATGCGGTTATCGGTTATATTTTCCTTGATCATGATTTTAGCGGGGATGGCATTTTTTACCGCGTGTGGTGGGGAGGGGGATGACGGGGTAAGGGATACAGCCGCGACTGAGACGCGTGAGGATGCGGTAATCACCATTGGGAATCTCACCGACAAAACCGGCGCGTCATCTTCAGCGTTATCGGTGATGGATATGGCCCTGGAGGATATGGTCAATCACTACAATGAAAATGAACTGATTCCCGGGGTGCGCGTAAGAGTGGTCAGCTATGATGCGCGATATGATCCATCTAAACATACTCCCGGTTACCTGTGGCTGAGGGAAAGAGGGGCCGACTTGATCTATTGTGCCGATCCCAATGCGCTGGAGACGCTCAAATCCCGCGCCGATAGAGATCGGTTTCTGCTATTCGCCTCATCCGCCCAGGATGCCCTGCTCGGTGAGCCGGGATACGCTTTCTGTGCGGGCACGCATCCCAGCGATCTTACTTACACTGCTCTGAGCTGGATAGCCGAAAATGACTGGGACTATGAGTTAAACGGGCCGGCGAAAGTTGGAATCGTGGGGTGGCAAAGCGCCAATATTGAGGCGGCGGCTGACGGAATGAAGGCCTATTGCCGGGAGCATCCGGAACAATTCGAATGGGGCGGATCATATCAAACTCAGTTCACCTTTACCTGGCAGACCGAGGTTCATACTGTGAAGGACTTTGACTATGTGTATCCTCCAATGGCCCCGATGGTTACCTTTGCCAAGGAGTATCGAGACGCGGGCGGCAGGGCCAAGTTCATCGGGCTTGATGCTCACGCGGCGTTCTTCGACCTGGTAACGGATGCCCGCGTATGGGATGATATCGACGGCATGATATTCGGCAGGGAGTCCAAGTGGTGGAATGAAGAAGGGGAACTCATCGATCTCACGCGGGATTTACTATACAACAATCATCCGGATTCCGCCGAGAAAATCATAAGATCCGGTTGTGGATACCTCGCCACCAGTCATGCGCTCGTTTTGCTGGAGACGATCAAGAAGGCATCTCAAGCCGTTGGTCCGGAGAATATAGATTCGGAGGCTTTATATGAAGCCGCCAAATCGCTTGTAGTTAATCTGAATGGCCTTGACCGCTACAGTTTCAGTGAGACAAAGAGGCTGGGTAACAACTACCTCGGCTTTTATGAGGCGGTCGCCGATGAGAAGGATATTTTCAGGCTGGGCGACTGGGTTCCGCTGCTTTATGCGCCGAGGGATTGATGTCTCCAAACGCCGGGAATAATGGAGGATTTTGAATGTGGCAGACAAAAATAACCGGGATGTTTGACATAAAATACCCCGTTATACAAGGCGCCTTCGGGACCTTCGGCACCGCTGATTTCGCCGTAGCGGTCTCCGAGGCTGGGGGACTGGGAATGATAACCGCCGGCGGTTTTGGTACGCCGGAGAGATTCAGGGAGGAGCTGCGGCGAGCCAGGTCGATGACCGATAAGCCGCTGGCCGTTAACCTGACGGTTATGGGTTGTCCGGAGATAGAGGGAATGCGTGACGTGATAATCGAGGAGGGTGGTGTGGTGGCGGTAGAAACCGCGCCCATTCGTGCCGACCACCTCGGTAAGCCGCTACAGGAACACGGCGTCAAGTGGATTCATAAAGTGGCCAGCGTGAAACATGCTCTGGCGGCGGAACGCCAGGGCGCGGATGCCGTGGTGGTGGTGGGGCTGGAGGGGGCCGGATTCAAAGCTATAGACCAGGTACCTACGATGATCGCGATTCCCTGGGCCGCGAAATTGCTCAGGATTCCGCTTATCGCCGCCGGAGGCATTGCCGACGCGAGGGGGTTTATGGCAGCACTTATGCTGGGGGCGGAGGCTGTATATATGGGGACCGCATTCATGGCTACAAAGGAGTGTCCCATCTCGGAAAAGCACAAGAGATTCCTGGCGGAAACCGATCCCTCCGAGCCGAAGCTCCGTCAGCGTTGTCTGACACCACCTGATTATGATGAGGTGTCCAGGGTAATGGCCCGGAGGGACTCCATGCCGGAACACGAATGGCTGTGGAGGCTGGAGCGGGCCATGGCGGGGGATAAGGGAGATGATTTGCCGCAGGGCTCCTCGGGTGAAGATCTGGAGGCGGAAGTGCTGCGTTCAGTACCCGGATCTCTGGCGGTCGGAGCTATCGATGGCATTCCTTCTGTTCGGGAATTCATGGAGACTCTGGTAGCCGAATCAGAAATCCTGAGGCGAAGATGGTCCGTATAACGATGTTGATAGCCTCAGCGGGTCTATGGGTGTAATAGCGGTGAAGCAATGAGTTCAAGTTAGTGAATTAAGGACCAAACAGGAACATGATGTATTTCAAGAAGGCGAGCAAGTAGTTCCACAGGTTGCCTTTTATATTCCCCGGGGTCTCCGCTCTAATCGAGAAGCTGGTTGAGACCGACGACGAATTACCGGATTTGTCTGTCGCCGTAATAGTTAATGTATGCTCTCCGGCCCGCATATCCCTGATATCGATCTGGTTGCCGATAAACTCATTCCCGTTAAGCTCGATGGTGACATATGGCTCGGGATCGCACTTGTCCGTGACATTATATTCCAGGCTTATTGACCGTTCAGTTACCGGATAGATTTCCCCGTCTACCGGCGAAGAGATCATGACCTGGGGAGGTGTCGAATCCGCCACTGTGATGACCGTGATGTCGCTGTCTGATTTCTCACCATCCGACACCGTTAAGGTTATGCTGGTTTCACCCGGTGGGAGGGATATCGCGGGCCTAACGCCGCTGGCTAAACCGGCATCCCACGACCAGTTGTACATCAGCGCGTCTCCATCCGGGTCATATGAACCGGAGCCATCCAGAGTAACTTTGGCCCCATTCGGGCCTGTCTGTTCAACAGTTCTCGGGGCACCGGCGCTGGCAACCGGCGGGTTATTGACCGATGTTTTGTCCGGTGGCTGAATCGATAGAGTGCTGTTCTCGGTATCAGTTGTGTTCCTGTTGTCAGTCACTGTGAGTGTAACGGTATGATCCCCGGGAGCGGCATATGAATGTTGAACTGTTTCACCTGAACCCTTTGCCCCGTCGCCGAAGTTCCAGCTCCAGGCGGTTATGATTCCATCGGAATCGGTTGAACCGGAACCGTCGAAAGTGACCGTTTGGTTAATCACAGGTTCCTGCGGTGTATAATTGAAGCTGGCGGACGGCGGCTGATTCTCCGGCAGGTGAGGCGCGTTTTCGGTTGCCCGAGCGGACCTGCCCGAACCCTCTGATGCTATCAGCAGCTCATCCGTCCGGCCGGTGGCGTAACCCACGAACTCGAATGTGCCGTCTGCGCCGACCTTACCGGAGCCGTGCACGGGTCCACCGGAGAGTCCGTTGAGATGAATCGTATAGCCGGGCTTGAATCCGGCGCCCCAGACGGTGCAGGGATCATGCTGGGCAAGCTTCCATGGGTGGACGCCTACCCAGTCGGAGATCTCATATTCATAGGTGTCAGCCTCGTCTTTATCGGTCTTCACTTCAAGGGTGTAAAGTCTGGTAACAGCGTTATCACCAATCTCCTCAGACAATCTCGGGTTGACGACGTTGGCGCTCTGGCTTATCACGACGGTGCACTGGCTGTTTTCATCAATATCAACGCCGGGATAGACAACCACTGTCTGATCGTATACAAATACATCGCCTTCCTGAGCGCAGCGTTTTCCGTTAACGATCACGCTGTTGCCTTTGATGGTTGAGGGTAACAGCGTTTCCTCCGGGAATGTGATATAAATAGCGTCTTCGCCGGCTTTGAGAGCGCCGCTGGCACCTGTGGTAAAGATGATCTGGTAACGAGCGGCGAGATAAGCCCCATCCGGATTTATTTCGACCTGCTCGATGGTGACCTCGCTATCTGCGCCAGCCTGAGCAGTGGCCAGACCGCACAAGCCGGCCATAACAGCCATAACAATCAGCAAGCTTGAGATCTCGCGAATCATATTCTCTGCCTTTAAGTCACTTTTAGCGTACCAGTGGATAATCGATTGATTTGCATTATAATATCACGGGAAACGTCAGTCAACTTTAAACGTCAGTGGAATTATGTTTAAGCCGGCAGGGGCGAGCCCTCACTGGAACATGAAGGTGTTATCCGTTTCTTCAGTGATCAATAGACGCAGTTGCGAACAAGGGTCGAGTTGATCTTTTTCAGGGAAGAAGTATGTTGCCAGGGAAACTATGATCAACCCCCTGAATCCCCAATCATGGGGGTACTTTGAACACTGAGCCTTATCCCCACCAGCCATCTGACGCTTACCGGAGCGGTCAGCTTTGTTAAGTGTAGCAATGAGGTGAAAAAGCCCGTTGCGGAACACTTGTATAGAAGCGTCAGGGACAGAACACTAGAGGGTGTCGGTGGCGCACATGAAGTAATTGTTGTCTGATTCACCCACTTCAGGGAGTCGGACAATGAGTGTTAGCCGGGGAAGCTGTCGATGTAACGGTAATGGTTCCGGCGATCGCGAACCAGATAATATCTATCCCCCTTGGGGCTGTGGCGGTAAAAGTACCTTCATGCATACCCGCTTCAAGCACCATCGGCGGGTTGCCGTTGATTTCGCTCTCACCTATACTGATGGCAGGCTCTGGTGAAGCTAATTGGCGTACGCGAATATCGTCAAAAAGGGAATAGCTACCATAGTGGTTCTGTAAGGATATCTCACCGGCGGAACTGTATTCAGAATCGGAGCACTGCTTCTCGTTGGCGCCGTCTGTATAACTATTGAATGTCGATCCATCGACGACTATTTTGAAGTCGTACCATGTACCCGGATTCAGTACCTCTCCATCTTCACCGCAGATGTTCACCCAGGTACCGGATGTGTATGGTGGTTTCAGGAAATCCTTACCCTGGTAACCCCCTGAATCTCTTTCATCCCATCTGGCTTTATAACCGGTATCAGCTGTGAAGCTTCCCCGGAATCCGACCTCGGCGATCCCATCCTCTGACAAATTCAGTCTGCCCTCGATTATGCCGTTTTGAAATTCGCTGTAGGTTGCGTTTGAGCCGAGTACGGTATGCCCATAATGAGATACAGGAGTCCCTCCTCCGCACACCAAATAACCGGACTCTATTCGCGGGTAGACGCCTGACGTACTGTGACGTGTCCACTTGTTCAGGTCATCGCTGAAATCATCAAAGAAAATAAAAGTCGCATCACCGTCGCTTTCACTTAAGGCTGCCGGGTTCCCATAGTAAACGTAAATGGTTTTGGTACTCGAGGCCGGGATGTGTGGCACTTTCACCCAGAATGTGGCTGATGAGCTGGCGTCGTAACTTTCCTTCCAGTAAGAAACGGGCGTGGTTGTATCGCTATCCGCGAACCGAATATCGTCGAAATCCGATTGCATTTCCGGCTTGTATGGAAGGTTTACCCTGACCTGATAGTCGGTCAGTTCACCTCCGTTGTTTGTGATGACTATCGGCATACAGTTGGACCACTCATGATCGTATGCCGAACCACTGGCAGGCTGCAGATAACTATCATCCAGAATCTGGTCGATGCTTTTTTGGTTATCATAGCTAAAAAAGGTTGTGTAGGTGCCGTTATCATTTAATATAACGCAGTCCACGAATGTCGAGAAATCCGGTGACGGTGTCGAGGCGCACTGGGTGTAGGATGAAGAGGCAGTCGACGTTTTGGTGTAGCCATCTGCATCGGCGGTCCAGACGATATTGGTATCGGTCGGAGCGGTAGCGGTGAAGGCCATATCGTGTCTTCCGGATAGCAGCACCTGGGGTGGTGTACCAGTTACTGTGCCGCCGGTGGGGTGAAGGTCGCTGCGCTCGAGTGGCTGGTCGACGTTCAGGCGATTTTCGTAACCGTAATAGGCTGTGAAGCTGCCATCACCATTTAACACAACGCAGTTTACAAATATGGAGAAATCGGGACTCGAGGGAGTCACGGTCGGCTCAGGTGCGGGGGGTAGTGGGGGCAGTTCACCTATATACATTGGAGGCAGTTCTTCGCCTGGCTCCTCACCCTCGCCTGGCTCCTCACCCTCGCCTGGCTCCTCACCCTCGGCTGGCTCCTCACCCTCGGCTGGCTCCTCACCTTCGCCTGGCTCCTCACCTTCGCCTGGCTCCTCACCCTCGGCTGGCTCCTCACCTTCGGCTGGCTCCTCGCCCTCGGCTGGCTCCTCACCCTCGGCTGGCTCCTCGCCCTCGGCTGGCTCCTCGCCCTCGCCTGGCTCCTCACCCTCGGCTGGCTCCTCACCCTCGGCTGGCTCCTCACCCTCGCCCACAACTTCTGAGAGAGGTATGTAAGATATATACAGGTCGATTTTAGGTTCGAATATTACCGTACCATCCTCCAGGATTATTATCGATTCCTCAGCGTCTATATCCAGAGTGAGGACGGTTTTGGTCTCATCCCTGACATCGAAAGATCCTGATACTTGTACTTTATCATCAGTCAAGATAGCGTTCCTGGCTTCTCCGTCTACAGTGACCGTTACTTTCTGGAACTCAATGCGTACACTGGTAAAATTCCCTGTTTCGAATTCCTGATTCCCTAACGTTTCCTCTATATCCATCAGAGAAATCAGTTCAAATTCCCGGGGTGATCCAATCACCATTTCCCATTCTCCGCTCTCACGCTGAACCTCTATGCTGCCGGCTATCACTTCGACGGCGGAGATATCATAGGCGGGAGCATCGGTAACCCGAATCTCTATAATCCCGGACTGCGCAATCATCGTCGGTTCATCGTCATCGGAGAATAGTCCGAAGAGACCGATACCCAGGATGGCCAGTAGTACCATTGCCGCAACCGGGGCCCATACTTTAGGTTGACCGAAAATCCACTGAGGTAGCCACCGAGCGGAGCCCGTACTTTTCTGCTCGGCCTCGTTTATAGCACGGTTGAGGCGGACTCGCCCCTCATTCTTTGCCTCTTCGCGTGGCATGGAAGAAGTCCCGGCGTACACCTGGTTTACCGCCGCAAGGAGGGGCTCGAGATCCTCTTCGAATTCACGATGGCTCTCGATGCACTCATCCCGGCTCGCGCCGCTGGCCAGGCGGTCGATGCACTCATCCAGTATCAGGTCGAAATCTTCAGTCATTGCCCGTCTTCCTGTACCATTACCTTACGCAATGTTCTTATCGCTGCGCTCTGCATTTCCCTTACAGTTCCCGGTTTCTTCCCCAGTAGCTTGCCACATTCGACCGAATCCAGCCCGGAGAAGAATCTCAATGCTATCACTTCTCGCTGGGCTGCCGAGAGGTGATTCAGGGCTTGGGAGAGTTTCTCAATTTGAATACCTGTTTCGGCCGTTTCTTCGGCATCGATAGAGTCGCTTATCGGAACATTATCCAGAGTCATGGTTTGCCGCTTGCTGACTTTTCTCAGGTGGTCTACCACTATATTGCGGGCGATTTTGAATATCCATGCCTCCATGGGAAGCCCTCTCTCCTCATATGAGTCGAGAGACTTCAAGGCTTTTACGAATGTCTCGGAAGCCAGATCTTCAGATTCACTCTGGTTGCCAATCCGTACATAAATATAACGCACTACTTTACTGTAGTTAGTTTCATACAGATTGACTAATTTTTCCCGCTTCCTTTTGATCTCCTGCTCTCTAACCGCCACCTTACTCTCCACCAAAGCTCAGAAGAGCCTGTGGCCCTAGTATACCATCTCAGCAGGAGATAACAAGCATAATACCTCCCGTTTATAAATTTTTCGCGCTTTATATTTTACAACGTATGGCGTTAACAATCGTCAGCAATAGCCTTGTTTTTCAGATGATATACCATTGAACACCTGACACTTTGCCGGCAGTGTCGTTTTAATTAATAAACAGGTGCTGATTTTTGTGTGGTCATAAGAGGGGGCTAAGGGATGCTCGGACATAATAGACTGGCAGGCCATTATCGTAGACAGAAACTTGAGGCTGAGGAAGCGTTACGTGGCAGGACGCCGGAATTAAAGGCGACACCAGAGAAGGAAAACAAGGTAAATAGAATACAGGTAATAGATTCAAGTGAAGAAAAAGACGGATTTGTCATAATGGACCATAACAGCGTGAGTGAAAGAGGTACAGGTAAACCAAAGTCTATCCAGTGAGATAGTTAATAAGCTCCTGGCAGTTCGCTGCTATCCTTATAGGCAGCAACTGTTCCTGTCCTGCGGAAGAGGGGCCCCTGAAGGGGCCTCTCTTCTATTATTACCATGTTTAATAAAACAGTTATAGTTCATTTCTATCCCCTTATCCTCCAATTACGTGGGAACCCCTTTCTTCCCCCGTAGTCGCCACCTGTTGAACAGGTTCCTAAACACGCGTTTGAGCGGTGAATACGGGGCTAATTTAGGTGTTTTCTCGTATTGTGCCCACCAGAAAAACATGGTATTATGCAGAACGACTTTAAGACCCGGAGTGACAGGCACATTGTATTCAAATTGCTCAAACAGTGCCAATTTTGCTGTTCGTGAGCGGAGTCAGCAATCGGAATCGGCGATGGAAAGAAAAATGGGAACGGAGTAACTGCATGGGGAATAGCCGTAGTGACGAAGCCATAAATTTGGCGGTGCAGGGGCGCTGGGAGGAAGCGGTTGCCGTCAATAAGGAAATCCTTGAGCTGGCGCCGAATGACATTGAGGCGCTTAATCGTCTAGGGAAGGCACTGAGTGAACTGGGACGATATTCCCAGGCGCGGGAGGCATATCAGAAGGTCCTGGAAATAGACCATCACAACAGGATAGCCAGCAAGAACCTGCAAAGGCTGTCACTGCTTAAGGATGGTGAAAGGGCCGGCAGAGAGCCACAGGGGATAGATTCCCGGTTTTTCATCGAGGAGACGACCAAGGCAAGGAGGGTCAACCTGCATAAACTGGGGTCTGAAGAGGTGCTCGGCAGAATAGCGCCCGGAGGCGCTGTATATCTCCGGGTAAACAACGGAAAACTGCATGTGGTGAGCGATAAGGGTGATTATGTAGGGGAGGTGGAACCTAAAATCGGGGCTCGTCTTGCCAGGCTTATGGAAGGCGGAAATGAATATAAAGCTGCCATTGTCAGCTTAAAGCAACAGGAAGTCAAAGTAATAATTCGCGAAACATATCAGCATCCCAGCCAGGCCGGTCATCCTTCTTTTCCGCCTCCAAAGACGGTTGAAGAAATCAGGCCATATTTGAAGGATAGTATGGTCAAGCGTGAGATTGACGAGGAACCGATAGAGGAAATAGAGGCAACGGAGGAATGGGAACCTGAAGAAGATCTTCCTGCGGAAGATGATGTTTCAATTGAAGGGGAGGATTCCTCAGAGAAGGACGATTTGGACAAAGTGGTTTAGTAATCCCGGTAATGCTGCCTCAGAGATTACCCGGGAGACTTGATCGCCAGTATTCCTCAAGTTGTTCACTGTTGAGCCCGTAAGTTTCCAGCAGGGCATCATCCAGTTTGACCCCGTTACTGAACTCCTGCAGCAATTTCTGCATTTTCGCGCTGCCATACCGGTCCAGAAGGAATCTTACCAGGCTGTAGCTTTGAGCGTAGGCCAACTCCGCCTCGCTGTAATGGGCCGGAAAGCTGCCGCTGATACTGGGAATCGAGAAAAGGCTGTCGCTGGCGACGGCCGTTCTCAGCGCACGCTCGAAGTTAGGCCGAAGTTCTCCTTCCGCGAACATAGCCAGTCCCTCATCGAGCCACGCGGGCACATTACTCAAAGGGCTGTAAGTAACCTGGTATATGACCATATGTGATAATTCATGTGTGATGACCCGTTTACCCCACTCGAGATCATCGGTGGAGATGCCTGTTGCGATAACTCCGTGCTGGGTGAACGCCATTCCGCCTGTCCATTCATCCGGATATACCAGAGCATCGTGCAAGTCCTGATTCGACGCGTATACGTATATCCGCACCTCGGATTCAAGCTCGGCACCGGCGCTCTCCGCCAGTTTGATCAGTGCCTGGCGAACGCTTTCCATCAATTCCTGCCCAAACGACTCGCCCCCTTTATACCAGAACAGCCTGATTTTGCCATCGGAGATTTCACTCCAGTCATAGCGGTCGTCCTCGAACACTACACTTCCGCTGTCAGTCTCGAACCGGTCACCCGCCTCATTTTCCACTATCCACCTGTATTGTATTTCAGCCCCCGGCGGCAGCATGTTTTTCCGTGTGTCCCATGTCCAGCCGGTTTTAACCTGTGCGCCTCTTTTAAAATCCGGCATCCCGGTGGCCGTGACCGGGGGGCGCAGGATCTTTTTAATGCTGTATTCAAGCTCGAGCGTGGTTATCTGGTGACTGCTCAGGACATCGATGTTGAACGTAATAGACCTCGGGAAATCGGTACTTACGTTTTCAGATATTAAGTTTATCTGGCTGGCAGTATCTGTGGATTCCGGTGTCCGGTCCTGCTTTGGCAGAATAACCGCGTCGGAGAGAATATCCGATTCTGGTGCCGTCGTCTCCTCTCCGGTATCGCAGCCAAGCGATAGAACGCACACCGATACCAGGATTATCAGCAGCCAGCAAATCGCACTGCTCACTCTTGGCGTAAATGGCATCTTCATAATATCCTCTGGCCCGCGGTGCTCAGGAACATATCCAGAAAGGGTTGAATTCGGGTTCAGGGTAGTATCACCCCACTTAAAAATCCCCAAATCAGCATGTTCAGGCGGTTTAATCAGAGATTTCCTGAATCGGACAAATCCAGCATATGCTTTCAATAGCCAAAAGCTCAAGCTTCCGTTACTATCTTATCAACTCCCTGGTGTTCCCGCATGCCTGGATGGCTCTTTTTACGGGGTGTCACATCTCCAGATGTTCATATTCGGATCACTCGCAACAACAACTTTCACCCGGTAGTACACTTTTTTATCCATTTGGCTCGATAGATATGTATTTAAGCCAGGGACTTAAAAGTGGTGAGCCCTGGAAGCCCTTTACGTACGGCTTGACGAGGATATAATTACGGCCGAAGTAAAGGGGGAGGCAGGCAGCATCTTCGACGAGAAGTTTTTCCACCTCCCGATATAAGCTGAGTCTTGTCTCCAAGTCCATCTCCACCCTCGCTTTCTCCAGCAGGTTATCAACTTCGACGTTGCTGTAATCCCCAATATTATCCTCTCTCTGGCCGTGAAAGAGGATATCCAGAAAGTTCTGAGGGTCGGGATAGTCGGCCAGCCAGCCTATGTCGAAGATCTCACCCTTCTTTTCTTTGATTTCATAGGCATAACGCTCCGGATCGATCTGCTTTACCACTATATCGACCCCAAGGTTTTCCCTCCACATATCGATAAGCGCCTCTGTGAGCGGGGAAAGGTTGCCGCGGCCCGATGTTGTATAGGTAATCAGGGGAAGGTTATCGGCAGTTTCATAACTGGATTGGCTGATAAGGTCCCTTGCTTTATCCGGGTCGAACTCAAGTCCCCGCACCTGTTCATTATATCCCGGCATTCCCGGCGGCAGTATTCCGTCGGCCTTTTCAACCGTGTCCTCGAAAAGCGCCTCGACGATCTTATCCTTATCCACGGCGTGGCAAAAGGCCTGACGCACCTCAGCCTCGTCGAAAGGAGGTTCGCCGGAATTGAAACCGATGTAGGTGAGGCTCAATTCAGGCGTGGTTACAAGCTCATCGTTAAGAGGATTTGCTGGATCCATAACCCGCTTCAGGCTGGCGCCCCCGACCCATGTAATGTCGATCTCTCCATTTTCGTACATGGTCATCGGTATACCGCCCCAGAAGCGGAAGACTACTTTCTCCAGTCCCGGATGTTGGCCGTAATAACCCCGGTTTCGTTCCATCACTAAGAGCTCCTGGCTTTTCCAGCCCCTTATCTCGAACGGCCCGGTGCCGTTCGGATGGCGCCACCAGCTCTCGCCTTTACTGACGTTTTCCTCGTCAACAACGTAGGCCGTGGGATAAACCAGTTTGGATATAAAGTGAACCTTGGGAGCATCTATTGTGATCTGGAGTGTATCTTCATCCAGTACCCTGACTCCGGTTACCTCATCGGCTTCTCCGGACAGCTTCTCTTTCACTCCAACAATATCGCCCAGGTAATCCGGTGCTGTACGTGAGCCCAGGCCGGGATCGCAGGCTCTCTCGATCGAGTATTTAAAATCGTGTGCTGTGACACTCTTTCCATCATGGAATCCGGCGTCTTTCCTCAAGTGGAAGGTGTAAACCGTGCCGTCCTCACTGATATCCCAGGTCTCGGCTATGTCCGGTACTACCTCAAGTTCCCGATTCAGGGTTACCAGGCCGCTGAATACCTCAATCACATAGGCGGCAGACTCGGTATCCATAACCAGAGCAGGGTCCATGGTAATGGGCTCTGTACCATACAGCACCAGGGTGCTGTCGCGATCTATATCAGCCAGGGAGAAAGGTTCCTGTAGCCTGAAGCTGTAAACGATATTTTCTACGGTATCTTCAACCAGGCTGTAGATTCCCTTCTCGCATGCTGCCATAACTATATAACCCCGGTTTTCACGCACAAGGCATATCAGTCTGGATTCGAGGGCGTTACCCGCTTCAACACCGGAGAACGCGTATTCGTAACCGATTCCGGTTCCGAGCTCGACTTTGCCTTCTGAGATTATGCGGTAATCAGTCAGTTTCTCTCTGATAGTCTGGATAACACTGTCGGAGTAATCCTCCAGGTTCAATGTTTCCGACAGCGTCTCGACGAATACCTGGACCGCACAGCTTCCTCCCGAGCTGCGTGCAGTGAAGGCCGGTATTCCGGGGCCTCCCTCCTGTGTGGACCATTCCATGGGGTAGCGGATTGAGAAGCCATACATAGCATCTTCATAGGACCCTTTGACTTCAGATACATCCGGACTGGATGGTACTTTTATCTCATCGTCCTCACCGGATCCTGAAACGCAGGCCCCCCCAATTCCCAGTATCAGAACGGTCAGAAGCAAAACTACTCTGGATGTAATAGGCCTCAATGTTCAATCCCTCCAGTATTCCGGGTTATATCGAGATGTAAAGGCGGGTGAATCTACAGTATGAATCCAGCACTTCCCAGCTTTTCTATCGCCCGATATCTCGCAGGTGGGCTCTGAATTCATCCATGAGTTTGTCACCGAGATAGTTAAACTCTATACCGCCGCCTCGAGAGGTGATGATCAGGCGACAACAGAATTCAAGAGTTCGGGTCAGCAGGAGCGCCTCATCCAGTGATTCACCCCGGCATACCACCCCGTGATTGTTGAGCAGCAGGACGCGGCTGAGGGACGCTTTGCCGGCTGTTGCCTCGGCCAGATCTTGGCTACCTGCGTGAAAGTAAGGCACCCTTTCGACTCTTTCCAGATAAGCCATTGCCTCGGGTAAGAAATCGCTGCGAATTTCCAGGTCGGAACAGGCGAATATGGTGGAATAGACGGGCTGGGAGTGAATCACAGCCTTTGCGTTGACACAGGCTCGATATATGTTCCGGTGCAATTGAGTTTCCATGGAAGGTGGTCTGGATCCATCGAAGCCGTCACTGTCTATCTCGCACCGGATAAGGTCATCCTCCTGCAAGCTCCCTAACTCGGCACCCCCGCCGGTAATCAGGAATCGGTTTTCTCCGGTTACTAAGCTGATATTGCCGCTGCGCCCCCATGTCAATCCCTCTTCCACCATAACCCGGCCGCATCTTATGAGTGTTTCATGCCATTTCATAGGGTGATCCTTTTACCGGAATGACCCCTCTCATTCATTAGTGTACCGTCCCTAAAGCTTCTATGCAAATGTTTCGCAATGTTCTTTTTAACTCATTGCTTCACTGGAAGGGTTTGTTACTCGGTGAGCGAACTCGGAATCCGAGTTCGCTCACCGAGTAACAACACAGGGTGGCGGGCGGGAAATGTAGCAAGTTTATATAATTGATATTTTCAGATAATCCAGGTCCGGTTATTTACGGGACGGTACACTAGTATTTCACATAACGCGGTATCGTTGAAGACCTTGATCCGGAAAACGGCGATTGATCCTGACGCGCCGCGGCCATCCTCTCGCGAAGCTGCTTCCACTCCCATGAAAGACAAGTTCTGGATGTCGCGCTCAGGACACTTCTAGGGCGGGAGAGGAGTTGTTTCTTGATTTTAAGATCACCAGAAACCGCGAGGCGAATTTCGTTATACTTGAAACCGGCTAATCAGTTTCAACGCATAACTTATCACCGTCAGTAATAAAATGGATCGTGCCATCCTCTGTCGTAACGAAAAGACGGTCATCTCCAACGGTGTCTCCCAGTCTATTCATCACGTCTTCAGCCGGATGACCGAACCGGTTGTCCGCCCCTGCCGATACAGCGGCAAAAAGCGGCTCCACATTCCTCAGAAAATCGGGGGATGTAGATGTATTCGCTCCATGGTGTGGGGCTTTGAGGATCACGCTCCGCAGCCGGACGTCTTCCCTGAGAAGCAATTCTTCGGCTTCCGCTTCGATGTCGCCGGCGAGCAGCATGCTGAATTTACCGTATTCCAATCGTAAAACCACCGAGTTGTTATTTGGATCTGTGAACCGGACATTTTCCCATGACTGGAGTGGAAGAAGCACTTCCAGAGAAATGTTTTCACCCATGACAACTTCCTGTCCCGCACAAGCGATTATCCTTTCCACCTCTTTCCGGTCGATCAGTTTGCGCCACTCTCTATACAGGGCGGTATCGGCTTCATATCCGCTGGTGAGGACGCGTTCGACATTGTAACGCTCGAGCACCTCTATCAATCCGGTAATATGGTCTGCGTCCGGGTGAGTCAATACCACCAGTTCGATGCTACGGTCCCAGAATGGAAGCTTATCCCCGAGCTGTTCCATCAGTTTCAGCGAATCTGGCCCATCGTCAATCAGAATCTGCTGGTTCTTCTTTTGAACCAGGATTGAATCGCCCTGACCGACATCGAGCACATTTATATGTAGCCGGCTGTCTGAGACGGTAATAGCAGCAGTCCATACCAGCACGACTGCGACAAGCAGCGGGAGGATTATCCATTTGGCAGGGACCCGGCTGATCATTCCAGGCGCTTTTGAGACACCCTCCTGGTGACGCTCCAGAATGGAGCCCACCAGATGGAGGTTGAACTCCCGGGCGATGGAGGCCATCTCCGCGAAACCGCCCTCTCCGAG
>JAWOBX010000081.1:0-14316 GCA_046484125.1 Dehalococcoidia bacterium | reverse complement strand
CCCTTTTGCCCGGACGAACATGCGCCTGCCTCCTGATTATCCACTACTGATAATACCACAGACAAACGCATTTGTAAAGCTGCGTAACCACCATAATTAGGCACTACATTTGTACTCCAAAATTTGAAATTCATAGCTAAAGCCGATTTCCTCCAAAGCTAAGCCAAAATCTAAACTGTAGAACTTGGGTTTTACTTATCTCTTGGATCAACCCGGGAACCGCATTTCTCCGGTTATCCGTCAGTACTGTTTTAAAGCTTCAGGAGCATTTTGCATATTTGACAAACTGTTTTATAATACAACTGAAATGTACCTGAGGAGAAAACGGAATGAGAATAAGATACAAACTGCTGATACTTTTCATCATTGTTGGAATTGCGGCCGCTGTCATAATGAACCTCGGGTTGTTTGAGGATGAGGTCCCGAAGGAGGTCCGGGACTCTATCAACAACCTTGCGGGAGACTCATTCGGCATAGAAAGAATTGATGTCGATGATGATTTGTACAAGATATGGATAGAATTCAAGTTTGTACCGGGGTCCTCCAACGCGGCTAGAGTATACACCGATTCGGTTTGTAAGGATACCAGGGAGATACTGTCGGAGAACGGCATATCCAGCAACATCGTTGTGCACGGTATCAGAAAAATTATCCATAGCAGGTTAGTCGAATATGGTTCCACATATTACCATAAATCTACCGGGGAATACATATTCATAAAACCGGATAAATCTTAAAACATTTACCTCGTTGCCAAATAATGTACTGTCCCTAACCCTTCTATACAAATGTTGAAGCAATACTCTTTTCACCGCATTGCTTCACTAAAAAAGCTGGCCCACCGGTAACGCACTCGCGGTTGCGAGTGCGTTACCGGTGGGCCAGCGTCGGGCGGGTGATGGGGATAAGGCTCCAGTATTTGCATACAATTATTATCACCGAAAGTCTGAATATTTACGGGACGTTACACCAGCTCTAATAGCTTGCCGGAGGCCAGTTGCAATATGGTGACATAATCACAAAGGCCACCAGGTGCCCCAGAAGTAATGCTGTTATTATAGCTCTTACTGACCATTGAAGCACCGAGTCATCGAGGCGGGAGGTGTTGGTGAGAAGGCGGTGAATCCCCAGTGCCAGAATAAGATAGAGTGCTCCAACCGACGGATAGTAGTAAAACTTGAACATGACCCTGTCTGTAATGAGAACGATGGGTATCCATATAAGCCAGGTTCCCGCCATCCAGGATAGAGCGAATATACAAAGCGAATTCAATCTCTTCACCGCCTCGTAAACACCGTATGCCAGCAACGGGATTGTCAGCGCCCATAGTGTCCAGTTGACATTAGCCTGGTAGGTGGGATGGTACCAGAACCACATGGGGTCCGGGTAGAACAACCATTCCCATGGGTAGGCGAGCGCCGGATGATCTACTGATTCGAAAGTAAGGGTTGAGTGCGTGGAGATCATAAAGTCGATCCGGTCCCAGGGATACAAAAGCTCACCCATTGCCAGGTAGTCGAATAAAGGCATCAGTGCCAGAAAGGCAACCGGTGCCGCGATTAAAAACCTTAGTCCATCAGTCTTCGGCCTTCTCCTGACTAAGAGCCAGTGAAGCAGAATTATTCCCCCGGCGAAGGCACCGCTGAGTTTAGCCAATGCGCTCAATGCAATTGCTATGCCTGACGGAATGTATTTGTTGTGGAGGTACAACAAAAAACCTGCAAGCATGAAAGTGAAGCTGAATACATCCAGCATCGCAACGCTGGACATAACGAAAGTCATGTTTTCGAAGGCGAATAGCGAGGTGGCGAGCAGTGGTATCCACTTCCGGGTGGTGAGCTTTTGACAAATGAGGTAGAAGAGGATTATCCCGGCAACACCGAAGAGTATAGGTGTTATTCGCCAGCCGACTGAATTGTCCCCAAAGACCTTGATGCTCCCGGCCAGTATAAGCTTGGCGAGCGGAGGATGTTCGGGGTTATCGATCTCCTCGCCTTCGAGGATCGCGTTGGCTTCCGGGATATAATGTTGTTCGTCGAGGATCTGTGAGCTGACCTGGTTAATAATTACCAGATGCAGTGTAAGTAAGATTGCAGCTATTGCGAGCGCGGAGATGTTTTCCCATTGCCTGAACCAGTTAAGTGACATGTTTCTGCCATACGTGTGAACTTAATCAATAGTATACAGCTTTAAGCCGAATCGGGAAAGGGAGGTATTTCGCCAGGAACCTGTGTACAGGTATGGCAAACTAACGTCCGGTCGGTTATACTTGGAACGTCGTTTTCGGTGTTCAAAACTGGGGGTAAAGAATGGGCGAAAAAAAGAGGATGGCCACGATCAAGAGAGAGACAAAAGAGACTGCCATTACAATAGAGTTGAACATTGATGGCACGGGTGATTGTCAAATAGAAACGGGTATTGGAATGTTAAACCACATGATAGAACAGATCGCCAGGCATGGAAGGTTTGATATCCATCTGGACGCCAGGGGTGACCTGCATGTTGATGAGCATCATACGGTGGAGGATGTGGGACTGGTACTGGGACAGGCCGTCCGGGAGGCCCTGGGTGAACGTGAAGGTATCGTGAGGATGGGCCATGCTATTGTGCCTATGGACGAGGCGCTTGGACTGGTGGCTGTGGACCTTTCCGGCCGGGGGCACGCGGGCGTTGAGGCTACATTTGAGAAGGAATATATCAACGATCTGCCTACGGATCTGATAAAACATTTATTCAGTGTGATTGCTATAGAGGGGAGATTTAACCTGCATGCCAGGCTGCTGGCCGGTGAAAATGACCACCATAAGGCGGAGTCTCTCTTTAAAGCGCTGGCCAGGGCTCTGGATGACGCTACCAGAGAGGATGAGAGAATCGGTGGGCAGGTACCCAGCACCAAGGGTTCGTTAGATTAGCACCCATTTTATGAGATTTATTATTCCGTGCTTCAATCAAAAAGCTGAATACTACCTACAATTGATATGAGTGAAAGTCCTGTAAATAACCAGACTTTCGCTGATAGTAATTGTACGCGAATACTGGAGCCTTATCCCCACCACCCGCCCGACGATGGCCCACCGGTAACGCACTCGCAACCCCGAGTGCGTTACCGGTGGGCCATCTTTTTTAGTGAAGCAATGCGGTGAAAAGAGCGTTGCGGAACGATTGTATAGAAGCGTTAGGGACAGCGCACTAGATGGTCTCCCCCGTCAATCTAAGATAGGCATCACAGTACCTCGTACTGGTATGTTCCACGACATGGGGGGGCAGTTCGGGGGGAGGGGGCTCCTTATTCCATCCTGATTCTGAGAGCCAGTCTCTGAGAGGCTGTTTATCAAAACTGGGTTGGGGACCGCCCGGATGGTACCTCGACATATCCCAGAACCGGCTTGAATCGGGGGTAAGCAGCTCGTCTATCAGGGAAAGCTTGCCATCGATGAAGCCGTACTCCATCTTGGTATCGGCTATTATTATACCTCTTGACCGGGCGTATTTTTCGGCATACCTGTATATCTCAATGGTTTTTTCCTGGATATCCCTCGTAAGTTCTTCGCCGATCATATCACTCATTTGCTTTATAGTGATTGGCTCGTCATGCCCTGTTTCAGACTTGGTCGTAGGCGTAAAAAGCGGCTCTGCCAGCTTGTCGCTTTCCACCAGGTTATCCGGCATTACTTCACCAGAGACCGTTCCGCGCTGCCGGTACTCGGACCACGCGGACCCTGACAGGTAACCCCTGACAACGCATTCGATGTCAATTCGGTCCGCTTTACGTACCAGCATGGAGCGACCCTCGAGATATTCGGGGAAATCAATGCCCCCATCCTGTTTTCGATAATGGTCCAGGGTGCTGATATCATCTATTAAAGCGATCATGTGATTCGGAATGAGGTGCCTGGTTTTCTCAAACCAGAAAGCGGACAGCCGGCACAGAACCTGCCCCTTTTTGGGAATGCCGTTGGGGAGTACAACGTCGAAGGCGGACACCCTATCAGTGGCCACGAGCAGGAGCTCGGAGGGGGTTAGCTCGTAAGTGTCCCTTACTTTACCCCTGTGTATCAGGTTTGTAAGATTAGTCTCGAACAATGGCTCCATATAACCCTCCATTTCGTTTTCCCTCGCCAATATAACGCCTTCTATATTTGAGGCAGGTTCACGCAATTTTCTCTTTCAGCCGGACTGTCATCTCTGTAAATTCCAGTCAATTTCCACTCATATTTCTTTCTATCAGTAAACACCGGCACAGGCAAGGGTTACCAGTGTTGTAAGCATGCGGGAAGAAGAAAGTTGGAATCCATGCCGGTGTACCATAAGCGGTCAGAGAGGATATTACAGTTCAAGCCTTCGGAAGATAGCATCAATATTTTTCAAGTATGAATTATAATCGAAAATGGATAACAGTTCATCGTGTGAGAGCGTAACCTCAGTGTCGCTTTCCAGCATATCGAAGAAATCTTTACCGCTCTTCCACGCATTCATCGCATTACGCTGGACTATTTCATATGCCTGTTGCCTGCTCATTTCCTTATATTCAATCAGCGCTGTTAGTACTTTCTGGGAAAAAATCAGGCCACGGGTATTTTCCAGGTTCTTAAGCATATTCTCCGGGTACACATTCAGGTCTTTCACCACATAGGTAAAAATTGAAAACAAGTAGTCCAGTATGATGGTCTGGTCGGGTAGAATGATGCGCTCATTGGAAGAGTGGCTTATATCCCTTTCATGCCAGAGGGCTATATTCTCCATTGAGGTCAAAGCATGGCCCCTCATAAGCCTTGCCAGGCCACAGACACGCTCGCACAGCTCTGGATTTCGCTTATGCGGCATAGCAGAAGACCCTGTTTGACCTTCTTCGAAGGGCTCCTCGGCCTCCAGAATTTCGGTGCGCTGAAGGGCGCGTATCTCGGTGGCGAATTTTTCCAGTGAGCCCGCGATGAGGGCAAGTGTGGTTACGTACTGAGCGTGCCGATCCCGCTGTATGATCTGGCTGGATACCTTTGCCACATCGAGTCCCAAGTTCTTGCAGGTTATCTCTTCAACTTCGAGTGGAACAGTTGCGTGGCTTCCCACCGCGCCGGAGATTTTACCAACAGAGATGTTACGTTTGGCCTCCGCAAGCCTTGACTGATGCCGCTTCAATTCCTCGTGCCATAGCGCCATCTTGAGGCCAAATGTAATTGGTTCCGCATGGACGCCGTGGGTTCTCCCCATCATTATGGTGTTTTTGTATTTAAGCGCCTTATCGCGAACGGATTCCGTGAGATTGTTAAGGCCGGTCTGGAGTATATTGGATGCTTCAACAAGTTGCAGGCTGGTAGCCGTGTCAATCACGTCTGATGATGTCATGCCCAGATGAATGAATCGTGACTCGTCGCCAAGGCTCTCTGAGACAGCTTTGAGAAAAGCGGTTACGTCGTGATGGGTAACTTCCAGGATCCTGTTCATGCGCTCGATATCGCATTTCGCCTTCCTTATTTTTGGAACGGAATCCGCTGGGATGACACCTATCTCTGCCCACGCTTCACAGGCAGCGATCTCGACCTCGAGCCACTTGGCGAATTTGTTTTCATCCGACCAGATTCTCTTCATCTCAGGCCGGGAGTATCGCTCGATCATGAAGTCACCCTTTCGCCAGCCCTTCGCGGTATTTTTCGTAAGCCGTTCTTATGTGCTCGTATTTGAGTCCGAGAATCTGCGCCGCCAGGCAGGCTGCGTTCTTGGCGCCCGGTGAGCCGATTGTTACACAGGCCACGGGTATTCCGGGCGGCATCTGCACTATAGACAGAAGCGAATCCATTCCTTTAAGATTGCCGGAGGCGAGCGGCACCCCTATCACCGGAAGTGTGGTCCAACTGGCCAGTACTCCGGGAAGGTGTGCTGCCAGTCCGGCGCCGGCGATAAGCACCTCGATACCGCGTTCGCGGGCGGATTGAGCGTATTCACGTGCTTTATCCGGCGTACGGTGGGCGGAGATGACATTGACTTCACTCTCAATGCCAAGTTCATTCAGTATATCGATGGCCGGTTGCATTTGCTCTTGATCCGATTTAGATCCCATTATGATGCCCACTAGTGTCATAGCATTGCTCCTGTATTCGGCTTTATATCATGGCGATGTCGCGGCGGTACCAGCAACCATCGAAATCTATCCGTGAGACGTTACTATAAACCTTTTCTCTAGCCCCAATGAGGGTTGCGCCTTTTGCGGCAACGGTGATCACACGCCCGCCCGACGTTACGATGCGGCCATCCTGGTTCAAACTGGTCCCGGCATGGAAAACCATGATATCCTGATCGAGATCGTTCAGGCCTGAAATCGGGAATCCCTTCCGATAGCTTTCAGGGTAGCCTTCCGAGGCAAGGACGACTCCGGCGCATGCTTCGTCGCTCCATTCGATATTGACTTGAGATAGATTTCCGTTTATCACCGCCTCCGCAATCTCGACGATATCCGTTTTGAGCAGTGGCAGGATTACCTGTGTCTCCGGATCGCCGAGGCGCGCGTTGAACTCGAGTACTTTCGGACCATTCTCAGTGATCATCAGTCCGGCGTAGAGCACCCCTTTGTAAGGATAGCCCTCATTCGCCATAGCTTTTACCGCCCGTTCTATCACTGTATCCACAATTGAATCTCGCATTTCGTCTGTCAGGAATTCCGAAGGGGCATAGCATCCCATACCGCCTGTATTTAGCCCTTTATCTCCGTCAAACGCGCGCTTGTAATCGCAGGCCGGTATCATTGGACTTACCGATTCGCCATCCGCGAAGGCAAGCAGGCTTGCCTCCCTGCCGGTTAAACACTCCTCTACAAGGACTCTGTCACCCGCGTTCCCGAATTCCCTTTTCCGCATAACCCTGTCCAGGGCGTCGATTGCCTCTGACTGTGAAGAGGCGATTATGACACCTTTACCAGCCGCCAGCCCATCGGCCTTTATGACCAGTGGCACAGGGTGATTCTTAACATAGTTACGGGCTTTCTCGAATGAGGAGAATGTGGCGCTATTGGCGCATGGAATGCCGTATTTGAACATCAGTTCTTTGGCAAATACCTTGCTCCCCTCGATTTGTGAGGCTCCTTTACTCGGACCAAAGACAGGTATGCCACTGGCAGAAAGTTCATCCGCCAGACCCTCGGTCAGGGGTGCTTCCGGTCCGATTATAACGAGGTCTATTTCATTGTCTTTGGCAGCCCTGACCATTGCCGCCAGGTCGGTTGAAGGTATATCGAGGTTAGCCGCGATCAGCGCGGTACCGGCATTACCGGGCGCGGCAAAGAGCTTCTCACATCTATAACTCTGGGATATCTTCCATACCAGGGTATGTTCCCTGGCTCCATTACCGATGACCAGTACATTCATAACATTCGTGTATAATAAAGTATGAAATGAGACCGCTGGTTAAAACTCTATACCCTGGCCGTTGTCATACATATCATTCACATCTATTGCTTCCGCAGCCTCCGAGGGCAGTTCGATTGTAACGGGTTTATTGTAATCGCTGAAATTTACGGTCATGGCTATGTTCATCTCCATATCGCCCTCGGCACCAATCATGCCCATATCATCCCCGCTCATTGACATGCTCATCTCCATATCCGCCTTCATCAGGAAGAAGGTATCTTTATCGTACCATTGAACCACCTTCATACCGTCGATCATTTCGATAACATCTGAGATATCCATGCCCTCAGGGAGATCATCAATAGCGCTTCCACCCATTCCCGGCTGCTGCATCATGGTTTCGTAGAGGGTTTCCAGATCCGGAACCACTTCCACTTTGTAACAGGCCCTGCCGTTTACCTTGCCACCGTCGGATATGTTTAGGTTGGCCTCCTTCAGCAGTTCCGTTTGCTGGGCTATCATATCCTCTGATTGCCAGTAGTCCTCCGGTACTTCTGATTTGATCCATTGTTCCGGCATACCCATCATTTCACTGGTTTTCATATACATCGTGTTTCCTATGGAGTACATCTCCATTTCATATTCCTGGTCCATATCCATGCCCAGCATCTTCATTTCCATATCCATGTTCATAGTCATCCGCATTTTCCGGTTTACGTTGTCAATAACACCGTCACCATCAACTGTCATGTCTACTTTGACAGTCTCCCCTTCGCCCGAACTATTAACATCCATCCCCATCTGCAGGTTGAATTTGCCTCTCTGGATCCCCTCTTCAGCGGAGATGATATTGTCGACCAAGTCCTGCTGGCTTATATCGGCACCACCTCCGTTATCTTCATTACCGCAACCAGCTAATAGCAATGCTGCGGCAATTATCGCCAGCCCGGTAACCATGAGACCTTTCTTCATCATTCCATTTCTCCCATATGGTAATTTCAAAACAATGGCCTGCTTATATTTTTTACTCTATTCCCACTCTATTGTAGCCGGTGGTTTTGAGGAGATATCATAAACGACGCGATTGACACCTTCGACCTCGTTGACGATTCGGTTTGAGATGTGGCCCAGCAGGTCGTAGGGAAGCCTGGCCCAATCAGCCGTCATCGCGTCTTCAGAGGTGACGGCCCTTATCGCGACGACGTGATTATAGGTTCGATAGTCCCCCATTACACCGACGCTTTTAAGCGGGGTTAAAACCGCGAAGCTCTGCCATAGTTGTCGATACAGTTTGGCGCGCTTGATCTCCTGCATGACTATCCAGTCGGCGGCACGGAGTATCTCCAGACGATCACGGTTAACTTCACCTATGATACGAATGGCCAGACCCGGACCCGGGAACGGCTGTCTCCAGACCATTTCCTCAGGAAGGCCCAGTGCTGTCCCTACCTCTCGCACCTCATCCTTGAAGAGGTATCGAAGGGGCTCGATAAGCTTGAGATTCATTACGTCCGGCAGTCCGCCTACATTGTGATGGGTCTTGATGGTAGATGACTGACGGCTCACCGTGGCTGTGCTTTCTATAACATCCGGGTAGAGGGTGCCCTGAGCAAGGAAATCCACCTTACCGATCTTACTGGCTTCCTCCTCGAACACCTTAATGAATTCATTGCCTATGATCCGCCGCTTCTCCTCGGGGTCGACGACCCCTTGAAGGCGTTGCAGGAATCTATCGGTGGCGTCCACATAGATTCCATTGAGTTTGAGGTTTTTCTTGAAGGTACGGATGGTACGTTCAATTTCCTCCCTTCTCATCAATCCGTTATTGACGTAGATGGCCGTGAGTTGGTCACCTATGGCCTTATGCAAAAGGGTAGCCACAACCGTAGAATCCACTCCCCCCGAAAGCGCGCATATCACCTTACCCTTACCCACCTTCCTGCGAATCCGTTCGATTTGCTGCCTGGCGAAGTTTTGAGGCGTCCAGGTCCCTTTGAAATTGCATATTTTAAAGAGAAAATTGGAGAGAATCTCCTTGCCCTGAGGGGTATGTACCACCTCCGGATGGAATTGAATGCCGATCATGTTCTGATCGTTGGCGATAGCCGCTATGGGGGCGTTTTCAGTGTAAGCGATTGTGCTGAAACCGGGAGGTAATTCAAGTATCCAGTCTCCATGACTCATCCATACCGGCATCGCATCTTCCAGACCATCGAAAAGGGGGATATCCGCCTGATTTTTGTATAGAACGGAGAGGCCGTATTCCCTTTTCTCAGCCGGAGCGACCTGACCGCCGAGTTGATAGGTCATGGCGTGCATGCCGTAACATATGCCAAGCACCGGGAGCCCGCTCTCATAAACGAAGTTCGGCGCCAGTGGTGAGTCTTCTTCATAGACGCCTGCGGGACCGCCGGATAGAATGAAGCACTTGGGGTTTAATCCGGCCACCTTTTTCCAGGAGATGTTATGAGGGACGACCTCGGAATATACTCCGCATTCTCTCACGCGGCGGGCGATCAGCCAGCTATATTGCGAGCCGAAGTCGAGAACTACTGCCGACTCCTCAGCAGCTTTTGGCCTCTGACGTGCGGGCATACATTACCTCTAAATATGAATCAAGCTTATCATCATGCTATACTGGAGTCAAGGTATGCAAGAGCTTTAAATATACGATAAGCAGGTACCTGCCGCTCTTGAGCCAGGGTGAATGATTCATACCTTCAACCGCTGTCTTATGGGGACCTGATGGAATGTAACCTCGAAACGGCTGTGTCCGTAGTAAATGAGGGAGGCGTTATCGTTTATCCGACGGATACGGTCTACGGGCTGGGCGCTGACGCGGAAAACAGAACCGCGGTAGAGCGTATATACCGAATCAAGAAACGTCCTATCGATCAACCTCTTTCCATTCTTCTCGCCGATGCGCTCGAGCTGTTCAGGGTATCGAGTGCCATCCCGGATGTTGCCTGGATTCTTGCCGAGCATTTCTGGCCCGGAGGGCTGACTATGGTTGTTGAAAAGTCAACTTTTATTCCTGGCTGGGTAACGTCCGGGGGGAATACAGTAGCTGTACGTGTACCGGACCATCCGTTGACTATCAGATTGATTCGTGAAACAGGCATGCCGTTGATCGGAACCAGCGCTAACTTTTCCGGCTTACCTAGTGCTACCACCGCCGAGGAGGCTCGACGGCAGTTGGGAGGCGACATAGATTTCATACTCGATGGGGGGAGGTGTCCGGGGGGGATTGAATCGACGGTTGTGGATGTAACCGGGCAGAATCCGGTTATCCTGAGGGAAGGGTCAATACCCACAGGCCTGATCGAGGCGGTCTGCAGATTATCATTACGGGAGTGAACGCGGATTGATATCAAACAGGGGCTGGCGGGCTACCTTCAGTTCCCTTGAAAATAGTGAATACCGCTGGTATTGGTTGAGCTCAACCGCCGCGGCCGCCGTCATGCAGATGAACATATTCGCCCGCGGGTGGCTGGTCTATGACCTAACCAATTCAGCCGTGGATCTGGGCTGGGTTAGCTTCGCGGCCGGTCTTCCGATGTTCCTGCTTTCACCGTTTGGCGGAGCGGTCGCTGACAGGATGGATAAACGCAACCTGATCATCGCAAGCCAGTCCGTCATGGGAATCGTTCTTCTTGCCATCGCCATTCTGTTACTGCTTGACGCTGTTGCCGTCTGGCATTTGATCGGGGCCGCCGTTGTCACAGGACTAATGCTATCGTTCAATATACCAAGCCGGCAGGCTATCGTTCCAAGGCTTGTTGAAGAGCGCCAGGTTATGAACGCGGTGGCCCTTAATTCCGGTTCCCAGAACATAAACAGGGTTGTCGCTCCGGCTCTGGGAGGTATATTGATCGGTTTTCTGGGAATTGAAGGGGTTTATTTTATAATGTTCCTGCTCGCGGCAATTTCAGGGATGTTAATGTTATTCGTACGGTCCATATCCCCCGAGCTATCGGGGCCTCCAACTACCGTAGGAAGAGACGTCGTCGAAGGGTTGCGATACGCGCGCCGCACTCCCCCGGTTCTTTCTTTGCTGGTAATGGCCATTGTGCCGATACTCTTTGGCATGCCCTATATGATGATTCTACCCGTGTTTGCCTCGGATGTACATGATCTCGGGGCTTCCGGTCTGGGTTATCTGATGGCCGCGGCCGGAACAGGGGCAGTGATCGGTTCGATTATAGTGGCGTCTTTGAGTGAGTGGAGAAGAAAGGGGCTTCTACTACTCGGCGCGTCAGTGGTATTTGGCTTTTTCCTGGTGCTGTTCGCCATCGCCAGTAACTTCGGTCTCGCCCTGGTTTTTCTACTGGGAGTGGGAATAGGGAATGCGAGCTATCTGGCTATAAATAACTCGCTCCTTTTGCTGAACACCGAGGACAGGATGAGAGGACGGGTGATGAGCCTCTATATGATGAGTATAGCCTTTTTCCCAATGGCGGTTTTGCCGGCTGGGGCGGCTATCGAGGCTGTGGGAGCTCCTCTGGTGGTGGGGGCCGGGGGAGCGATTCTCATTGTGTTCACGCTGATCATGGCCATGGTGAGGCCTTCCCTGAGACGTATGTAACGCCGGGCATGGAGAGGCCACCTTCCAACAACGGCCGGCGATATGGTAGACTACCAACACATGCAGGAGGTCGGTTATGCTGATTGCTATCGGAAGTGACCATGCGGGATTCAACCTGAAGGAGGCGGTAAAGGAAATCGTGGCTGAACTCGGTCACTCATTCGAAGATTTTGGCTGCCATGATACCAACTCGGTCGATTACCCGGATTACGCGTTTGCGGTCGCTGATGCCGTAACTAATGGAAAATTTGAGAGAGGCATCCTCATATGCGGGTCCGGAATCGGAATGAGTATAGTAGCCAATAAAGTTCCGGGGATAAGAGCGGCTCTTTGTCATGAAACCTTCAGTGCTATGGCGGCACGGCGGCATAACGACGCTAATATTCTCTGCATGGGAGAGAGGGTGATCGGGATGGGGGTGGCCGGAGAGGTTGTAAACGTTTTCCTCGGCTCTGAATTTGAGGGGGGGAGACACGCCAGACGCCTTGAAAAAATGCATGCACGTGAGAAATGATGTTATGAATCCAGCGGAGCTTTCTTCGAGATACCAGCCGGACCTTAACGATACACTTGTAGCCATGGTCGGGGATTCCACTCTACCTCTTTACAGCATGATACGTTATCATCTTGGCTGGGTTGATGCGGATGGGCAGGCACGAATGAGCAACGGTGGGAAAATGTTACGGCCCGGCTTGTGCCTGCTGGCGTGTGAGGCGGTTGGCGGTGACTGGCGAAAGGCGCTTCCTGCGGCTGCGGGGATTGAACTGCTTCACAACTTTACTCTGATTCATGATGACATTGAAGACGGCGACCGGGAACGCAGGGGCATACCTACGGTATGGTATGTCTGGAATATGCCGCAGGCAATAAACGCCGGGGATGCCATGCACGTGCTCTCAAGACTGGCAATGCTGGGTCTGGAGAAAACAGGCATCGAGGCCGGTACTACGCTCCGCGCTGCAAGGACGGTGGATCAAGCATGTCTTAGGTTGTGTGAGGGACAGTATCTGGATATATCCTTCGAGGACAGAATGGATATAGAAGTCGATGACTATCTCAGAATGATTGACGGGAAGACCGCGGCTCTATTCGAGTGTTCATTAAAAGTTGGCGCCCTGCTGGGTACGGAAAATGAAACGACGATAAATAACCTGGCGAATTTCGGACGCAATCTTGGCATGGCGTTCCAGGTACGGGATGATTTTTTAGGTATCTGGGGTGAGGATAGCAGGACCGGCAAATCAACAGCCAGCGACATTCTTAGAAAGAAGAAAACTCTGCCTGTCATTTATAGCCTGCAGAAGGCTGGAGGAGACAGCCGGGAAACACTTCACTCTACTTACTCTCTGGATGAAATCAAACCGGGTAATATACCAGCTATATTACAGGCTCTTGAGAATGCCGGCGCCCGGCAGTATGCGAATGATATCGTCCGGCGGTATACTGGTGATGCCCTGAGGGAACTCAATGAAGCTGAACTGGCTCCATCAGCTGTGCAGAACTTCACCTCAATCGCCGAATTCATGGTTGGAAGGGAATACTAGTGTGAGTCCCAAACACTTCTATTCAAGTGTTCCGCAATGCTCTTTTCACCCCCTTAATTCGCGTAAATAGCTGATACTCCGGGTTCGCGACGACATCTTACAAGCAAATGGCGCCCTCAAACACTAAAACAATGCTCGACCCTTTAGGGGACTGTACTTCATGTCCCAGAAACTGCCATGCCAACAGGAATACAGGCAGGCCGGGGTATTGTAATACGGGCGCGGAATTACCGGTTGCATCTATCGTCGCTCACCAGGGTGAGGAGCCGGTTATTTCGGGTGATATAGGGATTTGTAACATCTTCTTTGCCCATTGTAATATGCAGTGCATATACTGCCAGAATTACCAGATAAGCCGAAACGACCGCGTAGCGAAACAGATGATATTTGATGAGGTTATCAGGCGAGTCGAGGAATTACTTGAAAATGGTGTAAGTGGAGTTGGATTCGTCTCCCCTTCACATTGTATACCGCAAATGAAAGCGATTATAGACGAGCTGGATAGAAGGGGTAGAAAACCATATTACGTTTACAATACCAGTTCCTACGACAAAGCTGAGACTCTTGAATCACTCGATGGAATGATCGATGTCTATCTGGCTGACCTGAAGTACATGAGTTCCGATCTTGCTGCGCGTTATTCAGGTGCGCCGGATTACCCGGAGGTAGTTTCCTCTGCACTCAAAGAGATGTTTCGCCAAAAGGGGTCAAACCTGAAGCTGGATGGAGACGGGGTAGCGGAATCCGGTCTTATAATCAGGCATTTGATCCTGCCTGGCCATATCGAAAACAGCATGGCATGTCTGCGTTTTATCGCGGAGGAACTTTCTCCATCCATACACGTGTCTCT
>JAWOBX010000079.1:0-27289 GCA_046484125.1 Dehalococcoidia bacterium | reverse complement strand
TCGGCGTTTCATCATCCCCACCGCAGGCGGCCATCAGGGGCAGCGAGATGAGCATGGTTGCCAGCAGGAAGATGATGCCCAGCTTGAATGGCAGTCTCATGTTGTTTCCCTCCTTTTTAAATTACTTTGTATTCTGGATGACAACGATACCCCTCTTCCCTTCTCCAGGTGGAAGTATCGGGAGCAAAGATTGTTATGCCTCCCATTCCCTTCTCCAAGATTGCGTAACTATTTTGTACCACGTAAAAACATTTTTTGCAAGGTAGTATCTATCCTCGAAAACAGCGTTTCAATTACAAAGTCGTTCACCCCGCGGGTGGTCGATTAATCGAAATGGTCCGTTTTCCATGGCTCGGGACAAAACCCTTCCCCCACACGGATAGAGTTACAGCTTTTGATTTGCCCTTCAGCCTGGATACCATACATGGTATAGTGGTTTAATAACACAGCAATCTCCTTGAGCAAGTGGTGACTCCCGGGGTCCGGGGGTGGCTTCCGGCTTGAAAATTCCCCTTGAATTGGGGAAACAGAGTGTTGATCGGAGTCTTTTTTACTATCGGTTATGCCGGTAGCTGGATAAAAAAGAGGAAAAAGAGGGGAATTTGCACGAGTTACCGGTGATACAAAGCCTGTTCGACCTGTGCGTAAGGCACGCCAATACCAATAACGCGAAATGGATTATCTCGGTCACGCTCCAGATTGGCGAGGCATCCGATTTGCAGGAAGAATGGATACAGCGTTATTTCGATTACCTGAGTAAAGGTACCATGGCAGAGGGTGCGAAGTTAATCATCGAACGGATACCACTGGTAGTGAGATGTAAGGAGTGCTCGGAGGAATTTCACGTCGATCTTCGCAAATCAAAACGCGTAGTGTGTCCCGGGTGCAACGGCACGAAATTCGAATATGTCTCCGGAAGGGAATACCAGGTGGATCACATGGAGATAATATGAGAGCCCTGTGTAATTATCATTAATGGAGGCGTTAATATGGATGAGATACGGCTTATCGAGGTGAAAGAGGGGATACTCTCCGACAATGAAGCCCTTGCGGATGATTTGCGAGAGAGACTAAGCAAAATGAAAACCTTCATGCTTAATTTGATGTCATCACCCGGGGCCGGTAAGACAAGCCTGATATTGCGGACCATCGAGGAGCTGAAAGATGAGCTTGGTATCGGGGTTATAGAAGCGGACATAGACTCGATGGTAGACTCAGAGAAAGTATCTGAGCGCGGGGTGAAGACCGTCCAATTGAGAACGGGCGGCTTCTGTCACGTGGACGCGACGATGGTTTCGGAGGGCCTCAACGCGTTGGAGCCGGAAAAGCTGGATCTGGTCATCATCGAAAACGTGGGCAATCTTGTATGTCCGGCGGAGTTCGATACGGGAGCGATGAAGAAAGCGATGATTCTAAGCGTACCGGAGGGGGATGATAAACCACTGAAATATCCCCTCATGTTCAGCGTCTGCGACGTGCTCGTGGTGAACAAGACAGATGTTGTCTCCAGCTTCGATTTTGATATCCGGGCTCTGGAGCAGAGGGTTAAGGCGCTGAATCCGGATATCGATGTTATAATGACGTCATGTAAGACCGGTGAGGGGATAAATAGCTGGGTCAACTGGGTCAAAGATCAGATCAAAAATGCCATGAATCCGGCCTGTTGACACGTAAAGAGGCCAGAAACGATTATGATCGATCAAATCGGTAATGGAGGCAATCATGAGTGAGGACCTCTACCAGCAGCTTAGAAAAGCAATAGGCCGGCACAGCGCGTACTTCGATGCCACAACTACCGGGGTGGAAATCAGGTTCCTCAAAAGGCTGTTCACTGAAGAGGAAGCCATGATGTATCTTCACCTCACCGATAAACTTGAAACCGCTGAACAGATCGCCGAACGAGCGGGCCAGGATCCTGAAAGATCCGCTTCCACACTGAAACGGATGGCGGAAAAAGGTCTTTTGTTCCCTAAAGTGGACGGGGAAAATCACTTCTATGCGGCGGCACCATTCGCACACGGTATACTGGAACACCAGGTCCACAGGATGGACAGGGAACTGGCGGAGATATATGAGGAATATATGTGGGCGGAGAAGATACCGGATGTCCCGCCCGATCCGAATGCGGAGGCCAAGTTGCCTTTGCGTACTATACCGGTGAAATCACCCGTCGGTGTCTCACGACCCGTCGCACCGTATGAGGATGTCCGGGAACTGATAATCAGCCAGGACAGGATCGCTGTGACCGAATGCTTCTGAGCCAAGCAGCAACGCCTGTTGGAGACAGGCTGCAACCAGCCACTGGAAGTTTGCTTACTACTTGGCTTTTACGCCGATTATTATGCCGATCTGGGGATGGGCCGCCGGATAACACAGGAAGAAGCTCTGGAGATTCTGGAGATGGCAGAAAATGCCGGACTGGTACACCAGTTTGCGGACAGCCTTGATCCGGGCGCTATATGCAATTGCTGCCCTGATTGTTGTGGTGACCTCCGGATGCTTAAGATGATTCCCAACGCCGCTGATTTTGTCATATCCAATCATTTCTCTCAAGTTAATCCGGACCTGTGTAACGGATGTGAAGCATGTGTGGATCATTGCCCAATGGAAGCCATAAGCATTGCTGAAAACCAGGTCGCGGCGATAAATCTGGAGAGGTGCATCGGTTGCGGACTTTGTGTCAAGACATGCCCGACCGGAGCGCTGATGCTCGTATCGAAGCCGGTGAAGGAGATGAGAGAACCTCCGTTCACAAGCCGGTTTATGAGGTCTTCGCAGGATATCGAAGGGACGCTCAAATAGGTGATTGGATTTAGCGTTCGGTAAGCCCTGATAAATACTCTATCAATAGCCCTTTTATGGCAATATCTGAGGTTCAATTGAAAGGAGTCGAAAGTGGAATTGAAGAATGACCGCGATAAGCTCATCTCCCTGGCAAACCTGATGAATGAGCAGTCCGAGACGCCGACAATTGTTACTGATGATCTTGCCTATGTGATCGACGCGGCCCTCGAGCCTGAGGAAGTGGACTTCCTTTTGAAAATGGGCGGTGGAAACCGGACCCGTGGAGAGATCGAGGACAGAACAGGTCTTCCCGGGAAGGATTTCCGGAGAATACTGGAATCTCTCCTGGACAAGGGGCATATTACCGTTCTCCAGCCGGAATCCGCTGGCAATGAACCCCGGTTTCACCTGATGTCCATATTCCCCGGCTGGTTTGAGTTCTATTTGATGAGAGGTACGGAGTCTCCCGACAGAAAGGAGTTTTCCCGGCGTCTGACAAACTATTTCGCCGCCGCCCAGGAATTCCCGCCCGAACTTTTGAATGAGGTTATGCGGGAAACAGCCCCCCACCGCTCTATCACAGTGGTAAATCCACCGAATTCCAGGGTTATCGATGTAAAGGAGGATGTTCCACCACCTGTCAATGAAGTGTATCCGGCACACAGCGTATTGAGTATTTTTGAGAAAATCGATAATGACGAAATCATCACCGTTGGACATTGCTTCTGCAGGCAGCAGAGGAGAATGGATGGCGATCCCTGCCGGATGAATCTTCCTGAGGAGGCTTGCCTGGCGATTGGCCCGGCAGCAAAGCAATTGATCGAACGGAGTATCGCTCGCCGTATCAGTAAAGCGGAGGCGATGGAGCTTATCAACGAGGCGGAACAAAAAGGTGCCGTTCATCAGGCCGGCAGGCTGGTTCCACTGAAAGATTTTGAGTCGAAGTATGAGGTCGACATCATCTGTAATTGCTGCTGGGATTGTTGTGGCGCTTTCGGGCTCTATAACAGGGGTATCACGCCGTTTGTGCTGAAATCATATTACATTTCTGAGATACGGGATAAAGAGGCATGCACCAGTTGCGGCACGTGTGAAGATATTTGCCCCGTTCGTGCTATCTCTGTTGGTGCTGATAATATCGCCATAATCAACGCGGACTTGTGCGTCGGGTGCGGGTTATGCGCATTTCATTGCCCCGATCAAGTCATTCAGCTCAAACCTTTTGAACGGGATGTATTCCTGCCAGTCCTCGAGGGTTCGCAACGGCGGATCTAATGTAACGTCACGCAAATAACCGGACTTTCGCTGATATTGATTGTATGCAGATACTGGAGCCTTATTCCCATTCACCGCCCTGGGCTGACCACACCGGTAACGCAATCGCTGGTTGCGTTACCGGTGTGGTCAGTTTTTCAAGTGGAGCAACGCGGTGTAAATAGCGTTGCGGAACATTTGTAAAGAAGCGTTATGGACAGTACACCAGTCGGTATGAAACTGGTTGCGAAATCGGGTTAAGCCTGTTTCATCAACTCGGCGAGGTCCAGCGGCCTGCCCTTTGAGGCATCAAGCCGGAGGCTGATGGCGCCCGTAGGGCATTTATCCTCACATACACCGCATCCCATGCATTTCTGCTTATCCACAACCGCAAGTTGTTGTTCCTCGTCCATGCTCAGGGCGAAGAAGCCGCAGGCGCTGACACAGTCACCACACCCCATACACTCATCCCCTATCTCAGCGACATAACCGGATGGCGCCAGGATGGGGACGTCCTCACCGAACAGGTTCCATGACTTCATCCCAAGGCAGCAGCAACTGCAACAGTTACAGATTGCCACGAATCTGCGGGCGAAGTCTTTTTTGAAGTAAGCACAATGTACGAAGCCTCTATTGTGGCAGTCTTCAAGTATGTTTATCGCCTCCTCCTGATTTATCTGTCGAAACAAGGGATTGAACTCAGCTATGAAAGCGGCTCCCGGGTCTCCAACGAACATGCATACTTCCATCTCGTCGGGTGCCAGGCAAGGGTTCTCAGCCACTGACCTGCACGGACACACTCCAACCGCAAGTGAAGCTGGGTTCTGTAAGATGATCTTCCTTGCCTGCTTGTATGGAACAACCGTCTCAGGAGGATCAAGCGATATATCCTGTTCCTGGGTAACGAGCTGCAGGGCATCCTTTAGCTTCACAACTTTGCCATGATAGATGCTCGTATCGCGGCTGCCAGCGTTTTCCGCTACCCCCTGGAGTATGTAGTCGAGCATCTCGCTGATCTCTTCATCAATCTCAGTAGTGGGTGTTTTGCTGCTGGCAAGCCCCATATTCTGCAGTCCTTTATAGATGAAATGATCTATATGCTTCAGATACATATAGATATCGAAGAAATCGCCCTTATCCTCAGGCGGAAAAACTTCCCATAAACGTTGAGTCAATTCTTTGCCCATAGAAGCCTCCCCCAGTTGTTTTGGTTTAGTATACCAGTTTTTGGCTTGTTAAGCTCGCTGAATTTGACCTGGAGCTTTATAAATCACAGGGCATAAGAGGGATTGGTCTAGTGTATTGTCCCTGACGGTTCTATACAAATGTTCCGCAATGCTCTTTTCACCGCATTGCTTCACTTAAAAAGCTCGTACTCCGGTAACGCACTCACAACCGTGAGTGCGTTACCGGAGTACGAGCGTCGGGTGGTGGTGGGAATAAGGCTGAGTATTTGCATACAATTAGTATCAGCGAAAGTCCGGTTATTTAAGGGACGTTACACTAGGTGTGATAAAGCGGATAGGCACCCCAATACCAGTAGAGGACTATGAAACCGGTTATATATCCGGTCCCGTTCAGGCAAATTTAGAGATGATTCCTTCCCCTGTTATTTCAGGGGTGGCATCCCACTACGCAGCCACAGCCACTGCAAAATACCCAGGTGACCATATGTGTATCTCCACTGAGTTTCAGATGCTTGACGGCGTCTCTTGTATACGCAAACTCCGAGCCGCCACATTTCGGACATACCGGTGCCATCTTCAATCCTCCCCGGCAAAGCGCCTTTTGTGTTTGGTTAAACACTGCGTCATATAGAAATCAATCCGATTGATTGTACGTTGGAATTCCGTGTAAATGACCTGAAATCAGCCCAATATGTTTTCAACCTCATCCGTATCAACTTCCGTTACATAGCGGATGCCGGAGATATCCTCGGCCTCGCGCGTGATGGAGGCTATATCGTTTCGGTCTATATGCTCGATGGAGAACTTCCGGCTGCCGTTCATCAACTGACGAAGTCCCTGGGCAAGCCGTTCATAATATGTGTAGACACCTATGGCTGAGGTTGGAAGCCGCTGGTAATCATCACCGAGTTCACGCTGTAACTTCTCGGCGGTCACGAAAACGGATTCTCTCGTCACTCCAAAACGGCGAAGGTAGACTGGTAATTCACCGGTCTCAATAGAGTTTCCTATGGTTTTACCTACCATGGCCGCGGCCAGGGGGGAGCGTGCCATTCCGATCGCTTTCACAAACGGTGCTCCGAGCGCGAGGCCCTTGAATATCTGGTCCTCAAAGACGTATCCGCCGGCATAGATAACATCCGGCACGTATTCCCCTTTGTCAGCCAGCCGGGAACAATATCTGTGCGCAAGCGACCAGAGCTCCAGTCCGGGTACCCCCCATTCATTCATCATGCGCCACGGACTCATACCCGTTCCGCCGCCCGCGCCGTCGATCGTCAAATAGTCGATTTTTGCCTTTGAACAGAACTTCACGGCCCTGGCCATATCGGCGGGCCGGTAGGCGCCGGTCTTAAGGGAGATGTATTTTGCGCCAGCTTCTCGCAACTGTTCAACGGTTTCCATAAAGCCGTCCTCGGTAACCATTCCCACACGGGAATGCCGTTCGAATTCGGTGAAAGCGCCGTGCTCGAATTCCCTGATGACCGAGGAATCGAACGGATCCGGGAGAACAACGTACCCGCGGCTCTTCAGGAGCTGAGCCTTATCGAGACTGTTTATTTTTACCTCCCCCCCGATATCCTTTGCCCCCTGTCCCCATTTGAGTTCTACGACATTTACTCCCAATTCCCGGATGGCATATTCCAAAACGCCGAGTCGCGAATCCTCCACATTGGCCTGCACCACTATCTCTCCGTAACCATCACGCTGCCATTCTTTAAAGAGCTTGACCCGCCTTTCCATATCCGGAGAATGAACGACCTTTCCGTTCTCGATGACCGAGTCCACATCCATGCCACAGACATTCTCACCAATGGTGAGAACGGTTCCGGCCAGAGCTGAGCCTATTGCCAGTCCATCCCAGTTGCGGCTGGCCACCGCGGTTGACCCCAGACCGGGGATGACGAAGGGCATCCTCAGCTTAATCCCCTTATCGTGGCCCAGCCTGGTTTCCAGGTTTACGTTGGGAAAGATCGCTATATCAGAATCGGCCTCTATCCCCACCGCCCCGACGGCCGTCCCCATGATGTTGAAATGAGAAAGGTCAACCGGATAGTCTTTCTGCGAAGCTGTGGTTATGATTCCATAAGGTTGCGGATAGATAACCTCGTGCCCGCGGTAAGCGCTCTTGCCGATTTCGCACATGCCGGTGCAGCCTTCCACACAGGTAACGCACATCCCGCTGATGGGGCACCAGTCGCCGCCGGTTCGATTCTTGGTCAGAGTGGAAGCGGTTGCATTGTATCTTGTTAGTGTCACTTGTTTGCTCCTCCTGAATCTTTGTGGTTATTTTTGGTGTTGTCTGCAAAAACCTCAAATCAACCCCCTCGATCCCCCAATCTTGGGGGAAGTTTGTGTTGGGGGACACCCCCAAAACCCCCGGCAGGAGTCATATCCCGCACCTTTTTGCAGTAAGGCCATTTTTCATTTTTTAAGAAATTTAGGGAACCTCTTATCAACCCTCTAAATCCCCCAGGCATGGGGACTTTTAAAGCTGGGGGGCACCCCCAGACCCCCGAAGTCGCCACTTACTAAAAGAGTCTCCTTAGGAAACTCTGATCAATCCCTTGTAATTCCCCAGTCCCGGGGAAGTTTGAATCCGGGGGACCTCCCGGACCCCCGCAGTCACCAGCGGGGTCAGGGATTCCCTAATATACTCGATGACCATGCGGACCGACGCTCTCCGAACAGCCAATACAGATGGAGCAGGTCTCCACTGGCGCCAGGTTCTGGCATCCCCCGCAAAGGCCGTCGACGAGGTTATCCGCGTTGCATGCCCGTTCGCATACGGGGCATATCCATTCGCACCCGCCGCAGTTGCGGCATTCCTCGGGCATCACGTCAAAGGCGGTAGCCACCCTGCGTTGTGTGCCGCGCCCCGCAAACCCAAGCCCGCCCGACTGCATCTGCTCCTTGCAGTACCGGACGCAGAGTCCGCAAAGAATGCAATCCCGGTTTTTCAGTTTGAAACGGACCTTATTAACGCCGAAATTCGCCGCCATATCCTGCAGTGTCTTCGAGTTGGGACAGGTGGAGAGTAGCAGTTCGATGATCACGCGGCGGGACTTCTGAACCCGCTCCGAATTGGTGTGTATTACCTGTCCCTCCTCAACGGGCAAAGTACAGGATGCTTCCAGCGATGATTTCTCACCTTTGACCACTTCTACGATGCAAACACGGCAGGCCCCATATGGGGTCAGTCCCGGGTCGTAGCAAAGCGTCGGGATGATAATACCCATGTCGCGGGCCGCTTCAAGCACAGTTGTGCCCTCAGTGGCCCGGATTTTTATTCCGTCAATCGTCAGTTCAACCATTGTCTTCCCCTATGATACGAGTACCGCATCGAATCTACATACCTCTCGGCAGATGCCGCATTTAATACACAGGTTCTGATCTATCACGTGTGGCTCCTTTTTCCCGCCCGTTATGGCCTCCTGAGGGCATTGTTTAGCGCACACACCGCAGCCGGTACAGATATCTTGGTCGATAGTGAAGGTAATCAGCGGCTTGCACACGCCCGCGGGACAGCGACCTTCCCGAATGTGAGCCTCGTATTCATCGCGGAAATACCTTAAAGTTGAAAGCACCGGATTTGGTGCTGTTCCGCCAAGACCGCATAACGACGTGTCTTTGATCACGCTTCCCAGTTCTTCCAGAAGCGCAACATCATCTTCCGAGCCTTTACCCTCCGTAATATCCGTGAGAATATCCAGCATGCGGTCCAGGCCCTCACGGCAGGGCACGCATTTGCCGCACGATTCTTCGGTGAGGAATTTGACGAAATACATGGCTACATCCACCATGCAGGTACCCTCATCCATGACGATCATTCCACCCGAACCCATGATGGAGCCCGCCTCCTTGAGACGGTCGAAATCCACGGGCAAATCGATGAGGCTTTCGGGTATACAGCCACCGGAGGGACCCCCTGTCTGAACGGCTTTGAATTTCTTGCCGCCGGGAATTCCGCCGCCGATATCATAGATTATCTCCCGCAGGGTCATGCCCATGGGAACCTCTATCAGACCAGTGTTCTTTATCTTACCGACCAGGGAGAATATCTTGGTGCCTTTACTCCCTTCGGTCCCGATCTGAGAGTACCAGTCAGCGCCGTTATTGATGATCAGTGGCACATTGGCCCAGGTCTCGACATTGTTGAGATTGCTCGGTTTACCGTTCAATCCGCTCTCAACAGTGTGGATGTGCTTGGCGCGCGGTTCTCCGATCTTTCCCTCAAGTGAGGCCATCAATGCCGTGGATTCGCCGCAAATGAAAGCGCCACCGCCTCGCGAAATGCGTATATCGAAGTCAAAACCGGAGCCGAGAATATTCTCTCCGAGGAAGCCGTACTCCCGGGCCTGTTCCAGTGCCACGTGCAGATTTTTTATGGCAAGGGGATATTCGTGGCGAACATATATATAGCCCTCATGTGAACCTATGGCGAAACCGGCGATAATCATTCCCTCTATGATGCTGTGGGGATTGCCCTCCAGCAGACTTCGATCCATATATGCCCCGGGATCACCCTCATCGGCGTTACATATGATGTATCTTGTACCATTTGAGGAGGGCGCTTTGCGACAGGATTCCCATTTAACTCCAGTGGGAAATCCACCGCCACCCCGTCCCCTCAACCCCGATTTCCTAACCTCCCCGATCACCTGTTCCGGATTCATTCCGGAGAGCGCTTTTACCAGCGCATCGTACCCTCCGATGAACAAATAGTCTTCAATGTTATCCGGGGATACCCGCCTGTTGGAGTCGAGCAGAAGCCGATTCTGCTTCCTGTAAAAAGGGATGTTCTGCTCATAGATAACCGGCTCCCCTGTAACAGCGTCCCGGTATAACAATCTCTCGATGACCCGCTTATTCATGATCGTTTCGGATACGATCTCCGAAACGTCATCAGGAGTGACATGCTGATAAAGAATTCTTTCCGGGTAAATCACCACGACGGGTTCAATTTCACAAAAGCCATGACAGCCAGTGGTCTGCACGTCAACCGAAGAATCGGGGGCAAAATCCACAAGTGAACTGACAAGCGCCCGCGCCACTTCGCCGGAACCTCGGGCAAGTCCGCACGTCCCGACACTGATGACCACTCGGGTGCGCTGCGTGTCACGCCGTGCCCGTATAGTGGTGCGCAACTTTTCGAGTTCGCTGAAGGTACTCAGTTTCTTCATGATGCTCTTCTATATATCTGAATTCCCGGCCCCGTTTACCAGAGCCTTTCCTTTGGCGGCGTTCATCTGCCCGAAGTATTGACCATCCACTACAACCACCGGCCCCAGGGCACACGCTCCCAGACAGTTCACAGTTTCCAGCGTATACTTCATATCCTCTGTAGTTTCCCCTGACTTCACGCCGATCTGCCTCTCAATTTCCTCAAGTACCCTGGGAGCGCCCCGTACATGACAGGCGGTACCCATGCATACACATACCGAGTGTTCTCCGCGTGGTTCCAGGCTGAAAGCCCGGAAAAAAGTGGCTACGCTATAGACCTGTATCATGGGCAACTCCAGCTCACCGGAGACTGTTTCCAGGGCTTCCTGAGGCAGGTAATTGTACTCGGTCTGGATATCCTGGAGCATAGAGATAAGACTGTCTCGCTGGGCCCCGTAGCTTTCAATGATCTCTTTCACTTCAGTATGATTGTTCATTTCTGCAACTCCTCGAAGGCTGTCATGGACTGATAATCGATGACTGCGCTCATGGCTTTGTTATGGGCCTCGATCCCGGCCTCCTCGGCAGCGGCAACCGGATTCATGCCGCCTATGAGAATCATGCCTATCTTGTTGAGATCCACCGTGATCTCACAAACCGGCTCACTGGTGTTTCCCATCATGAACAAGCCTCCCAATCCGGCCTGCTGCAAACCGGCTACGGCTTCTTCGACAATAGGGCGGCAGATCGCGGGGACCTCTCTGAAATTGGCCAGAATATTGCCGCTGCCCTCACGGGCTACTTTCCGGACGGAGGTCATTTTCCCCCTTATGAATACCTCAGATGGATCGAGAGAAGAACCGGCATAATGTATGAGTTCCACAAAGCGGATCGGGCGCCGAGAGCGGATCTGGAGTATGCCACCGAAACGGGACTCCATGGGAATGCCGGCCTTGAGGAGAACCCCGTTTACCAGCACGCTGCACACTGTGGCAAATCCGATTTTTCCCTCGGGTACAATCAGATCACCTACTTCCTCCCCCTCGGACAACACTGCCACCCGGTTACCCGCGCAGAGGCCGGCCTTGAATGCGGGAGCCATAGCCGCTATCGCTTTGTTGAATTTTTCTTTCGGGAAGAGCGATACATTTACAGGAACGGAACCGGTGAGACTTTTCCAGTCGAAAGTGGTCTGAAAGGCCTGCATCTCAATACGTGAGAGAACAAGGCCAACCTTATCCTGAACCAGGGCGCTGGTGATCTCTTCCATGCCCTGTTCCGTTACCAGCCTGCCGTCTCTTCCTACAAGACGCGTTAAGCCCCGTTCATCCGTCAGCTTAAGGTGATAGCGGACGGCCCTCTCGGTGAGCCCGATACCGCAATCCTGCAGCCGGCGTGCCACCAATCGGGCACCAATAGGTACCGGCGATTCACTTATTATTTTCAGGATGGCAAGGACTTTTCGTTCGACTTCTTGAGATTCTGAGCCAATCAAAACAGGATCTCCGGACTTTGCAACTTATAAGGTAATTATGTGCCTATATGACGGTAATAGGTTGCCGTTTAATGGCGTCGTGGTGATAGTAACATTTTCAACCATTCCTGTCAAATCTCTCTTTCCGTGGCAAAAATTACCAATCACACGACTGGCAGCGGGATGTGATTATCGGCAAAATTGCCATTTTATTGAGGCCGGTGGTAGAAATGCCGGCATGGATTCAAGGATACTTGCCACTTCCGGTTACGGCAGGTTCGACACACGTCATAAATGAGATAAGGATCGTTCATAGTTTCTTCCTTGACCCCCCACAGCCCCCTTGATATTATGGATTTATCACTAATTGAGGCAACTTATGGCAGAATTTGAATCCCCTCCCTATCGCCCCCCCAGCGAAGCACGTTCGCTGCTGGTGAGGGCCACCCGAAACTGTCCCTGGAATCGCTGCGCTTTCTGCTACGGTATCCACTGGAACCGGGCGAAGCTGGAAATCCGCCCCGTTGAGGATGTCAAGCGGGATATCCTCGCCATGAAGTCCCTGACCAATAAGGTAATCGACTGGGCCAGACAGAACGGGTACGGGAATCGCATCGAGCAGGTAGCTGCCTCAAACGGGATATTCTGGCTCACCGACGATGGCGTAAAGACCGCCTTTATCGGAGACTCTGACAGCCTCATCATGAAGACGCCGGAACTGGTCGAAATTATCACCTTCATGCACCAGACCTTTCCCACGCTTGAGCGCGTGACCAGCTACACCCGCGCCGCGACCGTACTGAGAAAATCCCCGGAGGAGTTGAAACAGCTTCGTGAGGCAGGATTGCACCGCCTGCATTTGGGCCTGGAGACCGGCGACGATGAACTTCTCCGGTTTATAGATAAAGGAGCGACAGCCGACGAGATGATAGAGGCCGGAAGGAAAGTCAGGGAAGCGGATATGTCTCTTTCCGAGTATGTGGTCCTTGGCATGGGCGGGCAGGATAAGTGGCGCCAGCACGCGGAGGGAACCGCAAGAGTGCTCAATGCCATTGATCCGGATTTCATTCGCGTCAGAACTCTCATTGTGTTCCCTGGCACTCCGCTGCAGGACGCAATTGATCGCGGGGATTTCAAACAGCTTTCCGCGGATGGTATACTGCGTGAAGAGAGGCTTTTGATCGAAAAACTCGAGGTCAATTCGGAGTTTGTCAGCGATCACGTATCCAACTACCTTCCCATAAACGGCAAACTCCCACAGGCAAAAAGCGAAATGCTCGCACAGATCGATACGGTACTGGCTGCTGCCGGCTCCGAGAAGTCAAACCTCCAGCGCGAGGAGCACCCCTGATGAGCGAGGTATTCTATCGCAAGTGGCGCCCCCGTACCCTTTCCGAGGTCTCGGGCCAGGAGGCGGTTACCCGCACACTCCTTAACGCTCTGGCAACAAACCGGGTGGCCCACGCCTACCTGTTCTTCGGTCCGCGGGGAACCGGCAAAACCAGCATCGGACGCATACTGGCCAGGGCCGTCAACTGCCTGCAGAACGAAACAGGCGAACCATGCAACCGGTGCGATGTATGTAAAGCCTTCAACGAATCCCGGTTCGTAGACCTGATAGAGATCGACGCCGCCTCCAACACCGGCGTTGATGATATAAGAGCCCTCAAGGAAAAGGTCAATTTCGCCCCCAACATGGCAAGGTATAAAGTCTATATAATAGACGAGGTGCACATGCTCAGCACCTCGGCTTTCAATGCTCTCCTTAAAACACTCGAGGAACCCCCGGGGCATGTCATCTTCATTCTGGCCACCACCGAGGTTCACAAGGTACCGGCTACCATAACCTCGCGATGCCAGCGCTTTGACCTGCGACGAATCCCGCTTCAGGATATGATCGACCGGCTGGAATATATATGCCGTGAGGAAGGTATCCAGGCCGAGCATGAGGCACTGGCACTCATCGCCAAAAGCGCGACCGGCAGCCTGCGCGATGCCGAGAACCTCCTGGAACAGGTCGCGGTTTATTATGGCTCAAACGTTCAGCTAGAGCAGGTTCGTACCGAACTCGGTCTCACCGGGGATGCCCGCATCAGAGAGCTGATAAAAGCCCTGCTGGAAAAGGATATACCCGGAGGACTGGCGATCATAAACGCCGTAGCCAGTGACGGGCTCGACCTGAGACAGTTCAGCCGTGAGCTGACCGATTGCCTCAGATCAATCATGCTCATCAAAGCAGGGGCGGAGGACGCCACGGAACTTACACCGGAAGAACTCAGGGAGCTGAAAGACCTGAGCATCGAGGCCTCTCTCCATGAAATATCATCGGCCATCAAGCTGTTTTCTCAAACTGACTTCCGTTTCAGTCCGCAATCCACCCTGCCGCTGGAGCTTGCGCTGGTCGACTTCGCTTCCATGGAGCCGGATTTAAGACCAGGGCCAAAGGAGAAACCGGAGCGATCTCCCGCTCACAAGAAAAGGCCCGTCGCGGCATCAGTGAAAGCTGAGAAAACGGAAACCGCCATCGAGGATTCGCCCCCGGCTCAGCCACAAAAAGTCCCCGTTCCGGCAGAGTCATCAGAGATTGGATACATACAGCAGCACTGGAAGAGCGAATTTGTCAAAGCCTGTAAGGGAACTATCGGTAACCTGGATGCCCTTCTTCGAGATTCGTGTGAGCCTGTTTCTGTGGAGGGGAGCATCCTCACGCTGGGATTCTACGCCAAGTCCAAATTCCAGAAAAGCAAGGTTGAGGACCCCCGAATCCTGAGCGCGCTGTCGGCCAAACTTGAAGAGTTCTTCGGAACCCGTTATGATGTACAGTGCGTTGTAATAGGTGAGGAAAACAGGCCTCCCCCTGAGCCATTAAGCGAGAACCCCCTGGTAAAGGAAGCGGAAGCTCACGGAGCCCGTGTTATCAATGAGGAGTACGTGAAATGATGGATAAGAAGATGATCAAACAGGCACAGCAGCTCCAGGCCAAGATGGCCAAGGTTCAGGAGGAACTGGCCAGCGAGACAGTGGAGGCTACATCGGGGGGCGGGGCGATCGCTGTGGTTATGAACGGCCAGCAGGAAGTGCAGTCAATCAAGATATCGCAGGAGGTCGTCGACCCGGAGGACGTGGAACTGCTTGAGGACATGATACTGGCCGCGATTAAGGAAGCCTCCCAGAAATCCAGGGAACTCGCCGAGAAGAAGATGGGCGGGCTGACCGGCGGACTCAAGCTGCCGGGCATGTAGGAAATCGGGAGAACATAATGGCGCCAGTGGCATGTGGATTATACCTGAATTATAAGAACATGATCCTTCTACCGGGGGCATGCGGTGTGGCCTGCGATGTATGCATGCTCAAGGAGAAATGCGGGGGATGCGTCTCCGGAACCGATCCGGATGCGCCCAAAGTACTGGAAAGGCTTAAAACAATGGGAACTCCATGCCCTGTTCTCAAGTGTGCCATTGAGAACAGCGTCGAATACTGTCTGAGCTGTGAGAAGTTCCCGTGCGAAACTCATTACCGGCATGAAATTCCCTACAGCAAAAAGTCACTTGACCTCTTCAAGAAGTTCAAGGACGAGGAGTAAGCCGGTTTGACCTCCCAGTATGGATCTGCCGCGGAGCCTGTAACCCGCCTCATCGAGGAATTCCACAAGCTGCCCGGAATCGGCCCCAAGACCGCCGCACGGCTTGCCTATCACATACTCCGTATTCCCGAGGACAGCGCCCGGTCCCTTGCCCGGGCCATCATAGCCGTCAAGGAGACGATCACGCTGTGCTCATTCTGCCAGAACCTGACTGATATCGACCCGTGTAACATCTGCCGCAACATTGATCGGGATCAAACCGTTCTCTGCATTGTAGAAGAACCCCTGGATATACTGTCTATCGAGCGGACAGGACAATTCAAAGGATTGTATCATGTGCTGCACGGGGTTATCTCTCCCATGGAGGGAATCGGCCCGGATGATTTGAAGATCAAAGAGTTGCTCGACCGTCTTAAAGAGGTTGCCGTGGAGGAGATCATACTGGCCACCAATCCGAATCTTGAAGGAGAGGCCACCGCTATGTACCTGCAAAGACTGATCTCTCCACTGGGAATACGGGTTACCTCACTCGCCAGAGGACTCCCGATAGGAGGAGACCTTGAATACGCCGATGAAGTTACGCTGGGACAGGCTTTCGAGGGCAGACGGGAGGTTTGAGCGGATACCAGGGGAGTTAACGATTTGAAAGGTAACCAGCCTGTAAGCTGCTCACTGCAATGCCTGTACCAAAAACATATAAAACCGAGGCTATCATCCTCAAGCACTCCGATTTCGGCGAAGCTGACAGGATTGTCACCCTCTACACTCCAAACCAGGGCAAAATCCGTGCCGTAGCACGGGGAGTCCGAAAAACAAAGAGCAGACTTGGCGGGCACATTGAACCCATCACTCACTGCTCAATTATGCTTTCACGCGGGAGAAACCTGGATACCATTAATCAGAGCCAGCCCATCAACAGTTTCCTCTCGATACACCAGGACCTGAATCTCACCGCTCAAGCCATATACCTTGTTGAACTGGCTGATGCCTTTACCTCAGAGCGAATTGAGAATTATCCGATTTGGAAGCTCCTGCTCGATTCATTGCACCACCTGGAAAAGACGCGCCGCCCGGAACTCCTCTTTCGTTACTATGAAATCCAGTTTCTGGGTTATGTCGGCTATCAGCCTCAACTCCATTACTGTCTGAATTGCAACAACCAGATCGAGCCTGTGGAGAACTTCTTCAGTTCCAGCGGCGGCGGATTGCTTTGCCCCGACTGCGTTCACACTGAGCCGGTTGTCCGACCCATTTCAGTCAACGCTATAAAGATTTTGCGCCTGCTTCAGCGAGGCGACTATACCAGAGCCAGCCAGTTGCGTATTTCAGCCGACCTTTTCCGCGAAATGGAGGGGACTTTAACGGTTTATATCCGATACCTGCTGGAACGGGAATTGAAATCAACGGAGTTCATCGGCCACCTGAAAAAGATGGGAACATCAACCGGACCGGAAAACGTCTGAAAAAGGGGCGGCCAAAGCACGGCCGCGCATATCCCGGCGGTATTCTGAGAATCTCAACGCGCCCCTTCCAGTAATCACGAGTGAGGAAACAATGGTTTATCCCACCAGCGATATCTACTCCGCCGCGGAGAGAAAACATTGTCAAGACACGCTGCAGGTGTGCATCCGAATCAAACTTTGTTTCAGGGCCTGAGGTTGATATTGCCAGAAACGACTTTTAAAGTCATAATTAATATGAAATTACGCATGTATTATGTGACTGAAATCAAGCCGCCTACAAAGTCCAGGGGTTGAGGCAACCTTTACATGGACTCACCGCGTTACGCAAAGGTAATCGCCAATCCGTTCGCCGGTACCGGTGCCACAGGGCGCAAGTGGCCCCGAATCCACGAAGCGCTTACCCATGCGGGCATCTCCTTCGATTTCGCCCTCACCGAATACAAGGGGCACGCGATTGAACTGGCCAGGGAGGCCGCTCTCTCCGGATACGAGATGATAATCGCCGCGGGAGGAGATGGCACCTTAAACGAGGTGGTAAATGGAATTGTTGAATCCGGCAGGGGCCGGGATACCATTCTCGGAATCCTTAACACGGGAACGGGCTGCGATTTCGCGCGGTTTCTAAGGATCCCGCGTGATTATCACCAGGCCTGCCTGAACCTGGTAAATCCGAGGAAGACACTGGCGGATGTTGGTATTGTTGAGTGCCAGGAAGCCGATCAACCGGTTCACCGTTTCTTCATTAGCGCCGCTGGTTTGGGATTCGATGGGGAAGTGGTGGGAACAGCCGAAAAAGCTCCAAGGATCCTGCACGGTGCCACCCCCTATCTATTTGGTATAATGCACTCACTTGGCAGTTACAGAAACAAGGATATCAGGCTGCGACTTGACGACCGTGTTGAAGATATCAGGATATGCAGTGTAATAATCGCCAATGGAGGCTTTTATGCTTCGGGGATGAGAGTGGCACCCGATGCCGATGTGAAGGACGGCCTGTTCGAGGTTCTAATCATCGGGGATATCACCAAATTTCAGCTGTTGCAATCATTTCCTAAAGCCTACAGAGGAATACCCGTAACACACCCGAAGGTGAGGCTGGAGAAAGCATCCAGAGTCGTCATTGAATCACCGGAGCAAATCCGCATACAGGCGGACGGGGAACTTCTCGGAGAAGGGCCGGCGAGTTTCCGTATCATCCCGGGCGCATTAAATATAGCGGTCTAGTGTACTGTCCTTAACGCTTATATACAAGTGTTCCGCAACGCTATTTACACCGCATTGCTTCACTTAAAAAGCTGACTACTCCGGAAACGCACTCGCGGTTGCCAGTGCGTTTCCGGAGTAGTCAGCGTCTGGGGTGGGGGATAAGGCTGATTATTTGCATACGGTTAATCTCTTCGGGTTAAATTCCCCGCCGCTTGCAGCGCAGTGTGTCACCGCTGAAATCGATCCAGCATCCACCTCACCAATTCCCGTCTGGATTCCAACTCGGAGGCCGGAATGACGTTTTTGATGCCCGCCGCTTGCGGCGTAGTGTGTCACCGCTGAATTAGTGTACTGTCCATAACCCTTCTTTACAAGTGTTCCGCAACGCTATTTACACCGCATTGCTTCACATAATAAGCTGCTCACACCGGTGTGAGCAGACCCGGGTGGTGGGAATAAGGCTCCAGTATCTGCATACAATCAATATCACCGAAAGTCGGGTTATTTACGGGACGTTACACCAGCACGCCTTTCATTCCGCCTCGTAAATATCGATTGTCTCTATGAAAACTTCCACAGTCGGTCTCGATGCCTCCGGGAATAGAGGCTGCTCCTCAACGGGTACCGAAGCTATCTCGCGAACTACGTCCATTCCCTCCGTCACGCGGCCAAAGATGGTATAATTCTTCGGCAGATCAGGAAGGGCTTCCTCACAGATGAAGAACTGGCTACCGTTGGTATCCGGCCCCCGGTTGGCCATCGCTACCGCCCCTTCCACATAATCCCCTCTGAAGGACTCATCTTTGAAATTGTATCCCGGTCCTCCCGTCCCGACCCCGGTGGGATCGCCGGTCTGAATAAATGAGCCATCGACCACCCTGAAGAAAGTGTTACCATCGTAAAAGCGCTCAAGCGAAAGAAACACAAAGTTATTGACCGTGATCCAGGTATCATCGGCGAACAGCCTGACCGTTATATCCCCTCTGTTTGTATGTATAACAGCCCGGTAGCTTTTATTCCGGTCGATAATCATGCTCGGCGCCGTCGCATATTCTTTGGGTTGTTCCTGAACATCTCCCGTTGGCGGCATAAGTTGCCAGTCCTTCTCAGAACCCGAGCAACCCATCAGCAATCCGGCCGTTATCAGCACAGCTATCACACCCGCAGAAAATACCCGGTTACGCAGCACATTTATGATACTCATCGCCTCTTCCTATCCTTTCGAAAACAGTTTCGCGGTGTTTGCCTCAATCCCCCTGCTTCCCCGGTTCCCGATACATCGATATATTACTGGCGACACAAGCTAACAGTCAATATAGCGGTATCTATCCAAGCGCCGGCGGAAAGATACCCGATTCTGACACCTCCTCTCTGCCCTCCATCCTCATCCATAACGCCGGAATTATTGCCAGCAGGCATACTATAGCCGCGGCCAGGAAGAAATCCTGAAAAAGGCTCAGAACGAACGGGGATAGTTCTTCCTCGATATCGCCAAGAGACATACCCGCTGCCTTTATATGAAAGTGTCCCATGCCCCATGAGTTCATTAATGAGAGTCCAATTATCATGCCGGCCATGCGCATCATGGTCACCAGCGCCGAGGCGATCCCCCGCTTTTCCTGGCGTACGGAGTTGATTGCCGCTGTAATGATGGGTGAAATCACAACCCCGAATCCGAGTCCGCAGACAGCCAAATGAACGGTAAGCCACGGCTCCGCGACTTCGGTCGTCCAGCGGCTCATCAGAAAGAAACCCGCCGCACTGGAAAGCAAGCCCAGTATCATGGGAATCCGGTATCCAAACCGATGACACAGGAATCCGCCCAACAGCGCTCCTACCGGGATCATAAAAGTAAGTCGGCCAAGCCGCAATCCCACCTCGATATCATCCAGATCCATCAGGGTATAGGCCATTACCGGGATAATTACCAGGGCAATGATGAGAGCCCCCCCAACCATCAAATGAGCTATATTGGCAGTGGAGAAGTTGAGGTTACGGAAAAAAGACAACGGGAAGAGGGGCTGCTCGGCAACCATCTCCCTTCTTATAAAGAGGCCGAGGAACACAAGGGAGCCCACCAGCAGAAGCGCCATGTAAATCTCGGCATTCGGCCGGTGGAGTTGCTGAGAGAGGCCGAGGCTCAAAAGAGCCAGGGCCGCTGCCATCAACATGCCGCCCTTGTAATCCACCTTCGCCGAAATACGCGGACTCGGCCTTATCAACAGGTAGACAAGGGTGATGACCGCCACCGCCACCGGTATATTGATCCAGAAAATCCAGCGCCACCCAAGGTACTCGGTAATGGAGGCGCCATAAAGCGGACCCAGCGCCCCTCCCCCCTCCACCGCCGCCCCGATCATTCCCATGGCAATCGCCCTCCTCCGCGCCGGGTATACATCCCCTACTATCGCCATCCCGATGGGCACCATCGCCCCGCCCCCAATCGCCTGAACAACTCTTGCCCCGAGAATAGGCCCGAAGTTATCCGCCAGCGCTATGAAAACCGAGCCGCCTATGAACACCATATTGGATATGATGAACATCCTGCGGTGGCCGAATATATCAGAAATCCTGCCCAGAAGCGGCATGGCGAAGGTATATCCGAGGAGGTATCCGCTGACCAGCCAGGAAACCCGGTCGAGATCGGTCACATTCATGCGGAGATCGAACATGATATCATTCAGCGCCCCATAGATCACCGTCTGGTCGAGGGCGGCGCTGAAGATGCCGATGCAGACTACGAAAAGTACCAGGTTGGGGGAGGCGGTTCGTCGTGAGGATCCACTCATAGTCATCAACTATCGACAGGGCAACGCGATAATCCCGCGGCGACCCTCATCCCGGCAAGGGGAATAAGAGAGCGGGTTACTCCGCAATATCCATTTACTCAGGCAATTCAATGTTGACAGGTTCGTTGAATTTGGAGATCTCCAGGGTTCTGATGATACCTTCTTTTTCCTCTTCGGTTATCCGTCCGTCAAACTTAACCTTGCGCAGAAGGAAATCCTCCCCGCCAATCCATATCTCGGTATCAACAGATAGCCCCTCGGCGGCATGACCCACTGCTATAGAATCCAGCACCTCGGAATCGAGCTCCCCTTTTAGATGGTAGCAGAGAACACCACCCACCATTTCAGCTTCCAGCATGGAAAGACCGGTAACGCTTTCCATCACCGCCTTGATACCGCTATCCGGCTGAAACAGGGTGACGGCGGTGAAGTCATCTGAGAGGTTTTCCCATTTTCCACTCAACGGATTGGTCATATATGTGGTCTCACCCACCGTAATCAGCTTCGACTCCATAAACTGCTTGCCCCAGGTGGCCTCCATCTTCATGCTGAGCCTGTCGGGCGGTTCGATATCACCGGAGGCGGCAGTCAATTCCAGATCCATGGCAATCGGCGTTCCGCCCCCCTTCTGCTTCAACTCAAAATGAAAGCTCTTCAGTTCATCAAGTCTTGGAGAGGCCTTCGCTATTACCTCTTCCGGCGGGAGGGAGGGAAGTTCATGTTCTGAATCATTGTCGCCATCACCCCCACACCCGGCGATCAAAATGATTGCCAGTAATCCGGTAACTGCCACTTTCATCAACTTCATGATCCCTCCAATGCCTTCTTCAGATCGTCATAACCCCTCATAACGGAAACCTTTTCCAGGAAGTCCCTTAACGAGGAGCACTGCTTCCGCAACAGCTGAAGGTCCTGCCCAATCGGGCTAACCGTCCCGGGATCGTCAGCATACGTTCCATGGAAGGCGAAGTACGCCTGGTTCAGTTTTCTTATATGATAGCCCTTCGAAGCCAGAAACTGGCGTCTATCCTCCATGTATTCCTCCACCTCAGCCACCCTCCCCTGTTCCAGGTATTCATCAACGCGAGCCCGGATCAGATTCATCTCCTGATAAAAGTCGAACCCATCGCCATCCGGGGGAGCCGGCTCCACCGCATCCTCTTCCTCCCGGTAGTATTTATGATAGACCTTCTCCGCTAACTCCCGGCTGACTATGCCCGCCGTTGTCTCGTTTATTGTGATGATATCATAGTCGGACCACCACCCGATAGAATCCAGAACATAAAGGAAACCGAGGGGCCGGAAGGCCATATACTGATGAAACCACTCCTCTACAGCGATGTCGATTGCCCGTTTGATACTTGAGGTCCTGTAAACCATGGTCGGATAGGTGAATCCCACCCCTCCGAGCCTCACCACCAGCGACGAGTAACCCAGAGAATCCACCTGTTCTTCCAGAGCCTCTTTCTCATCCGGCGTAAGATGCGGATCAAGAGTGATCCTCTCGAGTATCCTGATCTCATTCCTCGGAGATACCACCAGCAAATTCGGCGGCGTCTGGAACCTGAAATTGACCGGGGGGAAAACCACATTCAGCGGTAGCCAGGTATCCAGCGGATTGACGATCCTTTCCTCGATGAGTACCGACCTGATCTGTTTACTGAGGATACGTTCAACCTCGTTTTCGAGGTCTCCAGCTACGGAATCACCTTGCCCGACCGTGGCAAAGTAACGCTTGACGGTCTCCACGTCATCGATTTTCGCTCCCGAGGCCGGTTTAAGCGATTCCCACAACTCATCACCGAGGGCCTCTATCTCCCATTGGGGGATACTGAATCCAAACGCTTCAGCCAGGGACTTGACGCTGTCAGAGGGATCATCTGAGGCATCGGCACAGCTTGTCAAAGGTAGAGAAGCGCAGAGCAGCAGGATGATTGCCGGGAGGAGGTACTTACCCATAAAGAGCGAACCTACTTATTACGCTCAAGCACGTATTCAGCCAACGCGATCAAGGCTTTTCTGGAATCGTTATCCGGCATGCCCGCAATGCAACTCTCGGCTTTGCCCACCAGTTCGCGGGCAATATCAAACGTCTCATCTATCATGGATGAATTCCGGATTTCGGAGACGGCCTCGAGCAGGTACGGACCCTCTCCCCTTGCCTCAAAACCCTGCTTGATGAGGTTGCCATTGGGATTCTGCTGGAGATAAAGCAGTGCCGGCAGCGTAAGAACGCCCGATAGCAGATCGTTTCCAGCGGGCTTTCCCAGTGTCTCCTCGTCAGCGGTGAAATCCAGTAGATCATCGACAACCTGAAAAGCCAGTCCCAGATTCCGCCCGTATTCCCTGAGGGCCTGTATCTGCGCCTCCGGCCCATCACTCAATATGGCCCCGGATTCCGCGGCCATGGAGAACAGGGCAGCGGTTTTCCCGTCTATACGCCGGAAATAATCATTCCGCGACTGATGCCATTCATAGAGCGTCAGGGTTTCCTCGAGCTCGCCCTTTGCCAGCGCCATGAGTGTTCGCGCGAAAAGGCGTACAACCCTCAGGTTACCCGGTATGGCCGCCAGCTCGGCCGACTTGGCGAAAAGGTAGTCGCCCGCCATGATCGCGGCATTTTCACCGATAGTGCTGCACAGCGTTGGCAGGCCCCGGCGTAAAGGGGATTTGTCAATGGTGTCGTCATGCACCAGACTCGCGGTATGCAGCAATTCCACCGCTGTGGCCATGGGTATTAAATATTCAAGGCTGTACCTGTTAAATGACCCCGCCAGCAGGGTTAAAGCTGGACGCACACCCTTACCCCTTCCCCCAATGGCCTGCTTGATGGCCTCTGAAAATCGGGGGAAGTCAAACTCGGCGACTTTTTGCAGATTTTGCGTCACCAGGGGCAGCTCATTCTGCACCGGTGCCAGAATCTCTTCGACTTTCATGTTCTTATCCCAGTCTGGCCGTCTCTTCGGCGACGACCTCTTCTTCCAGTTTAGTGAACAGTGGGACCGGCGGGCTCAAGACCTGCCCGGTCAGGGGAAATGCGAAATCCCATCCACTATCCTCCACTGCTCCGCTGCAACCAAGCAGGCTATGAACCTTCTCAGAGCTGAACGGCAGGTAGGGATACAACACCGTCTTCAGGCAGGCTATGGCCCCCAGAGTAACGGCAACGGAGGTCGAAGCGGAATCGCGGTCCTGCTTGATAGCCTTCCATGGGGCCTTTTCGTCCAGATACCGGTTGGCCTCCTGCGCCAGAGAAAAGGCCGCCTTTATACCCTCTTTAAATCGGCAGTGCTCAACTGAGCGGCCCACCTTTTCGATCGTCTGCCTTGAAACATCTATCAACTCATTATCACGGGCATCCATCTCACCGAGAGCCGGAACTACACCATCGAAATTTCGGTAGGCAAACCGGACTACCCTGTTGACCAGATTGCCATAGGTAGCTACCAGTTCGTCGTTATTGCGGCGAATGAATTCGCGCCACGAGAAATCGGTATCGCCGGTCTCCGGCATGTTTATGGAAAGTATGTAACGCAACGGGTCAGGGTCGTAACGTTCCAGGTAGTCGGGAAGCCAGACCGCCCAGTTTCGGCTTGTGGAGAACTGCCTTCCCTCGAGAGTCAGGTATTCATTGGCGGGAACCCGGTATGGCAGGTTCAGTCCCTCGTAACCCATGAGCATGGCCGGCCAGATAAGAGTATGGAAGGGGATATTATCCTTGCCGATGAAGTAATAGGACCGGGAATCCCCCTCCCAGAACCGCCGCCAGGCCTCTTCATCGCCCATATTGCCAGCCCATTCCCTGCTTGCTGAGAGATACCCGATTACCGCCTCAAACCAGACGTAAATGCACTTGTTCTCGTAACCCTCCACCGGGACGCGAATTCCCCATTCAAGGTCCCTGGTAATGGCCCGGTCCCTCAGTCCTTCTTTGATATATCTCATGGTCAGGTTGGATACGTTGGGCTTCCACTGGGCCTGCTCCTTCACCCATGTCTCGAGCCGGTCACTGAATTCCGAGAGCTTTAAGAAGAAGTATTCGGATTCCTTTATGTCGGGCGCATCGCCACAGATACCGCACCTGAGGCCGATCAGGTCGCTCGGATTCAGGGTTTTACCACAATCATCGCACTGATCCCCCCTCGCGTTGGGAGAATGGCAGAAAGGGCATTCTCCTTCGGTGTAGCGGTCCGGAAGCGACCGATTGCACCTGACGCAGAAAGCCGAAGGCATGGTATCCGTGTAGAGATAACCCTTTTCCAGCAAAGAAAGGAATATTTCATGAACCACCTGTTCGTGGTTCGAGGTGTGAGTGGATGTGAAAAGATCGAAGGAGATACCAAGCCTGGCCCATGATTCGAGGAAGCCCCGGTGATATCTGCTGGCCACCTCTTCCGGACTGACACCTTCCTTATCCGCTGTTATGGTTACCGGGGTACCATGCATATCGCTGCCGGAGACCATCAACACGTTGTTCCCTTTAAGGCGATGGTATCTGGCGAAAATATCGGCAGGCAGGTATGCGCCGGCTATGTGTCCCAGATGCAGCGGACCATTGGCATAGGGCCAGGCAACGGCGACTAGAATATTCTCACTCATAGCAACGAGTGTATTCTACCATAAAGAGGCTGGTGATGTAACTCAATTGACCGTTACCTGAAAAAGGGGCTTTGCCAAGCCTCCCGGGATTTGAGGATAAAGGCGGTTGATTCGGGCTTTCTCAGTTCTTTATTCTAGTCAAAACCTCTTGTATCAGCGGCTCCATGGCCTCATCCAGTATCTCGATATCGGCTTCGGCCAGGAGGTTTTCCTGGAAGTCCTCCCATGCCTGCATTCGTTCAAACTGACCGGCTTCGGCCGGCAGGTCACTGAGCACCTGAGTTTTCAATTTCGTTATGTATAGTAGCTGCCTGCAATATTCCACCCTGTCTTCCCACCATTCATCTTCGGTCAATCCACTCAACTCAATCCTCGCCTCAAGCACTTGCAGTCCCTCCCATGCGTCAATCGTCAAGTCTTCAGGGTCCATATTTTTCATCCGCTCGATCATAGCCCTGTCCCCTTCATTCCGCGCTTGGGCCTCCTCCAGTGAAACTTCTATGTTTCGACGCTCAACCTCTGCCATCATAGCCGCGGACTGCATCGCCCGCCTGGCAGCAAGGACTTCGGCCTCATATCGGGATAATTGCTTTATCTCCAGCGGTGAGGATAAGTCCGCAGTGCCATACCTCAATCCTAATACTGTCTGAATTCTAATGGCTCCCTTTGATACCGGCTGCCCGTCTACCCTGGCGACAATTTGAGAATCTTCAGCGGTTGACTGGAGGTCACTCACGAACGATTTTACGTCATCACCCCTGTTGGCCTCAGACTGGTTACCATTCATAACTATGAAAGCAGTAACCAACGCGGCAACAAGGCCTATCCCGACTATGGCCAGGAGGGTGGGCGTACGGTGAGTCAAACAAATAGATATCATGGGGCACCTCCAATTATTTTGGTCTATGTCACACTAAGAATTGAGCGAGACTTTTCATGTAATAGGACCACCCGGCTCATCATAAACATATGGCGGGTAACATTCAGGGTGAGCTATGAAAATGTGCGTATCAACTTCCAGTTGGTATTTGTACATCGTTCGTTGGCTGGAATTATGTTCCCAGTGGCATAAATCGTCCGCATTGCACATTGTTGGCCAGCCAGTGAAATCCCCGCTACTGAGTGTCCAGGTGTCAGGATAACCATTAGTGTATTGTACCTGTTGCACGTTGATCGCTATTGAGTACGGTTTATTATACCCTTGCTCGACCATCGTACCAGCTATAGTGTGGTAGAATCTCACCGAGTTAGTATAATCCCAGTATTGACTGGTAACATCAGCATCAGACCAATAAGGGCTCAGTATATAGTCCGGTGGAGGATTCGGTGGATAATAATATACTATGTGATAGTTTCGAACGCTATGGGTAGTGGAATCCGCTTCAGCCATACCGCTCATAATGGGTAGTAATGTGGCTATTATACACACAGCGGAGATGATAATCAGGAGTCTCCATATGCTTCTCATATAAATAACCTCCTTTCCTCTCTTTGAAATCTTGTTCTTGATTTCGGTCTAAGACCCTTTAGCGAATCAGCCGTTTTGATTGGAAAATAACATGGGATAGGCAGTAAGTAAATAGGCCCTAGGGCCTATTTCTCGGGTTTGGCCATTTTTTCAACCAGGGTTAACCTGAAGTATAGCAGAACAGGCAGGAATTTGGATATTTAATAGACTTCGTTGTGCGTTTTGTTTAGCAACGAAGTGGGATAAATTAATTGAGCTAATAGAATCGGCCCAGAGTTCTGCGCGGAGTTGTTTGATAAGGTCGTTGGTGGAAACCCTG
>JAWOBX010000039.1:0-23875 GCA_046484125.1 Dehalococcoidia bacterium | reverse complement strand
CCCTTTTGTCAACGCCGTGCTCGCGGGCGAGTCTTGGGACAACATGACTGGGTATCAGGTTGCAAATTTGCTTCAAGACTGTTACATTCCTTTTGGACGACTTCATTGGCTCCTCCTTTTGTTTGCTAAAAAAAGAGTAGCCGGGAGTCGTCCATTTTGTCAAAATTATCAATTCCTATGGGATGCTAGTGGAATTAAACAAAAAACTGGCCGAATCAAAGATTCCCCAGACAACCGAGATGTTGAAACGGCAAATCGAATCCACGGATAAACAGATCGATAGGCTGGTGTATGAGTTGTACGAATTAACGGATGAAGAGATAAAAATAGTAGAATCAGAAGCTTAAAATGCATACCAAATCGTTGCACGCCGACTTCAAGGGGCGCTCTCCCTTGGAACTGGTTCCGCTTCCGGAAATGATCGGTAAGCAAAGTTGTTCGGCATATCACCTTGAAGCGGGTGAATTCAAGCGTTATATTGCCAGTCCTCGTTGACATTGTGATATCATTGTGATATCATTAATCCATGCCAAGAAAAGTCCGCCAATTGATTAAGGATTTAGAAAGTCATGGTTTTGTAAATCGGGGAGGTAAAGGGAATCATAGGAACTTCTTGCATCCGAACTACCCGTATTCTGTGGTCATTTCTGGTAATCTTGGAGATGATGCAAAAGATTATCAGGAGAGTGCAGTCAAGAAAGCGATTAGAGGTTTAAGAAAATGAGTGCGAAGGTTTCCGATAGATATTTGAAGGTCGTTGAATGGTCCGATGAGGACAATTGCTATATCGGGAGTTCACCTGGGCTCTTCGATGGCGGTGTTCATGGATCAGATGAAAATGAGGTTTTCAAAGAACTCTGTCAGGTGATAGAAGAAACCATTGAGATAATGAAGAAATCAGGAAAACCCTTACCAAAATCTACTACAAATAAGAAATTCTCTGGCAAGATAGCTCTACGTATATCCCCCGAGTTACACAAAACGGTTGCAATTAGAGCCATGCAAGAAGGCGAGAGCATCAATAAGCTGATCGAGCATGAATTAGAGAAAGCAATATAACAAAGCAATTAATATGACTTAATGGGCACTCCCGTTTGAGCCTTTTTCGCTTTCTGAAATGGTCTCTTTTCAGCTTTGCAACACGAGGGCAATAACAGGTTTTTCCACATTCACTCAAATGTGCTATGATGTCAAACAATTATGGGGTGTTTCCAAGGTAAAATCGGCATATTCCCAAGCGGTGGGTTAATGCTGCGTTGGATGCCCCAACGATTTTCCAACACCCGAAAACAGCTTTTCAAATACAAAGGAATTCACCCTGCGGATGTCTTGTGAAATTGGGAACAATCCGTTTTCCCCCGACCGGGGAAAACCCTCCCCCAATGAGGACGATTCTTCAGGCCACCTGATGGCGGGCGCCATCAGGTGGCCTGAAGAACCTTATTAAACCGGGAGGGGAAAACAGCGATGCTGATATGCATCCGAATCAATCGCTGTTTCAGGGCAACAGTCTGACATTGACATTTTGCAAGTTGAGTATTATTCCGTTAGCGTAATAAAGTACATATAATATTACAATTAATTGTACAGAATTGAAAGCAGGTTGGTGGATGATGACAAGAACTACAACTATAACTGAGTTGCGCTCTGAGCTTTGCTCCATATATAAGTCAGCTAATTGATGGCCCTGTGATGGTCATGTCTCGAAGCCGTCCTGCGGCGGTGCTTGTCGAGCCTGAAACATTCGATACACTGATGCAAGAATGTGAAATATTATAGGATATCTTAGATGGTCGTCAAGCTATTGCAGGGTATCACGAAGATCATACGGCAGCGGTAGAGGCTGAAGAAGTTTTTGAGCGTCTCGGGCATTAATTATGCGTTATGCCTTAAAACTGCATAGAATAGAGATGAGGTTGTTGTCACCGTCCGCAAGGTAGCCAGACGAACTGAGGCCGCGTATCGTGACATGAAAAAACTACTGGAGCGAGCGCTTCGAGAAATCGAAAAAAATAATTCGACGTAGGGACATATAACACCTATGAGGATTCCCTTTGTCAAGGGCCGCCTTCCCTGTGAATATAGGTAGCTTATCTTGCGAACCCTGCTCCGGCTCCCGGCGAGACGCCTGGAGCCGTTTGAAGTAACAGACCGAAAAGGGATTTTCTTCGGGGCATGACCTGACTTCCCTTAAGTCTCCTTCCCGACTGAGCCGGGAAAGAACGGCATTGTCGATTATCGTGCTCCCCTGCGGGAGAGCGTTTACGCGGGAGTTATTTATGCATGTCGTTGTCATCTATGGCTGGGAGAAAGATACGCTCGAGCCGGTTCAAGCGGTAGCCGAGGCCCTCGGAATCATGGCCTTCGAAGCACAGCAACGGATGATCGGAGGCGGGCCGGCGGTGGTGGCCGCTTTCGCTGACCCGCAGAAGGCCCTGGAGTCGGCCGGGAACTTGAAACAGAAAGGGATCACGACACTGATCGTCGACGCGGTAGAGGCGCGTAATAGACCCGATCGTTTCATAGTCCACCATTTTGAGCTTGGAGATTCATATCTGTGTGTCGAAAATCAACTTCAGCAACGCGCGGAGATCCCATATGGAGAGATAGACCTGCTCCTGACAGGCAGGAGTGTCGACGTTCATTCCGAGACGAAAACCGTTACCGAGCGCAAGTTCGACGTCGGCAAGACAATTATCACCGGGGGGATACCGATTACCAAAAAGGTTACGCACCAGGAGAAGATGACGAGCGAAGAGCATGGCAGGGTCTTTTACCTTTACGCGGGTAACAGGCCGCCGTTTATCTTCAGCCAGAACCGCATGATCTACGACGGTCTCGGTACCATCATGAAGCCGTCCAGGGAGCAAAACTTCTACTGCCTGCTGAGCGAGTTACGCCGGCGCACTCCCGATGCTGTCTTTGATGACCGCCTGAATACCAGGGCCGGTATCGTCCGGTTACTTGGCCCCTTCCTGAGCCCGGCAACCAATCTCGATCTCGCGGCCGATATCCTCGCACTGAGTCTACGACACATTGAGCCATAGTATCCTCTGGCGCGGTAAAAAACCTCTAAACCGATACTCTGACCTTGACACGCAATCGGAGTTCCCGGTTATCATTTCTGCCGCTCTATTCATACCTCAAAGCTTCCGCCGGATATATCCTCGAAGCCCTGTAAGCCGGTATGAAGGTGGTAGTCAGGGAGGCCAGGTAGGCGACAATCACAATCAGGCCAATCCGAAGCCAGGGGATCACGGTCTCCAGCCCTTCAACACCCGCCTCGGGTACAATCTGGTATGTCAGAGAGACACCGAGTGCCACGCCAATAATTATACCCAGAATGGCGATGAATGATGATTCAAGCAGAAAAGTGAACTGAACCATTCCCTGTCTGAAACCGATGGCACGCAACATACCAATCTGATGCCACCGCTCCACGACCGTCCGGGCGGCAATCACTCCCAACGCGGTGATACCCACAATCAATCCCAATCCCAGGAACACCATCATCAAATTCATGAACATCTGGTTCATTTGAGTTATGACGTTTACCTGTTCCTGTACGACAGTTGTGTCGAACCCGTACTCAAGAAAGTTGCTCTCCAGATCTCTGGCCAGTTCCGATACCCGATCATTTGCCTCCGGCGCCACTCTAAACCAGTACATGGCCGGCGATAAAACGGTACCGGCTAAATCATTCAGTGTCTGAGCCGAAGTTGCCACCAGTGGGGCGTAGAAGCCCATCTGGTCAATAACGCCGATTACCTGGAGCTCCCGGATCTCCTCCGAGCCCGGGTATTTAATCTCGATAAAAATATCGTCCGGCAGCTTTTTGGATTGCAGGTTTATCTCACCCTCCCCGATCTTCAGATCCGGTACAGGGCCCATTGCGCCGCCATCATCCGATGGTATCATCATCGCGTTGATTACAGCCAGAGAAGGGTCATTTTCCAGTGCCTCCCATATGTCAGAGGGATTCTTCGACTGATAGGACTCGGTCGTCATCTCAAACTGGAAAGTCGTGTTCTCCAGGTAGCTCGAATCCATACCGGCAATAGGAACTTGTTCCCATTCCTGATCCTTTCCCGCCTGGCGCATTTCAACCAGAATAAGGCTATATGAAGCCACTGCTTTGAAGTTCTCAATCCCGATACCAGATTCCTCGATAGCTGATTCAATATCATCTACCGGACTGGTCCTGCTTGCGGTCGAATATATATCGAATCCACCGCTGAGGCGGTCCGTATCGTTTATCAAACTGGCAAAGGACGCATTCATCGAGCTCATAACCACCAGAGTAAAAATGATTAAGGCGAACATGGCCAGGGCCATTCCTGTCCGAAAGCGCGCTGACATGGGATAAGTCACCGCCATCTTCAATATGGGCGCCAGAGCTCTTATTCTGCCGAAAAGGGCGAGAATAAAAGCAAGTAGGATATCCGAATTGTAAATAATCAGCCAGACGCCGCCAGCGACCATCATGACCCCTGATAAAATGAACATCTCCGGACCGGTCGTGGCCTCCTCAGCCATTGGATGATATTTTGCCGGAGTGAGCCAGAAGCCGAGGAGCGCGATACCGATAAACGTAAAGGCAATACGATCAGATAAGCGGAACCTTCTCACCAATAGAGGCACCCCGATAATGAGAAGAGAACTGCCAAGCGCGTAACTGACAAACTGCGTTTCCTGCAAACCGCCGAGCAGGGCGGCTATTCCCACGAAGCAAATGATGAGCGGAAGTATCAGGTCCCGTATTTTTCCTCTCCCCGTTTTCGGCGGTTCCGGTATGTCCCGAATTGCCCTGACGATGTTCAACTGGCTCACCCGCCAGGCGGAAACTATTACAACCAGGAGAGTTAGAATCACTCCCAGGCAATATGAAATGATTATGCTGCTCGGGGTAAATTTGTACGCCAGAGGAAAACCCTGCTCCTCGAACAAGGGGGTGAGAAACTGAACCATCGCCCAGCCGAACAGGAGCCCAAGGCCGCTCCCAACCGCGGAAGATACTAGCGCGTATGGAGTACCCTCAAAAGTGAACATGCGAATGACATGGCCGCGTTGAGTTCCGACCGCACGTGCCATGCCAAGCTCCTGTTTTCGCTCGGCCGCGAGCATGACAAATATCAGAAATATCAGTAGAACACCCGCGATGATTGAGAAACTTCCCATGACGAAAAAGATAGTCGTAAAGGCGGCCCCGTTTTCGTCGGCCGCATCCAGATTCTCCTTTTTTAAGGGATCGGCGGTCAGCCCCATTTCCTCAAGATTCAAATTAGATTCGATAGTCTCCATCACGGCATCACTATACCTGGCCCCTTCAACCACACCACCTTTCAGCGTGATGAGTATGGCATTGATTTCGCCTTCTCGATTCAGAGCTCCCTGTACCCTCTCAAGCGGCATAACTATCGTCAAGTCGGTCTTGGCGAATTCGGAGCCCTCCGTAATTACAGGATTTCTACCGCCGGTGTAAATACCCTTAATCTCATACGGAACCATCTGCCGGCCGAAGAACAGTGATACAGTTTGCCCCTCATCCACACCCAGTTGTTCAGCAAGTTCCTCACTGATGTAAATCTGGTCGTCAGCCAGGTCGCGCAGTTCTAATTCTCCACCACCGCGATCACGAAGCGGTTCGAAATCAGTAGTATAGAGCTCGTTAATTCCAAAAAGCGTGGTAACCGGTTCATAAAGATTGGTTTCCGGTGACATGACCGGCACGTTTTCGCCGATAGCCGGGGCTATGCCCTCAACAGCGACTTCATCCTTGAGGCCCTGAGTTATCGGCTCGACGTGCGCCTGATCAAAGTAACCGAGAGTTCCGTAGACATCGGTGGCCCTGCTTTCTATCCTTATGTCAACTTCGCCGTAAGCCTCAACGCCGAGATTGCGTATTGACTGCGTCAAAGTATCCCCTGTCGAAAAAGAAGCGGAAAATATCATCGCCGCCAGCATGAGCCCCATGAAAGTAAGCAGCGTTTGAGCCGGACGCCGTCCCAGATTTCTAACGCCCATTTTGAAGAAAATCCTTTCTCGCAATGCGAGCACTGTCAACGCTGTTACAGCCACGATGACGATTACCACGAGTGGTATCATTATGCTCTTAAGGCTTTCCATGCTGAATGATTCCATTGAATCTCTCCTGTTCGATTCCAGCCGCTGTTAGCTTACTTGTATAAATCCATCTTGTTCATCCTGCCACCTGTCTTGGCTGGGGATAGCCTGACGCGAATCCAGACATAATATCGCGTTTTCGCGAGTGGATACTGCATAACTAAGGATCCTCTGAACCCCCCAGCCCCCAGAAGGAACCTCTTACTTGCGAGGTTCCTTAATGTAATCCTGATCCCTCTTTACTCGACCAGGCAGGCATCGCGGCCATTGACGCTGTCACAATCAACGACTCCATCCTTCATCCGGACAATACGATCGGTCATCTGACCAACTTCCAGTGAATGGGTAACCAGCACAAACGTCTGCCTCTTCTCCTTATTAAGCCTGCGAAGTACTCCCATGACATCTTTTGAGGTTTCACTATCCAGATTCCCGGTCGGTTCATCGCCCCATACAATGGCAGGATCATTTACCAGCGAACGCGCGATGGCAACCCTTTGCTGCTGCCCTCCGGAAAGCTCCGCCGGCCTCTTATATTTCTGATCACCCACACCAACCAGTTCCAGCACCTCGCCGGCCCGTTTCCGGGCCTGACTCTGCTTAGTCCCTGATACCAGTAACGGCAATTCCACGTTCTCGATTACGCTCAACACGGGCAACAGATTGAAAGCCTGGAATATGAATCCCATCTCGTGCGCACGGAATCTGGTCCTGGCCTTATCGCTCATTCGGGGGATCTGATTGCCTTTTACAAAAATCTCGCCTTCATCAATATTGTCAAGCCCTGAAAGGCAATTAAGAAGAGTGGTCTTCCCGCAGCCGCTTGGACCCATTACCCCTACCATTTCCCCTTCCGCGATCCTCAGGTCGACTCCCCTGAGCGCATGAACCCTTACTTTCCCGGTATCATAGGTTTTATGAACGTTCCGAACATCTATTATGTAACCATCAGCCATCTGACCCCCCACTTATAACATTATGCCTATTAATTATAGCCACAAATACACAATAACGCTAAATATTGAATCGTGGTGAATTTCCAAACGAAAAAAATCGCGGAAACATTTTGACTTTACCCCCTTGACATTCCCGACAATTCAGGTATGATACAAGAGTCTGGATAATACTCCAAGCCTTAAGTACCAAAACAGGTAATCTAACAGCCCTCGGCTTACAGTTATGTAGTTAAACAGACGGATTCTGTAGGCTGTCGGCTGTTTTTATGGGCATAAGTTAACGAAAAGGAAGAAATATGCGGTTGACGGTTGTCAATACCAGCGGGTCGGAAGTAGACCATTTAGAGGTGGATGAAAATGTTTTCGGCATACCCATGAATGCCGCGGTTGTTCATCAGGCGCTGGTACAACAGCGAGCTAACGCAAGAGTTGGTACGGCCAGCGCCAAGACCCGTAGCGAGGTATCCGGAAGTAGTCGCAAGCTATACCGACAGAAGCACACGGGGCGAGCCCGGGCGGGCGACCTGAGGTCACCGCTGCGCCGACATGGCGGGGTCATTTTTGGTCCCAAGCCCCGGAACTATCGTCAGAATATGCCGAAGAAGATGCGCCGGCTGGCCATCAAGTGCCTGCTCTCTGCAAAGGTTGACGAGGGTGAGATCAAGGTAATCGATAAAATAGAGATGGAGAATCCCCGGACAAAGGATATGGTAGCGATATTGAGGGCACTTGATGTAAAACGTTCGGCACTCATCGCTTTGCACTCGCCTGATAAGGCCGTGGTTAAATCGGCGGACAACCTGGCGGGAATTGATGTGATTCAGGCCCGGCAGCTGAATGTAATTGATCTTCTCTCCCACAGGGAACTGATAATCACTGTTGACGCGATAAAGCAGATTGAAAGCCTCTGGGGTGAAAGGCAAACAACGGGGGCGGCAGGATAGTGTCATGCATATATATGAAGTGCTCCGCAGGCCGATAATAACTGAAAAGAACACCGGGCTTATGGATCAGAATAAATATGTATTCGAGACCAGAAAAGACGCCAACAAAGCCCAGATTAAAGCCGCCGTGGAAAAGGCATTTAAGGTAAACGTAGTATCAATTAATGTCATAACCGTTCCCGCTAAGCCTAGGGGCTTCGGGAGGATGCGGGGTCAGAAGCCTGCGTGGAAAAAGGCGATCGTAACGCTTAAACCAGGGGATAAGATAGAGATATTCGAAGGGGTCTAAGGTATAGATAGTATGGGTATCAAGTCTTTTAAACCAACCTCTCCCGGCAGAAGGGGAATGACCGGGCTTACGAACGAAGAGATAACCAAAAAGAAGCCTGAGAAATCTCTGACGGTTCCGTTACGAAAAAAGGGCGGAAGGAACAACAGGGGCCGAATAACCGTTCGGCACAGGGGTGGCGGAGCAAAAAGGCAATACAGAATAATTGACTTCAAGCGGGATAAATTCGGTGTGCCGGGTAAAGTAGCGGCCATTGAATACGATCCAAATCGTTCATCCAATATAGCTCTTATTCATTATGCTGATGGTGAGAAGCGATATATACTGGCTCCGACAGGATTGAAACCGGGCGCGACTGTCATGGCCGGTCCGGATGCTGAGATCAGGGCAGGTAATTCGCTTCCACTCAAGTCAATCCCGTCAGGAACCGAGATTCATAATATTGAACTTCAACCGGGCCGTGGCGGTCAGATGGTTCGAAGCGCCGGTAACTCGGCGGTTATTATGGGTAAAGACGAGGGCTACGTGCTTGTTCGACTGCCTTCAAAAGAGGTCCGTCGCATTCGTGGGGAGTGCAGCGCTACCATTGGACAGGTAGGCAACTTGGATCACGATGCTGTCACGATTGGTAAGGCGGGGCGCCGGAGACTCATGGGATGGCGGCCCACGGTCAGGGGTTCGGTTATGAATCCAGCCGATCACCCTCACGGTGGCGGTGAAGGAAGGGCTCCTATAGGTTTGCCGGGGCCAAAAACACCCTGGGGTAAACCGGCTTACGGAGTTAAAACCAGGCGAAACAAGCGCACCAATAAAATGATCCTTAGAAAGCGTAAATAGACGGAGGTTCAATTGGGACGATCCACGAAGAAAGGGCCATACGTAGACGCTAAACTGATGAAGAAGGTCACTGCCATCAAAGCAAGCGGCCAGAAGACGGTAATCAAGACGTGGGCCCGCGGATCGATGGTTGTGCCCGATATGCTCGGACTGACTATCGCAGTCCATGATGGCAGAAGGCATGTTCCAGTCTTCATTACAGAGAACATGGTCGGCCACAAACTCGGTGAGTTCGCTCCAACCAGAACGTACCGTGGGCATACAGCCAAGGAAAAGGGCAAGAAATAAATTCAACTATCTGAGACAGGGTTCGTATAATGGAAGTTAAAGCAACGGCAAAAGGTGTCAGGGTTTCACCCAAAAAGGCGCGCGGAATCGTTGACATGATACGTGGAAAAGGAGCCAACGAAGCCCTGGCGATCCTTAAATTCACGCCGAGTCCGGCAGCCAGAATGGTATCCCGCGTAGTTAAGTCAGCCGTTGCGAATGCGGAGAATAACTACCAGATGATTCCGTCAGAGTTGAAAGTCACCCAGGCTTTTGTGGATGAAGGGATGACAATGAAAAGAATTCGATTCCAGGGCAGGGGCAGGGTTAACCCGATTTTGAAGCGCTCCAGTCATATAACCATCGTTGTTGAGGAGATGTAGATGGGACAGAAAGTCCATCCCGTAGGTTTCAGGCTGGGGTCCTATAAGACCTGGCAGTCAAAATGGCACGATGACATGAACTATGCGGAATTACTGCACGAGGATCTCAGAATTCGTAAGACCATTCACAAGAGCTATCGCAATGCGGGTATCTCCAAGCTCGAGATAGAACGGGGAGTGGGAGAGCTGACGGTTACCATCAATACTTCACGGCCGGGTATAGTCATAGGGAGGGGTGGTCAGAGAGTGGATGAGATGAGAACCGTACTTCAGAATCTGACAAAGAAAAAGGTTCATCTGAACATTCAGGAAATCCGCACTCCCGATCTTGACGCCTATCTGGTTGCGCGAAACATCGCCGATCAAATGGAGCGGAGGATATCCTTTAGAAGGGCTATGAAGCGAGCCATCTCGCAGACCATGGATGCTGGCGCCAAAGGTATTCGGGTAAATATCGCCGGTCGACTTGGCGGACAGGAGATAGCCCGGCGTACAACGGAGCACCAGGGGAGTGTGCCGCTACATACACTGCGGGCTGATATCGACTACGGCCTGGCTGAGGCGCATACCTCCACCGGTAAAATAGGCGTAAAAGTGTGGATTTATATGGGAGACATTATACCTGAACATCGTCAGGCTATTCCGGTCGGAGGCGTCGAGCCCCCGGTAGGATCAGTGGAGTAAGCGCAAATGTTGCAGCCAAAGAAAGTCAAGTATCGTAAGCAACATCGAGGCCGGCGCAGGGGCAAGGCCCAATCCGGCAACACGGTGCATTTCGGCGAACTCGGACTCCAGGCAACGGAAGATGCGTGGGTAACCAGCAGGCAGATAGAGGCTGCCAGAAGGGCTATCGTGAGACACCTCAAAAGAGGTGGCCAGGTATGGATTCGCGTATTTCCGGATAAGCCGGTAACTTCCAGACCTCCCGAAACCCGAATGGGTAAGGGGAAAGGTGCCGTTGACCACTGGGTAGCAGTGGTCAAGCCGGGGAGGATAATGTTCGAAGTGGGGGGTATCCGCGAGGAACTTGCGCGGGAGGCATTACGGCTGGCTGCCCAGAAACTGCCCTTGAAAGTTCGAATTACCTCCAGGTACACTCTGGGAACTACATCTTAAGCGGGGTTCGGAGCATTGCATATAAACGAAATCCGAAAAATGAATTACGATGATCTGGGACGGGAGCTGGAAAGCTCATACCATGAACTTTTCAATCTGCGATTCCAGTTGAGCACCAAGCAGGCTACAAACTTCCGCGAATTGAGAACGGTGAAAAGAAAAATCGCCAGGATCAAGACTGTCATGCGGGAAATGGAGCTATCGGGGAGCTATAAAGCATGAACAACAGGCGTACACTAGTCGGGACCGTGATAAGTAACCGAATGGATAAGACCGTGGTCGTGAAAGTTACGACTCGTCGACCGCATCTGCGCTACAAGAAATATATTAATCATACCAAGAAATATAAAGCTCATGATAAAGATGGCTCCTGTCAGGTGGGAGACAAGGTAAAGATGATTGAAACCCGTCCTCTCTCAAAGGAAAAGCGCTGGCGAGTGGGCGATATATTAGAAAGACGGGAATAATACAGAGCCGGAAAAACGAAGATGATCCAGATATATACCAGACTCAAAGTAGCGGATAACTCGGGAGCAAAGGAAGTGATGTGCTTTGGTATACCCGGGGGGACTCGTAAGAGATATGCGGGGATCGGGGATGTGATTGTATGTTCAGTCAAGGACGCGGTTCCCAACTCTTCAGTGAAGAAAGGCGATGTGGTCCGGGCCGTTGTAGCGCGGGTGGCTAAAAACTACGGTCGAAGTGACGGAACCTACATCAAGTTCGACGAAAACGCCGTTGTCATACTCGACGAGAGAGGTAACCCGAAAGGAAGCCGGATTTTCGGGCCCGTTGGAAGGGAGCTTCGAGATAAGAATTATATGAAAATCGTTTCTCTGGCGCCCGAGGTGCTGTGATGAGCAAGATACGTAAGAACGATGAAGTTATGGTAATACTGGGACGAGACCGTGGAAAGAAGGGGAAAGTCCTCAACTCTATTCCGGGTGAAGACCGGCTTGTTGTGGAGGGGATCAATATGATAAAAAGGCACATGAAGCCTTCGAAACAAATGAGGCAAGCCGGCATTATCGAAAAAGAGGCCCCTATAAATGTTTCTGACGTTATGCTTGTATGTAAGAAATGCAATCGCCCCACCAGGGTAGGCTTTCACTATATGGAGGCCGGTTCCAAAGTAAGAGTATGCAAGAAATGCCATGAGGTAATCGACTAATGGCGCAGACTTCCAGATTGAAGCAGCGTTATCAGGATGAAATAACCCCTCATATGATGAAGGAGAGAGGGTTTAGCAGCCCTATGAGGGTTCCCAGGCTGGAGAAAATAGTACTGAATATCGGGCTGGGAGAAGCAATACAAAACCCGAAAGCTGTTGAAGCGGCTGTTTCAGACCTCACCCTGATTTCAGGGCAGCAGCCTGTGGTCACCCGTGCCAGGAAATCGATAGCCGGTTTCAAGCTGCGCAAAGACATGGCCATAGGGGCAAAAGTAACACTTCGTGGCCGCAGGATGTACGATTTCATGGACAGATTGATCAACATCGCCCTGCCGCGCACACGCGATTTCCACGGGGTGCCGCGTGATTCTTTTGACGGGCGGGGCAATTACTCTCTGGGAATCAAGGAGCAGATCATTTTTCCCGAGATTAACTACGATAAAATAGATAAAATTCGAGGTTTTCAGGTGGTGGTGATAACCACTGCCCCCACCGATGAAGAAGGAAGGCAACTCCTGGAACTCATGGGGATGCCATTCGCTAGAGAGAATTAAGGGGAAATAAAGTGGCAAAAACGTCTCAGGTAGCAAAATCCCTCAAGACTCCGAAGTACAGGGTGCGCCATAGAAACAGGTGCCGGATCTGCGGTCGGCCTCGCGCCTATATGAGGCATTTTGAATTATGCCGTATTTGCTTTCGCGAACTCGCCAATGAGGGGCAACTGATAGGGGTCAGGAAGTCCAGCTGGTGAATTTTGGAGAATGACTATGAGTGTAACCGATCCCATAGCGGACATGCTCACAAGAATAAGAAACGCCAACATGGTTGGCGCTGATTTCGTCCAGATACCTTCCTCCAAGGTAAAACTGTCCATTGTAAAGATCTTGAAGGATGAAGGGTTCATTAAGGATTATGAGGTGGTGAAGGGCGAAAACCCGCAACGGATCATTAAGGCCCACCTTAAGTATACAGAGCATCAGGAGCCGGTTTTAAAGGGCCTCAAGAGGGTCAGCAAACCCGGCCTTCGGGTATATGTTGGAAAAGGTGAGATACCGAGGATCTATGGTGGAATGGGTATAGCCGTGCTTTCCACACCGCAGGGAATAATGACGGGCAAGCAGGCATGGAATCAAGGTATCGGCGGCGAGATTCTCTGTTACGCGTGGTAGCTGAATGAGATAACCGGGAAATAATATATGTTTTATGTGCCAAGGATCGAAATATGTCAAGGATAGGGAAGAAACCAGTGCAAGTCCCCGGCGGGGTTGAGGTAAGTTTCAAAGGAAATGATTGTGTTGTAACAGGCCCAAAAGGAACTCTTAGCCGCTCTCTGCCCCCTGATATTAAGGTTGAAATAGAGGGCGATGTTATCAACGTTTACAGGCCAACTGAGAACCGGCACCATCGGGCCTTACATGGACTTACCAGAACTCTGGTAGCTAACATGGTTTACGGGGTTAGTGAGGGTTACCATAAGGTCCTTGAAATAGTAGGGGTGGGTTACAGAGCCCAATCCTCAGGTGACAAATTAACTCTTCTCGTTGGTTACTCACGCCCAGTAGAGGTGACAGCTCCGGAGGGGATATCATTCTCTATTGAAGGCACCAACAAGATCACCGTCGCCGGGATTGACAAAGAACTTGTGGGAGAGACAGCGGCCAATATTAGAGCGATCAGGCCGCCTGACCATTACAAGGGAAAAGGTATAAGGTACTCAGGCGAAAGGGTGCGCCTTAAGGCTGGTAAGGCAGGTAAAGTAGGAGCCAAGAAGAAATAGCGGGGCCAGGAATAGTGTTATGGCGAACATCGCACAAAAAAGAAACAGGCGCAAAGCCAGGCATGAACGAGTACGGAGCAGAGTCTCGGGCACCGAGACAAAGCCCAGGCTATGTGTTTTTCGCAGTCTGAAACATATCTACGCACAGCTTATTGATGATGTCTCAAGAAGAACCATCATCTCGGTCTCTTCCCTCAACCCGGAGGTAAAAGGTCGAAAAATCTCCAAGAGCGAGGAGGCGAAGCTGATCGGTGAGGTGCTGGGCAAGAAAGCCCTGGATCAGGGTATCAGTGAGCTTGTTTTTGACCGCGGTGGATATAAATACCACGGTCGGGTCAAAGCTCTCGCAGAGGGATGCAGAGAAAAAGGACTAAAATTCTGAGGGCTTTATGAATCAGAAGATTAACCCGGAAGAACTAAATCTAACCGAAACCCTTGTTCACATCAGACGGGTGGCCAAAACCATAACCGGCGGACGCAAGCTTTCGTTCAGTGCCCTTGTGGTTGTGGGCGATAATGAGGGCCATGTTGGCTTTGGACTGGGTAAGGGAAATGAGATTCCCGTAGCCATACGTAAAGGCGCAGCAGTGGGCAGAAAGAACCTCATTCAAGTACCCATGCAAGGGAGCACCATTACACATGAAATCACTGTGAAATTCGGGGCGGCTAAAATCATGCTGAAGCCTGCATCGCCTGGAACAGGCGTCATCGCAGGCAAGACAGTCCGTGCGGTGCTCGAATCGGCAGGGATAAGGGATATCCTCACTAAATCGCTGGGCAGTTCCAACCCTATAAATGTGGTTCAGGCAACGGTGCTCGCTTTAAGCCAGTTGAAAAATCCAGAAGAGGAATTGGCAAAAAGAGGCATAACCCCTACTGGCCGACACTGAAGCACCTTGAACCTTCGTTCACTTGATAAAACAGGGTAAGGGCAACTGAGGAAATCGAACCGGTTCTTTAACCCAGCGTTAACGAGACTTAAAGGAACCTAATTCACCGACAACAAGATCGCAATCAGGAGAGCAGGCCTTGAAAGAGAATCAGTTGCATACACAGGCAGGTTCGAAACAAAAACGAAAGAGAGTCGGGCGCGGTGTTGGAAGTGGTCACGGTACGTATTCGTGCCGCGGCCTGAAAGGACAGAACTCCCGCTCGGGTGGCGGCGTTCATCCGCTTTTTGAAGGCGGACAGAACCCGCTGGTTAAACGTTTGCCCTACAAGCGGGGATTTAACAATATCTTTCGGACAGAATATGCTGAGGTAAACGTCGGTAGATTGAGTGTTTTCCCCGAAGGCTCGGAGGTAACACCCGAAGATTTGGTAGCCTCAGGTATTATTAAGAATCTTCACAAGCCGGTGAAAATTCTCGGTGTAGGCGAGCTCACCAGTGCGATTACGGTGAGAGCCAGTAAGTTTTCTAAGACAGCGAGAAGCAAGATCGAAGAAGTGGGCGGGAGAGCGGAGGTGATTGCCTGATGCAACAGCAGGCCAGGCAGGGCGGATTGCCCAAATTAATCCAAGCAGTAATAGACTCCCTCCACCACCCCGATTTAAGAAGGAAGCTCCTCTTTACATTCGGAATCCTGGTGGTTTTCCGTTTCATGGCAGTAATGCCACTTCCCGGTGTGGATATAGATGCGCTCCGGGACATCTTTGAACAAAACCAGCTACTTGGCATGCTCGATATGTTCAGCGGCGGCGCCATGCGTAATCTGAGCATAGTCACTATGGGGGTATATCCATACATTACGGCTTCAATTATCATGCAATTGCTGGTTCCTGTTATACCCAGGCTCCAGATGCTTTCGAGAGAAGGTGAGGAAGGCCGTAACAAAATTAACCGTTATACACACTACCTGATGGTCCCTCTTGCCATGTTTCAGGGTTACGGCCAGTTGATGATGCTCAGCAGGGTCCAGCCAGGCGGATTGCCTCCCGCGATCTCCAATGTCGGACTATCTGGAGATAACCTCCTTCCTACCGTATCCATGGTACTCTGCTTAACAGCGGGAACCGTGTTCCTTGTCTGGCTCGGGGAGCTGATTACTGAACGCGGTATAGGTAACGGGATTTCGATCATCATATTCGGCGGTATCGTCGCCGGTATGCCGCAAAACATCGGGCGAAGTTATCTCACTGTCGATCTCTGGGGGTTAATCAATCTGTTAGTCCTTATGATTGCCATCGCGTACTTCATCGTATATGTCACCGAGGCCTATCGTCGAATTCCGGTTCAGTACTCGCGCAGCATATTCCGTGGAGGCAAGGTGTACCGGCAAAGTGGCGGAACCCACATTCCTCTTCGGGTTAATTCCACCGGAATGATCCCCTTGATCTTCGCCATGGCGATAATGATCTTCCCGGGAACAGTAGCCAGTTATTTCGCCAATGCGGCCGGGCAGGACCCCAACTTTGCCAACTTTATATATGAGGATCTATTTAATTCCGGCGGTGATTTCTGGTGGTTTTACTGGGCAGTTTACTTTTTGTGCGTTGTTGGATTTACATTGTTCTACGGTATGATTATCTTCCAGCAACAGAACATCCCCGAAAACTTGCAGAAACAGGGAGGGTTTATACCAGGCATTCGCCCGGGAAGGCCGACTTCCGATTATCTGAACGGGGTACAAAGCCGACTTGCCTGGGGTGGCGCCTTCTTTCTCGGAAGCGTTGCGATCATGCCGTTAATTGGTATACTACTGGTGGGTTCCGAGATCGGCCAGGCTCAAAACCTGATGATCATAAGCAGCGCCGGGTTGTTGATTGTGGTCGGTGTGGTACTGGATACTATGAGGCAAATGGAGGCACAATTATTGATGCGCCATTATGAAGGATTCATAAAGTAAATAGCGATGGAGGAAAAGTTGATGAACATCATTCTCCTTGGCGCTCCAGGCGCAGGTAAGGGAACACAGGCAGTAGTACTTGCCAAGGAAAAGGGCTTGGCTCACATCGCCTCGGGCGACCTTTTCAGGGAAGCGCAGAACAGCGGTACCGAGCTGGGTAACCTTGTCAAGTCATATATGGAAAAGGGCGATTTGGTTCCAGATGACGTCACGGTCAAAATGATTCTCGAGCGGATTAATCAGCCGGATTGTGCCAATGGGTTCTTACTCGACGGTTTTCCCAGAACCATGGCTCAGGCGGAAGCGCTCGACTCGGCTCTTAATAAAGAGGGTAAACAGATTGACAAGGTAATTTATGTTAAGGTACCTAACGAGGAGTTGGTCAAGCGATTGTCAGGTCGATGGATCTGCCGCAACTGTCAGGCCCCGTTCCATTCAGTCGACGCCCCTCCGAAGGTAGCGGGTAAATGCGATCACTGTGGAGGCGAACTATATCAGCGTGCTGACGACAACGAGGAGACGGTACGAAATCGTCTGGACGTATTCATGAAACAGACCTCTCCTCTTATCGATTACTATACCAAAGCGGACAAACTGGTTGAGGTTAACGGCAATCAGAGCGTGGATGCAGTAAGCAAGGATATGCTGGCAACCCTCGCCTGAGCGAGATGAGCATAATAATAAAGTCACCAAATGAAATCAATATAATGCGTGAGGCAGGCCGCATTGTAGCCATCGTCCTCGATACTCTGAAAGGGGTTATTGAACCGGGAATAACGACGGCTGAGCTTGATAAAATAGCAGCCGAGTTGTTTGAGAAGCATAACGCAAAGGCCTCATTCAAGGGATATCGGGGGTTCCCCGCATCGGTCTGCACCTCTGTGAACGAAGAGGTTGTCCACGGCATTCCTGGTAACAGAGTACTAAAAGAAGGCGATTTGGTTGCGATTGATGCAGGTTCTGTTTATAATGGGTTTCAGGGAGATTCAGCCATAACGTTGCCTGTCGGTAAAGTTACTACGGAGGCAAAACGGTTACTTGATACTACAAGAGGAGCACTGGAAGCAGGGATAGATGCCGCTCGAGATGGGGCTAATCTGAGTGATATATCAGCTGCCATCCAGCAATATGCCGAGAGCCGCGGTTACTCTGTAGTCAGAGAGTATGTTGGTCATGGCATTGGAAGGAATATGCATGAGGATCCCCAGATACCTAACTACGGGCCTCCCGGGCAGGGCCCGGTTTTAAAAAAGGGGATGACCTTTGCGCTGGAGCCGATGGTTAATATTGGTGGCTGGCGAACCATGGTTTTACCTGACAACTGGACTGTGGTCACCGCTGATAGCAGCCTTTCAGCCCATTTTGAGCATACCATTGCCATCACGGATAACAAAGCGGAGATACTAACACAATTATGAAACTAATTGGCAATGAATTGTTGCCAGTTTACCATAAATATAGTGAGGAGCAAAGGTAAGAGAACACATGGCGAAAAAGGAAGCCATTGAAGTTGAGGGTACGGTAGTCGAGCCTTTGACCAATGGGATGTTCCGGGTAGAGTTGGCGAACGGGCACTTCGTTCTGGCGCACGCTTCCGGTAAGATGAGGCGCTATTTTATCAAGGTGGTACGTGGTGACCGCGTTCTTGTTGAACTCTCGCCATATGACCTCTCGCGAGGTCGGATTACCTACAGGTTCAAATAGATAGTCAGAGGGCAGAAGATGAAAGTCCGAGCTTCGGTGAAGCCACGCTGTAAGAGTTGCAAAGTTATCAAACGCAAGGGTGTTGTTCGAATAATCTGCTCAAACCCTAAACATAAGCAGAGGCAGGGATAGCTGTGCAGAGCGTTATCTGTATTGCAGATTTTCATTGAGGAGTTAACATGGCGCGTGTTGCGGGTATTGACATTCCAGACAATAAAAGGGTCGAGATTTCCCTGACTTACATCTACGGTATCGGCTCTACTTTGAGCAAAAAGATCCTGGCCCAAACAGAGGTTAGTCCAGACACCAGGGTTAAAAACCTCACTGATGAAGAGCTCAATCGAATTCGCGAGATTATTGACAGGGAGTACAGGGTGGAGGCCGACCTCCGACGAGAGGTTACGTTCAACATAAAAAGACTGGTTGAGGTAGGCAGCTACCGAGGTTTAAGGCACAGACGTTCGTTGCCCGCACGTGGCCAGAGAACCAAGACCAATGCCAGGACAAAACGAGGCCCCAAGAAGACAGTGGCTGGCAGAGGCAGACGGCGAGGAGTTGCCAAGAAATAAGCGATATATACTATCATTACTTTGAGAGGATATAATGGCAAAAAAAGGCAGGACCAGTGTTAGAAAACGTGAGAGAAAAGGTATAGTAAGAGGGCGTGCCTACATTCAATCCACCTTCAATAACACGCTCATAACTCTAACTGATCAGGCCGGGAATACCATCTCCTGGGGCAGTGCCGGTACCATCGGCTTCAAAGGCTCACGAAAGGGCACGGCTTTCGCCGCGCAGCGTGCAGCAACTGAGGTGGCTCGAAAGGGAATGGAGCACGGTCTGCGCTATATCGAAGTTCATATTAAAGGCCCGGGGAGCGGGCGAGAGGCAGCCATTAGAGCGCTTCAATCTGCCGGTCTCAATGTGGTCAGCATCAGGGATGTCACACCAACTCCGCACAATGGATGCAGGGCCAGGAAAAAAAGGCGAATATAAGCAATACCTATAACTCTAAGGAGGGGAAAATATGGCCCGATACACAGGGCCCGTTTGCCGGCTTTGCCGGCGTCAAAGTGAAAAGCTCATGTTAAAAGGCGAGAGGTGCATTTCGCCCAAATGCGCTCTTGAGAAGAGGCAGAATGTCACTGTGAAAAGACGTACCCGGCCCAAGAAGAAATCCGAGTACGGCATCCGGTTGATGGAGAAACAAAAAGCCAAAGAGACCTATGGTATTCTTGAGCGCCAGATGAGTAATTATTTCGAACAAGCGGAGAGAATGCCTGGACTTTCAGGAGAAAACCTTTTACGCTTACTCGAAACAAGGCTTGACAATGTGGTATACCGCGCCGGTTTTTCGGACAGTCTGCGCCAGGCAAGGCAACTGGTCCGGCATGGTTTTTTCACACTGAACGGGCGTAAAACCGATATACCATCTTGCCACGTTAAACCTGGCTACATCATTGCGTGGAAGCCGGGCAGAGATAAGTCGTTCCCTTATGAAAAAGCTTTGCAAGATATCGGTAACAAACAGATACCATCGTGGCTGAACGTGGACACAAAATCTCTTACCCTTAAGGTGCTCAATGAGCCTACTCGGGAAGATATGGGAACCACCATTAACGAGAGGCTGATCGTGGAGTACTATTCCAAATAGAGCGCATTCCTGCTGGGAGGTCGAGAAGTTGTTTGAGACTGTAACCCCCACAATTGATTACCAGATGATTTCCGAGAATTACGGCCATTTCGTGATTGAGCCGCTCGAACCTGGTTATGGGCTTACCATAGGTAACGCTCTGCGACGGGTTCTCCTGAGTTCATTAACTGGCGCCTCAGTTACTTCGGTGAGGATAGAAGGCGTGCAGCACGAATTCTCTACCTTGCCAAATATTAAGGAGGATACACTGGAATTCCTGTTGAATGTAAAGGGAATAAGATTCCGGTATCTTTCCGAAAGGTCCGACACAATTACCCTTGAGGTAGAGGGAGAGGGAGAAGTTAAAGCAGGCGATATAAAGCAATCGGCAACTTTCGAAATCGTTAATCCTGAGCACCATCTTGCCACCATTGACTCGCCGAATGGAAAGCTGAGCGTGGAGTTTACTGTTGAGATCGGACGCGGATATGTCACTGCGGGTTCCAACGAGGGGAGACCGATAGGAGTGCTGCCTGTAGATTCCGTATTCACGCCTATAAGGCGTGCTAACTACAGGGTGGAAAAAACACGGGTGGAGGAACGCAGCGATTACGATCGCCTGATTCTGGATATTTGGACTGATGGCACCATCTCCCCCGATACCGCGGTAGCTGAAAGCGCATGGATTCTGATACAGCAATTCTCAAACCTGGCGAATTTCGGCAAGCCTTCGAAGCAAATGCTTCCTGTGGAAGAGGAAATGCAATATCCATCCTCCCAGAAGGATGAGATTCCCCTCGAACAACTGGGGCTTTCATCCAGAACACTTAATGCACTCCGCAGAGGAGGGATAAACTCCGTAAACTCTCTACTTGATAAAAGCAAAGACGAACTTCTTGGATTGAAGAATTTCGGCATAAAGTCCTGGAGAGAAGTCCAGGAAAAACTCATCGAATCCGGTTTTATAGAAAGACCGGAGGATTTCATCGCAGAAGAGGAAGAATCCGAAGTATCGCCTGAAGAGTTATCAGAGGTAGAGCGCGCAAGAGAAGAGATGATGAAAAAGCTGGGAGAGAAATTCACAGTGAGAGGTGACATATGAGGCACCGTGTGGCGGGGCGGAAACTCTCTAGAACAACCAGTCATAGAATGGCACTTTGTCGCAACCAGGTAACTGAACTGCTCACATACGGCAAGATCGTAACCACTGAAGCCAAGGCAAAGGAAGTTCGTTCTCTGGCAGAACAGATGATTACTTTAGGTAAAGAAGGGGACTTGAGTGCCAGGAGACAGGCCTTATCTTTCATAACGAGCACGAGCGTTGTAAAGAAACTTTTCGATGAATTGGCGCCAAAGTACGGTGGAAGAGCCGGAGGCTACACCAGGATTGCAAAACTCGGACCAAGATCAGGCGATGCGGCGCCCATGGTTCAGATTGAACTGGTCTAGGAGAGACAGGCATTGCCAGAATAGCTCTACTCATCGAATACGAAGGTACAAGATACCATGGATTTCAGATCCAGATTGATGTGCCGACAATTCAGGGGGAACTTGAAAGGGCAATAGTACAGACAACCGGCGAAACGGTCCGGATAAACGGGGCCGGTCGCACAGATGCAGGAGTTCACGCCAGGGGGCAAGTGGCGGCTTTTACAACTGAATCAAACCTATCGCCGGGGACATTCTCAAATGCCTTGAATTTCTATCTGCCGGCGGACATCGCCGTAAGGGATTCCCTTTATGTCAGTGCTGACTTTGATCCCCGAAGGGATGCAGTCAGCAGGGAATATCGGTATATTATTCTTAACAGTAAGACACGGTCACCTCTGGCACGGCAATGGACATTCATGGTGCCGGAGGAACTTGACTTTGGTACAATGCGACGGGCATGCGAGATCATACAGGGTGAGCATGATTTCGCCCCGTTTACGACATCGGATGGAGCTAGTCGGAGTACGGTACGAAATGTTCGTGCTGCCGAGATCACGAGAAAGGCGGATTTGATTATAATTGATATAGTTGCCAATGCATTCCTGCGCCAACAGGTCAGGCGTATCGCTGGTAGTCTTATACAAATCGGCTCGGGAAAAATGGAAATGAACGAGTTCGTCATTATGGCAAGATCAGGTAAAGCTGGAGTAGCGGATTACGCTGCTCCGCCGCAAGGTCTCTGCCTTATGAAAGTCAATTATTCTAGTATCAGGTTTGGTTTATGAAGACATACACTAATAAGAAGGCTGAAATCAAGCGAGACTGGCATGTCATCGACGCGTCCGGGCAGACACTCGGTCGTATGGCTACTGAGATAGCAAGACTTCTCCGTGGAAAACACAAACCAATATATTCGCGGCACCTTGACACTGGCGACTTCGTCATTGTAGTGAATGCTGCAAAAGTCAGAGTGACCGGAAATAAGGCCACTAAGAAGGTCTATTATCGGCATACGGGCTACCCTGGTGGGTTGAAAGAACGCACTTTCGAGCAAGCGATGGATAAAAACTCCGCCAGAGTAATCGAGCACGCGGTAAAGGGCATGCTTCCTAAAAACGCGCTGGGCAGAGCCATGCTGCGAAAGCTGAAGGTGTACTCAGGCCCGAATCATCCACATGGTGCCCAAATAAAGGACCACAGCAAGGCCGAGGAGGTCTAGATTGAACGCACAGTCTCAATATTATTATGGTACCGGGCGTAGAAAAACGGCAATTGCCCGTGTGAGGCTCTATCCTGGAACAGGGTCTATCACCGTCAACTCGAAACCCTTTGAGAACACTTACCCGACTGACAGCCTGAAACGACTGGTCCTTCAGCCACTGGAAGCAACTGATACAAAGGGCAAGTTCGACATCGTGGCGAAAGTGCATGGGGGCGGTATATCCGGACAGGTTGGCGCCATAAAACACGGGATTAGCCGGGCCTTACTGGTAACAGATGAAAACCTTAAGCCTGTATTGAGAGGGCACGGTTTTCTTACCAGGGATTCCCGAATCAAAGAACGCCAGAAGTACGGTTTCAGGCGTGCACGCAAGCGCAAGCAATACCGAAAAAGATAGTCTTTTTAAGCTCCCCTCTTGCAGTGGGGAGCTTTTTGTAGGTGCGGAAATTTGACAATAATTACTGCCTGTTAAACAGACCGTGATGGTTTGCATTGGAAATCGTTTTCTTGGTAAAATCAAGCCGTTCCCGGGAGTTAACTTTCAATGCTTAGCTACCCCGTTCTAGTGCTGAACAACAACTACGAGCCACTGAATATCTGCCAGGTAAAACGGGCTATAGTTTTGATACTTAACGGTAAAGCGGAGGTAATCCAGGACAACTCCAGTGTAGTTCGCAGTCCATCTTTTTCCATGATATCGCCCTCTGTAGTTCGCCTGGCCACGATGGTGAAAAGGCCCCGTCCATATGCCAAATTGACCCGCCAGCGAGTATTCTCGCGAGACAAACATACATGCCAGTACTGCGGTAAACAAAGCCGCGAGTTAACGATCGATCATGTAATCCCACGGCACCGCGGTGGAGAACATAGCTGGGAAAACGTGGTCAGCGCATGCAAATCATGCAATCAGCGCAAGGCAGGGAGAACCCCGAGGGAGGCGGAAATGAGGCTCCAAAGAAAGCCTTTCCAACCAAAAGGAGGTAACTCCCACCTGGTCTTCCCCTATCAAACTCCACCTGAATGGAATGAATACCTCGTTTTCGGTGTACATACGAGATAACGATGTCTCGCCACGCAGGCTTATCCGGACTCTGAAAAATGTTTGTATTGCGCCTCGCTTTCTGATAATATGATGTAGACGAGGGGCTGTAGCTCAGTTGGGAGAGCGTTTGACTG
>JAWOBX010000035.1:0-23132 GCA_046484125.1 Dehalococcoidia bacterium | reverse complement strand
GTAATTACCTGAGATACATTTACTACCGAATCTTTTTGCAATCCGCTTTCTTTGGTTTTAACGAATACATTGCCAGGAGCTTTAGCCAGATTTAGCTTTGAGGTTATGACCGCAGCCATTACGGTATTTAAACGACTGCGGTTGAAAGCATCGGATTGGATAACCAGTATTGGTCTACCATAACCGGGTTCTGTACCGCTCAGCTTGCTGAGCGAGGCCCACCAGATTTCGCCTCGCTTGATTACCATTTTTCCTCTGTTATAGACTGAAGCTGTAACTCGACCAAATCGGGATCAATGCTATGTTCCTCTTCTTCTTTACTATAAATCTCATTTAATTTCTCAGTAATCCCCTCGTTTTGATGTTCGTAAACATAAGAGGAAATCGCCTCAGTATAGAGACTACTCCTTGACTTACCCAGTCGTTTGGCGAGTTGTTCCGCTGCTTTGAATACAGGATCCGGAATCGATATTGCTGTCTTCATATCTCTAGTATAACCCAAGTTATACTTTTGTCAACCCATCACTAAAGGTAGAAACAACATTTCCTGTAAGGTTCGCTTGGGGAATATAACGCCGCGCGTAACGGGTTTCAATGGCAGCGCCCATTGAAATCCCTTTCACTCGTTTATTATGACTCATACTACTTTGTCAGAGCTAATGAACACACTTCTGTATCTAATGTATCGCCAAGGCGGTCTTTTTGAACCTCAACATCATACTTCGTTTGGAGATTAAGCCAGAAACGTTCAGATGTGCCAAAGTACCGAGACAAACGTAAACCTGTATCTGCTGTAATTGCCCTAGTGCCATGAACAATTTCATTGATTCTACGAGCAGGCACACTTATCTCTTTAGCAAGTCGATACTGACTGATACCCATTGGTTTTAGAAACTCTTCAAGCAAAATCTCACCAGGATGAATCGGTGCTAATTTCTTAGTATTCATTTGTTTCTCCTAATGATAATCTGTAATCTCAACATCGTATGCATCACCATCGCGCCATTTAAAACATATTCGCCATTGTTCATTGATTCGGATGCTATGTTGGCCTGCTCGATCACCTGATAGTTTTTCAAGATAATTTCCAGGTGGTAACCTTAAATCTTGGAGCATATCTGCCGAATCAAGAACCCATAGTTTTCGTAAAGCTACCTTTTGGATATTTTGTGGAAGCCTTCTAGATACTTGTCGATTGAAAAGTCTTTCTGTTTCTTTATCTTGAAAGCTTCTGATCATGAATAGAATAATAACGTATCACAATAATATTGTCAAACGTTATGGTTTTATCGATTGTATAATTCTAGAGTTATAACGCTACGCGTCAGCCGCTTGAAGGGCATATGCCGAACCGACCTTTGCGGCAACCCCATAATTGCCTGAATGATAGCACAATCTCAATCTATAATTCAAAACCTGTTATCTCCCTCTTGCCGCAAAGTTGAAAAAAGATGTCTTTTGGAAGCGGAACCAAGCCCAAAGGAGACCGCCCCTGAAAGTCGGCTGGACGCGTTTGTTGGGCACTCTTTTGTTCCAGTATTTTGCCTATTCTTCTGCAAGCCCTCTCAATGAGATCTGATAACAAGAATGACGATACTCGTGAAACCAAAAGAAGACATAAAAAGTCTTTTTGCAGTTAGCGCAGACCTTTGTTACAACAGCATTCATACCGTTACCAATGTTTCTGTTATCAAGATCAATTCCAAAGGCCAGCGCTACGGCTTTTTTCTGATCTACCGCCATACTTTCCTTCCATCCCCATGCTGCATCCAAAATCTCTTTGAAGCTAATGATGCAGGAAGTTCTGCAATGATCACATCTAAACGTGAAACCGACTTTTTCAGTTTCCCAACCATCGAAGAATGGTTCTCGCTCTTTTACTTGTTCAATGATCTTCATATTTACGCCCAACAATTATTATATTTATTGCCGCATTATAACATATCTAGCTTCGCGACAACAGAAAATAGGCCCCAGGGCCCATGCAGAGGGCGGGGTTATCGGGCAAAACAGCTTCGATAAATTCCTTAAAAGTGCCGGCTTATCTATTGACGAATCAGCTACGAAAGTTGTGAACGGTTAATTATTAAAGGATTTTGTATTTATTTGAAACGATGTTTCCGGGTGTTGATCTGACATTGACATCGGTTCCCGCCAGGGGTATTATGATATATCCGAACGGGGTTTATCTGGTGAGCGAAGCCTCTCTAATTCTAAATAGTATATCGTCCTAGATTCTAACTGACTTTATCACCAGTAAAGGCATAGAAATAGAATATGAGTTACAACCTGTATGTTCATAGTGAGAGTGATTACCTCTATATTAAACTGTATGGAGAGGCCCGGTCCAGCCAGGCACAGGAAATAACAAGCAAGGTGTTCGAGGAACGCCTTAAATACGAGCACAAAAAGATGATTATTGATATACGCGAGCTTTCCGTGCCCAGGCAAATCGTCAATGCCTTTCACCTGGTAAGGTCTTACCCTCTTCCCAGTTCAAAGGCGTTCTGGAAAACCGCTGTTGTTGAACGCCAAGAAAACTCCCAGTATTCGAGCTTCTTTGAAAACGCCGCCAGGAATCAGGGGCACCTCCTGGCGGTCTTTTACGACCGGGAAAAAGCCGTCGAGTGGCTTCGGAACACAGAATAGGTATCGCGGCTGAATAAGCAATTATGCCGGATCGGCCTCTATTGACACCTGCTGCTGAATATTACAGCACGCGCTTGAGGTATCCGATCAAATACTGGAGGATAAACCGAAAACAATCCGCGCATTTAATGCCCAACCCCTCACAAAGCCCGCTCCACAGCGCTGATCGTCGCCTCTAGATCCTCATCGCTGTGAGACAGCGATACGAACACGGCTTCGTACTGCGACGGCGGCCAGTATACTCCCTCTTCAAGCATCTTTCCATGGAATTGCGCGAACATATCCACATTGGAACGTGTGGCGGATTCATAATCAATAACCGGCTCGGTATTGAAGAAAAGCGTCATCAATGAGCCTGCCCGGGAAACACGAACCGCTCCGCCCTTTTCGCTAGCCAGTTGTTCTATCCCTTTTTGCAGCCACGAGGCCTTCTGCTCGAGAATAGCATACACGCCCGGCTCACTCAAAGCCCTGAGTGTCTCAATTCCGGCGCCCATCGCCAGCGGGTTCCCGGAGAGCGTTCCCGCCTGATACACGGGCCCGGAAGGAGATACCATCCCCATGATGTCAGCCCGCCCCCCATACGCCCCCACCGGCAACCCTCCCCCGATTATCTTACCAAGGCAGGTGAGATCCGGGATTACACCATAGTATTCCTGAGCCCCACCATATGAGAGCCTGAAGCCAGTGATCACCTCATCGAAAATCAGCAAAGCCCCATGGGTTGAAGTCAGTTCACGCAGTCCGGTGAGAAAGCCGGGAGCGGGAGGAACCACCCCCATATTAGCGGCAACCGGCTCAACGATAACCGCCGCGATATCATCGTGACCGTTAAAAAGCTCTCGTACCGAATCAAGATCATTGTAACCGGCAAGCAGGGTGTTCCTCGTATAACCCTCAGGAACGCCGGGGCTGTCGGGCACACCAAGCGTGGTGGCACCCGAGCCGGCTCTGGCCAGAAGTCCGTCAGAATGCCCGTGGTAGCACCCGGCAAACTTGACGATCTTGTCCCGGCCGGTAAAAGCGCGCGCAATCCGAAGAGCGCTCATGGTAGCCTCTGTACCGGAATTGACAAACCGAACCAGCTCGATAGACGGAACAGCCTCGCGGATCATTTTGGCGAGCCTGGTTTCCAGCTCAGTGGGCGCGCCAAAGCTGGTACCGGATTCCGCCAGTCGCTGTACCGCCTTAACCACCCGGAGAGGGGCATGGCCGAGTATAATGGGACCCCACGAACAAACATAGTCAATGAACTCGTTGCCATCTTCATCGTAAATTCTTGACCCCTTCGCCCGTTTGATGAAAAGGGGTGTGCCGCCCACGGATTTGAATGCCCGCACGGGACTGTCCACCCCGCCGGGTATATATTTACGGGCCTGTTCAAAAAGCTGTTCGGAACGTACTCTGTTCATTTATCAACCCTCGTTATCCCCCAATCCCGGGGGATTTTAAAGCTGTAGAACCCCTCCGGATTCCCGAACTCACCGCTTGCTCCAGGAGGTGCCTTAATTCAACGCGATCGACATCAGATAGTTGAAAGCCCGGTTATTCCCGCGAAAGCGTACTGATATTACGTGAAGCTTTTCACTCATTTATATACTTCCACTCCGCTTCAGTTCTATTCTGTTTTGCCTCTTCATAATTGCCTTCACGCAAAACGGATAAAGCATTATCGATGTAACTCAACTCATCCATCCGCTTGATGGCAGAGCGCTGGTTCTCCAGTGGCTCGTCCCAGAGCTTCCTGTGGAGCTCTCTCACACAACCAATTATCATAAACAGGTTTTCCTGAATATCCGGATCAATACTTACAGCCATATTCCTGACCTCCTTTTTATCGCCAATTGTCGCGTTTGGGTAACAACAGCTGCTGAGCTGTAAGAAGTAGTAAGTGTTTATTCTCCGGCAAGCCAGCGTGCTACATCCCTGGCATGATACGTGATGATAAAATCGGCCCCGGCGCGTTTTATAGAGGTGAGAATTTCCATAACAACCGGCCGCTCATCGATCCACCCCTGTGCGGCCGCCGCCTTCACCAGCGAGTATTCACCGCTTACATTATAAGCTGCCAGAGGTAAATTGAAGGTATCCCTGGCCTTTCCAATCACGTCCAGATAGGCCAGAGCGGGCTTGACCATCACCATATCGGCGCCTTCATCGATATCCGCCTCGATCTCTCTCATGGCCTCTCTGATATTCGGCGGATCCATCTGATAAGAGCGTCGATCCCCGAATTGAGGAACCGACTCGGCAGCTTCTCTGAACGGCCCGTAAAAAGCGGAGGCATATTTGGCGGAATAGGCCAGTATCGATACGGTTTCGTGTCCGGAACGGTCCAGCTCCCGCCTGATAGCGCCTACTCTTCCATCCATCATGTCAGAGGGCGCGATCACGTCCGCGCCCGCTTCCGCGTGTGAGACCGCCATTTTGGAGAGCAGCTCAAGCGTGTTGTCATTATCAACCTCCCCTCCACTCACCACCCCGCAGTGCCCGTGACTGGTGTACTCGCACAGGCAGACATCCGTCATAACCAGCAGATCAGGCCGGGTTTGCTTTATGGACTTTATAGCGCGCTGGATAACCCCATCCGTTTCATATCCGGAAGAACCGTATTCATCCTTCTCCTCCGGAATACCAAACAAAAGTACCGCGGGAATGCCAAGCTCGGCAACCTCACTCACCTCTTCCTCCAGCCTGTCAACGGAGCGCTGGAATATCCCCGGCATGGAGTTGATCTCATTTCTGATACCACTTCCATAAGTGACAAACAACGGATACACGAGGTTATCAACGCTCAGCCGATGCTCTCTCACCAGTCTCCTCAGGTTACCATTTCGTCTCAGCCGGCGCAATCTCTTCCGCGGAAAATCAGCCATTCGAAAAAGCCTCCTCGATCGCGTCTACAAGCCCGGGGACAGTCTGCTCCCTCGCCATAATGTCCACGTTTAACCCTGACTTCTCGATGGTTGCGGAAGTAACCGGCCCGATGCTGGCTATCTTTACCTGGCGCAAAAGCCACCGATTCTCACCCAGCATCTCCACCAGTCCCGTCACCGTAGAGGAACTGGTAAAGGTAACAATATCAATCTGGCGATCCCGCAGCATCCGCCCGGCCCGCTCTGCGGCGTCAGTCGCCACCCTGGTTTGATACGCTGTGACTTCCACAGGAATGGCGCCCAGATCAGCCAGTCCATTGACCAGGTCCTCAGGGGCGATATCGGCACGGGGCAGCAGTATACGGCTCCCCCTGATTTCCCGCTCGGAAAGACCTGAGAGAATCGCCTCACTGGTATATTCAACGGGTATGAAATCCGGATAGATACCGTGCCTCTCAAGCTCACGGGCGGTCGCGGGGCCAATTGCTGCAACCTTTACCGATCCAAACTGCCGCGAGTCCCTGTTCAGAGCCGCCAGCCTGTCCCAGACAGCCTCGACACCATTGGCGCTGGTGAATATAACCCAGTCGAAATCCGGCAGATCAACAAGCGCCTGATCAAGTTCGGAGGTATCCGGCAGTGGCCGTATCTCTATAGAAGGCAGCTCGAATGGCTGAGCGCCCCTTTCAATCAACAGCCTGCTGAGGGTTCCGGCCTGTCTTTGGGCACGAGTCACCAGCACCCTCTTTCCGAAAAGGGGTCTTGTCTCGAACCACCTGAGTTTTTCCCTGAGGTTGACTACCTCTCCGACAACGATGGCAACAGGTGCCTCAAAATCGGCCTCCTGAGCCTTTTTTACGATTGTACTGAGAGTGCCCGTCAGACTCCTCTGCTGTAGCGTTGTTCCGCGGTGAATCAATGCCACTGGTGTATCCGGATTCCTGCCACACGCGATCAGCTTCTCTGTGATACTGGGAAGGTTTCCCATACCCATAAGGAAAACCAGGGTATCGACTCCGGTTGCCAGGTTCTCCCAGTTAATACTGGATTCCGCCTTTTCGGGGTCTTCATGACCGGTGATGACCGCAAATGATGAGGATACCTGTCTGTGCGTTACCGGTATACCGGCATAGGCCGGCGCGGCAGTCGCTGATGTAATCCCCGGCACTATCTCGTAGGGAATGCCACTTGCGGCCAGTTCCTCGCATTCCTCCCCGCCCCTCCCCAGGACGAACGGATCCCCCCCTTTAAGTCTAACAACAATGCGCCCTTCCAGGGCTTTCTCAACCAGCAGACTGTTGATCTCACGCTGCTCCATTGCGTGAACCGAGGCTGACTTCCCCACATAGATGATTTCCGCACCGGCGGGAACTGACCGCAGAAGGCTTTCATCGATCAGCCTGTCATATATCACCACCTCGGCCTTCTGCAGACACTCCAGGCCCTTTACGGTTATAAGTCCCGCGTCTCCGGGGCCCGCACCTGTCAAATATACCTTTCCATTCACCTGCCCGGCCCTCTTTCCACGAATGACGCGGCGCCGGCCTTAAGCATAATTCTTGCCATCTCTTTCCCGACCTCCTCCGCCCGCTCGGCGCTGCCCTTTATCTCTTCACGCAACATCTCACTGCCGTCCGGACTTGACGCGATCCCTCTTAAACGAAGGGTGCGGCCATCGATGCTGCCCAGCGCCGCTATCGGGGCGCGGCAACCGCCTCCCATCTCCCTCAGAAAGGCCCGCTCGGCAGAAACCGCCCGCCAGGTCGGTTCATGATTGACCTTAGATACGAGCGCTACCAGATCCTCGTCACTGGATCTTGTCTCGATGCCAAGTGCCCCCTGCCCCACCGCCGGTACCATAGCATCCTCGGGCAGATACTCGGTGATCTTCTCCTCCAGTCCCAGCCTTATCAAAGCAGCCGCGGCTATTACTATTCCATCGAGTTCACCCAGGAACGCCTTCTTGATACGTGTATCGATGTTTCCCCGGAGTTCACTTATCTCAATATCCGGTCGCATGGCTCTAATCTGAATGCCGCGCCTGGGACTGCCGGTCCCGACTCTGGCGCCATAAGGCACGTCCCGCAATCCCCCAAACGGGGAGATGATAGCGTCCCTCGGATCAACCCTCTCCGGTACAGCGGCCAGACAGAGGGCCTCGGGTATTATGGTGAGCATGTCCTTCAGGCTGTGTACGGCAATATCTATGTCGCCATGGAGCAGAGCCTCTTCCAGCTCCTTAACGAACACTCCCTGCCCGCCCAGTTGCTCCAGCGACACATCAGTGTTCCTGTCGCCCGTGGTGGAGACGGTTGCGATCTCGAATTGATAGCCCGGATAAAGGGAAACCAGTCGATCGCTTACCGATTCAGCCTGAAGCAAGGCCAGCTTGCTTCCGCGCGTACCGATGATAATTTGCTTTTTCAAAATTACTTTCCCTTCTTCTCCTCATCCAGCGCGAAAAGCTCCCTCAGCACGCGGACTACTTCTTCATTGGTATGCCCGTTCTCCCTCAGATACGTGATTGGATTGTGTAATATCTTCTTCACTATGGATTTGGTCATCGCGTCCAGGTTCTCCTGCTGTTCCTGGGGGAGATCAGGCAGCTTCTTGAGGGTTATGTTTAACTGTCGTTGTCGAACGTCCTCCGCCATTTGCATCAGCCGGCTTATGGTGGGCTTTGCCTCCAGAGTTTGCCACCATTCAAGCAGATATTCAAGTTCCGACGTAATTATCTGAAGAGCTTTTTCCACTTCCTGTTCCCGTTCCTTCTGGTTGGTCCCGAGAATCCTGTTGATATCGTCTATGTCATAGAGGAAAATGTTTTCCATACCCTTTATCTCCGGCTCAACATCGCGGGGCACCGCTATATCGACGATAACGAGAGGGCGCTCCGGACGCCATGACATCGCCTTTTCCACCAGGTCACGATGTATTACGAAATGGGGCGAGCCGGTGCAGCTTATAACGATATCGGAGCCGGTCATCTCCATGCCCATCTCCTTGATGCCTATGGCGCAGCCTCCAAGACTGAAAGCCAGATCCTGGGCCCGGCGGAGCGAGCGGCTCGCGACCGAAATCTTAGAGGCTCCCCTCTGAACAAAGGCCTTTGCCACCAGTTTGCCGGCTTCTCCCGCCCCGAGAAGCAGCACCTTGCATTCGGTAAGGTCCACACATGAGGTGTTCGCGGCCAGTTCAACAGCCACAGAGCTGACTGAGAGAGCGTTCCTGCTTATACCGGTCTCGGTTCTGACCTTTCTCCCGGTGCTGATGGCGTGCTGGAAGAGCCGGCGCAGGGGAGGATCCACCATCTTTGCCTCCTCGGCCTCCCGCAACGCCTGATTGACCTGTCCCAGTATCTCGTGCTCTCCCAGTATCATCGAATAAAGCCCCGAGGTGATCTTGCACAGCCGCCTCATGGCCCTGTAATTATGGTGGATATACAAATACGGCGAGAGCGAGTCTTCCGAAACTCCGCTCCAGTCCTGAAGGAACTGCCTGAGAGCCCTCTCCGCGAACTGGCTGTCGTTACTTAGTGCGTATATTTCCGTTCTGTTGCAGGTATCGAGGATAATTCCCCTGGGTACATAGTTGCGGAGGGCAGCCAGCGCGTCCTGTATCTGAGCTTTGGGAATACTCAGCCTCTCCCGTATATGAACCGGGGTTGTACTGTAATTTACTCCCACCGCACAGATCTGCGGCCCCCTTAGTTTGACATCGTCGACCATCTATCCCCGCTTCTCCCTGAGTTTCTGTAAAAGCTCCCGTTTTGCCTCCTCGCGCTTGCCCTTTCTGATGAGTTCCAGCAAGCGGTCGAGATCCAGCGCATCCTGCCATGCCTCCGCCGCGACGGCCACCCCACTCCCCTGCAGCTCCGAGCGTACCTCCCCGATGATATGGGCCAGCTCCCCGTACCCCTCACCAAATACCTTCTCCAAATCCGTTCTCAGCTTCCGCGCAAGGGCGGGACTCGCGCCACCCGTTGATATTGAGATAGTCAAATTTCCCCTTCTAACACAGGATGGTACGATGAAGTTACATAGATCGGGGACATCAACCACGTTAACCAGCATCCCGGCCGCGTTCGCCTCACGGGCGATCTCCTCATTTAACCGCCGATCATCGGTCGCGCTTATGACCATGAACGCCCCTTCCAGATCGCCCTCCTCGTAAACCCGGCGAACCGGTAAGACCATCCCTTTTTCGGCGAGCTCCTCAAGACCCGGGCACAGCTCCGGACTGATAACCTCCACGCTTGCCCCGCATTCGAGCAAACCTCTGACTTTCCGCAGGGCCACGGCACCTCCTCCAATGACCGCGCATCGCCTGCCGCTTATGTCAAGAGATACCGGATAGTAAGACATTCTCTTTCAATAGCTCCATGCCGCTGATATTTGTGATATGGCCTCCTCAGAAATGTGAGGGCACTCTGAGACCCGAGCCTGTTCCTGAATCAGCGATACGGCAAAAGCCATACAGGTCGGGAAGCCGCATTCCTTACAGTTCGTCCGGGGTAAGAATTTCAGTATTCCGATAACGCTCGGAGGCCTGGGCTTAGCCTCGAAACTGGGCTCTATCTCATGCCTCCGGTTCCACACATCCGATACCCAGTCAATGATCTCATTACCCAGCCTCTCGCCCGTTTCCCTCTCCATAATGGGCGCGATGGCTATCTCGTGTGGTCTGAAGGCATATTTGTATCCCTCATCGCTGTTCCACAACAGGGTTTTTGCCTGGTGATTGTAGTCGGCGCCCTCAAGCTCGGCATTTATGTAGGGTAATACCTCGCTGATGTCATCTTCAAGGTGTATGACGGTCCTCCAGAAAGCGGCACCGGGCGAGCAACCCGGTTCCTCCATCCGCATGGTAAATCCGTTGATCAGTCTTTCCTCTCCAGCTTCCATGGCTCATCACCTCTAAACACTATACTTAACCCTCTCCTTTTTAAACTCCCTCACTGTGGAAAGGATCTCGTAATCACTGATCGCGGTTGCCTCGGCCATCCGGCTGACGGTTCTTTCGTTCTCCTCCGTTGTACTCCCGTGAATCATGGTGAACATATTGAAACGTGGCCAGTCCGGACTGGTATCGCGTTCATAGCAATGGGTGACCTCCCTGAACCCGGCCATCGTGCGGCCTGCTTCATTGACTCGCTCAGATGGGACTGCCCAGCAAACCATGGCATTGGCCGTGAAGCCGGCGTTCTGATGTTCGATGGATGCGCCAAACCTCCTCATGATGCTCCTGCCCAGCAGGGAACGGCATACCGAAAGGAAATCGAGCACTTCCATATCAAGGTTCTCGCTCATACCATCAAATGGGCGGGGGGTGAGGGGTAGCTGCTGTTGCACCTCGTTTATCACGGCTCGTTCGGTATCCGTCAGTATCACGGGGGCGGAACTTGCCTCAGTCCTGCCGGCATCCTCAAAGTGGCCGCCGTTATTTTCCAGGTCAAAGAAGAGCCTGATTTTGAAAAGCCTGACCGCGCGCAGTTCCAGCATCTTCTCCGGTCGAATCGCCTCCTCGAACTCCCTCAGGGTCTGATTCAATTCCGAATCACCCCGGATTGCCAGTGTAAACCAGATGTTGTAATAATGGTCCCGCTGATAATCATGCCCCACTCCGTGGTGCGCGTTGATTATCTCCGCGGCGTATTCCACTTTATCCTCCGGCACGCGCATCGCCACCAGTGTGCTCTGATAACCGAGAGTACGGGAATTAAATACCGGACCGATTATCCGCACGATACGCTCATCGCGGAGACGCCCCGCCCGTTGGAGCACTTCCTGCCCGGTCAGGCCGAGTCGCGTCCCCATATCAGCGAATGGCTCCCTGACGAGAGGGAATTCCGATTGCATTATATTTATCAGTTTTCGGTCAATACTATCCAGTTTGATTGCCATAACCAAACACCTTACGTCGATGCTTCACGCAGCGCCACCGGTTGATAGACACAATACGGCTCAGCCTCAAGATAATCTCCGGTCGACTCGTATGCCCGTGCACGGCAACCGCCGCATATTGATTTGAACTCGCAGGTACCGCATTTTCCTTTGATTTGAGAGAGATCGCGTAGCTGAGTGAAAAGAGGCGAATTCTGCCAGATTTGTGCAAAGCTGGACTCTCTGACATTTCCAGCCTCGACATCCAGGTAGCCGCATCCCTGAACCCGGCCTGTATGGGAGATGAAACAGAAACCCACGCCAGCCAGGCACCCCCTGGTCATTTTGTTCATCGCTGAGGGGCGCCCTCCCCCCTCTTTCAGCGCCCCCCTCTGCAGGGCTATTCTCATGTAATGAGGGGCATCCGTCGGTTTAAAGAATATCCGGTCGCCCAGTTCCGACTGCCTGTCATAGACCCAGTTTAAAACCCTCTCGTAATCTTCGGGGGGGAGCTCTTCTTCCGCAAGGCCTTTACCCCTGCCGGTCGGAACCAGCATGAATGGATGGAAGGCCACCGCGCCCAGCTCCAGTGCCAGATTCAGCAGGTCCTCAAGATAATCAACGTTCATCCTGGTAATTGTGCTGTTAATCTGTACATCGATGCCAGCCTTTCGTGCTTCCTTTAAGCCCTCAATCGCCGCCTCCCATGCCCCGGACTTCCCCCGGAATCGATCCTGGAGCCCCCTTGTGGGGAAATCCAGGCTGACCGCCAGCCGGGAGAAAGGCACTTTTGCCATCCTTGAGGCTATTCCAGGAGTTATTACCGTGCCGTTGCTGCCGGCCACCACCCTTAATCCTTTCCCTGTGGCATATTCTCCGATTTCGAATACATCCGGACGAAGCAACGGCTCACCGCCCGTGAGTATCAGGATTGGTTTGCCCACCTCAAGGATTCCGTCTATGAGTTTGAAACACTCCTCCGTTGAAAGCTCGCCCGCGTATTCCTCTAAGGCGGCGTCCGCTCGACAGTGAGCGCACGAGAGATTGCATCGCCGGGTTATCTCCCAGGCGACGAGTTGAAGTCCGGGCTCCAGTACCTGTGATCCTTTTTTCATATGACTGTTCCGATCTCCTCATCGGTCAGGTAGCAGGAAGAATCCTCAGCCCAGATATCATCGAATACCGCCTCCGCGCGTGATCTCAGGTTTCCGTTACATATTTCCAGATATCTGCACCCGGCGCAGCGGCCCTTCAACAGTGGTTTGCGGTCTTTAAGTCCGCCCATCACCGGGTGAGAAGCATCGCTCCATATCTCCCCGAACGGTCGATCCAGGACGTTACCTACGGTAAGGGTCCGCCAGAACTGGTCGGGGTGAACTTCTCCCGTCTCATCTACGGCTCCTATTCTGATGCCGGAGTTGTTCCCGCCGTTTATTTGCAGAAGCCGATATATGTTTTCCGCCCGTGATCTGTCTCGATGACGTTCCTTGAGATACAGATAAACGCCGTCGCAATGATTGGCGACAAGCAGAACTTCCTTTGCCAGTCTGCGATGGTAAAGATCCAGTGTACGCTCGCAGATGAGATCCACAACATCCCTCGTCTCATTATGGCTCAGGTCTATATGTCTGAGGTCATTGCCTCTGCCGGCGTAAGCAAGGTGGTAAAAACACAGTCGATCGATACCTTCCCTTTCAGCAAGATCGAAAATGGCTGGAACCTGGTGATAGTTCGCTTTGGTGATGGTCATTCGCAGCGAGACACGCTGCCCCGCCTCTATGCAATTGCGAATCCCCGCGAGAGCCTTATCGAAAGCCCCCGATTTGCCGCGAAATTCGTCGTTCAGCGCCCCGATACCGTCAAGGCTGATGCCCACTTCCCGAAATCCCGTCTCACGTATTTCCCGGGCAATCTCCGCCGTTATAAGCGTACCGTTGGTGGAGAGCACGGCCCCGACGCCGTTGCCGGTAGCGAACCGGGCAAGCTCGAATATATCCTCCCTCATCAGGGGTTCCCCACCCGAAAACAGCAGAACCGGAACTCCGAAAGCCGCGAGTTGACCTATCAGTTCTCTGCCTGCCGCGGTATCCATTTCTTCACTCGGTTTTCCCGCGGCGTCAGCATAGCAGTGAACGCAGTTGAGATTGCACCTGCGTGTGCAATTCCAGACGACCACCGGCCTCGCCTCAGATGCTGAATCCGCCCGGCCTTCGTAGCGAAGATAATCACCGGGTCCTGTCTCATCATGCAGCAATCTGGAGACCGAGATCATTTGACTTCATCTCCTGTGTTCCGGCCGTGATCCTGATATGCCGCTACGAGGGACAGCAGTACCTCATCGGTGATCTGCGTCACCAGAGGAATGGCCTCCGCCACCCTCTCATTGAGGGCCTTCCGCTTTTTCATTAAATCAGCCCCCGCGTTAATCAGCGGTGACCGGTGGAGCATGAATGCTTCGAGGCAATCCGTCAGCGGGACTCCCAGTTCGACCAGATATCTACCGAAATCAGTTCCGACATCTCTGGCGTGTTGCAGTGTCTCAGACCGTTTCCCCGGTTTGGTTATATATGCCATAACTACCAGGTATACCTTTCGGCCCATTTCACCCAGCCTGGCTCTTGAGCCTGCGTCTAGGTTCTTATACCAGGAAGCCTCTATGAATCGCGTATTGGCAATCTGCTGTTCCTGCTCGGGGGCCAGTTTCATCCTGGCAACGAGATCCTTTATGCCCTGCATCCGGTTGCCGGCACCGATGAACCGGCGAAGTTCCGCCTCGGGATACCGGCGGTGACCCCCCGGAGTGATAAAGGCTTCTATCCTGCCCTCGTCCGTCCACTGGCGCAGGGTTACCTCGCTGACGCCGAGCATCCGGCTGGCCTGGCTTATGGTGAGAAGTGAGGTTTGAGTGTCGGGCATTGTCTTATAAAAACTTAAAAAATCTATAAAAACCTATAATAGAATATCATACGAAATATGGCGGAACAAGTCCGGGAAATCAACCCTATAACAGCATCGGGTGGATGTGGGGATAACGCTCCAGTATTTGCATACAATTAATATCAGCGAAAGTCCGGTTATTTACGGGACGGTACACCAGTGTCATGTCAATCATAAATCGACACAGCTGGCTATTCCCCTCTCAGGAATCTCTCTTATTTCACCCAGGATTGGGGGCCAGGGGGTTGACCAACAGTTGAAAGGTGAACCTTATACAAAGTCGCATGCCATTATAGCTTCAGTGAAACGGGAGATTCTATTGACCTCATTTTACAGTTTGCAGTATACCGGGTTAGAATATATCTATCAAAGGAAAATGGAAGAATTCTACATTGTGGCGGTGGATCTCGGAGGCACAAGCTACCGGGTGGCTCTGGCCGACAGCCAGGCGAAGATACTCAACAGGAAAGCGGAACCCACACGCAGCCACGAAGGGTGGGAATCGGGCTTGGAGCGGATTAAGAGCACCATACAGGAAACCGCTTCGCCGGTAGATTTCGGTCTGGTGAAAGCGATTTCAGTAAGTGCCGGCGGGCCTCTCAATCCGCAGACGGGAACGCTGCTGACACCCCCCTCCCTCCCGACCTGGAAAAACGTCCCCCTTAAAACTATTCTGGAAACGGCGTTTGACAAACCGGTGTTCGTTGAAAACGATGCCGACCTGGCGGCTCTGGGAGAGCATCGCTTTGGAGCAGGCCGCGGATATGACCGTCTTATTTACATCACCGTCAGTACCGGAATAGGCGGGGGGATAATTCTCGGTGGCGAGATTCTGAGAGGAAAGGATATCTCCGTTGCCGAAATCGGCCATATAGTTGTCGATCCCGATGGACCTTTTTGCAACTGCGGGGGCAAGGGACATGTTGAGGCACTGGCTTCCGGAACCGCCATCGCCAGAATCGCGGCCCGCAGGGTCAGGGAGAATGGGTCCGCCGCGATTCTCAAGCAATGCTCGAATGACCTGTCAATGCTGAAAGCGGAAATGGTGGTGGAGGCGGCCCGGGGCGGAGATCATATAGCGAACGTTGTTATAGAGGAAGCGGGGAGATATCTGGGAATAGCTGTTACTTCCCTTATACATATCCTCGACCCGCAAATGGTAATAATAGGCGGGGGCGTTTCAAATGCCGGCGGACTCATACTGGAACCCATTCGGCGAGCCATCGAGGAGCACGCTATGGTGGATTTCAGGGAACGGGCCGGAATTGTTCGCTCCGAACTGGGCGATGATTCCGGTTTGATGGGCGCTATAGCACTGGCGCTGGATAACCTGAAACAGGATCACTACCCGCCGGCGACAGCCACCGATGGGCAGTAAACGGAAGCGGTTTTCAGAGAACCGCCAATCCACCTGGTATCATTGCCGATTACGACACCATCCTTCAGAAGCTCGTATACATTTCCCGAAATCATGGTGTTCTTTACCCTGCCTGTTATATTTCCATTCTCAACCATGTAGCCAAGCAACACATTACCACTGAAATCCCCGCCCAGAATATTGCCCTGCGTCGCGCCCATGACCTGTTCAACAATCAGTCCTCTTTTGATATCGCGCACCATCTCTTCAAAACCGGTAGAACCCTCTTCAACTATAATAGCGCTCGCGGACGGGCCGGGTAAGCTGGCCAGCGAGCGGCTCGCGTTGCCGGTGCTTTCTGTTCCAGCCTCACCGGCTGTTTGTAAGTCATAAAGGAAATCGGCGATAACGCCATTCTGAATCAGTGGAGTGCTCTGGCCGGGTACCCCCTCATCATCGCATACATAACAGGCCGGGCAGAAATCGAGGGTGGAATCATCCCGGATGGAAATATTTGAGCTCAGAACCGATTCTCCCTGCTTGTGTCCGAGCGGTGAAGCTCCCCTTAAAACCGTCTTCCCGTTAAAAGCTACCGCGAGCGGAGTGATCAAAGCGCTGGCGACTCCATGAGGGGTGAATATAACCGGCAGGTTTCCGGCGGGAGCGGGAGCTGTTTCCCTGGCACGTTCCAGCTGTCGAATGGTTGACCGGGAGACAAAATCAGATTCAGTCAACGGGTGGCATGATGCCTCATGATCACCAACAAAGAGCATATCGGTTCCCCGTACCAGGACCCCCTCTATCATTATACTGAACACGGTTTTTCTGTATTCCGCCTGGCCGCCCCTGGAATTGATGATCCTGATACGAGAAACGCTCCGGGTCACCATACCCTCGCAGACGATTTCCGGCTCGGTGGCTCTTATTCTGTCGATAGCCGATTCTCCCGCCCTTACCATAGCCTCCTCAGAGGTCCGCTCTGTCTCAGGGTCGAGAAGTTGTACTTCGGGATAATCCTGAACCCCGGGAAATTCGAACCTGGCCTCGGCACCAAAGGGGGCCACTTCCAGTGCCATATTCAGCAAATCAGTATCATAATCGGACCTCGTCGTAGCCGCAAATCCGATTCTTCCCCCGTTAATGAGACGGAGAGCGGTTCCGGTGGATTCCTTGGTCTGAACCTGTTTCAAACGGTTCGCCTCGAAGATCGCCTCCGTTTTACGACTATAAACCGAAAAAACCTCCGCCTCCTCAGCCGCTTTTTTTGATTTCTCCAGTAAATCTTCCAATTCTCAACCTCCACAAATCAGCAACTTAAATTGTAACCCAGTTTATCGATACCCCACAATACCCGGAACGATAACCGCGGGGCGGGTACAGCACCCTGTTTTATCAATTGGCCTATCAAAGTGGTGGCGTTACATCTATTTACATATTATACTAAGGTAAATCCTTCAGGAGTTTGATAATGATATGGGTTAGGCGAATACTGGCAATCTTCCTGGCAATCCTGTTTGTTATTCTGCTTCCTTTACTTATATTTGTCTCGGAAGTGGACAGCACGGCGAGTGATCCCGATTTCTACAACCATCAAATGGAAAAAGCGGATGTTTATAATTACCTGTATGATGAAGTATTGCCCGCGGCTCTCGATGAGGTTCAATCGGAAGATCTCTCGGAAAACCCGGTGAACACCGCAGGTATTCAGAGCGAGATCATCTCAACAGCTCGAAGCATCCTGCCCCCGGAAGAATGGCTTCAACCCCACTTTGAGGCAGCGACCAGGGAGATTATCCCCTATTTTCTGGGCAGTACCGACGAATTTCAGTATACGGTCGATTTGAAGACGAGAGTTCAGGCGGCTCCCTCGACAATTACTCAGCAATTGCTTAGGGGCGAAGTATTTTCAACCATTTACGATGATATAATCTCATATTCGTCCGGCAAAATCGTCGACAATCTGGATAAACTGCCTTATGCGCTGACACTGGCTGAAGATAGAGTCCAAAACTCTTTCCGCGAAGTGATTTCACAGGATTGGGCTGCCTCTGAGATAGAATCGGCCATGGAATCCATGGTTCCATATCTGACGCTGGAATCCGATGATTTCACCGTAACCATTAATCTGAAGGAACGGGTGGATGCGGTTGCCACCGCTGTTCTGGACCTCCTCAGCACGCAGCAGACCTATGATTACCTCTTTGACGAGGTCATCGAGCCGGTCATCAGGGAGGAGATCGAGCTCATTGTGGATCTTCCGTACGAGATCAGCCTCACCGGAGACGAGATTACCTCAGCTATCGAACAGGTTTTGCCCCCGGAATGGGTCAAGTCGAGGCTTCAGGATGTCATCGAAGCCATCACTGCTTATGTCAAGGGCGACAGCGATACAATAAATATAGCGGTAGACCTGAGTGATAGAAAACCGGCCGCCCTGGCGGCCCTTATTGATCTCGGGGATCAGAAGCTCGAGGAGATTTTCAACGGACTGCCCATATGCACTATGGAGCAATTCAACGCTGAACTGGCGGCAACTTCGGCAGGGGAGCTTCCCGACTGCCGGCCTGCGGGGTATTCATACCCGGATTTTAAGAGCCGTCTCGGAATCGACCTTTCCGCATCGATACAACAGCGGGTCCTCGATAAAATAACCGACCAGTGGTTCTATACTGAAGCCGACCTGAGGGAATCCATGGGCGAGGAGAACCGGGACTTTCTCGACGATGCTCGGGAATATGTACGGAACGGATGGACCTTTACCGATGTCGATTTAAAGGAGAGGCTGGATAGCCCTGACGATGAGGCAACACTTGAGGATATACGCGACTGGCTTGGAAACAATGCCGCCTTCACCGAACAGGATCTCAACGACCGATTATCCAGTGAAGACCGCGATGAACTGGATGACGCTCGAGAACAGGTGGATAAATTCCGGTCGTGGTTGTGGGTGCTCTGGGTGGTACCAATCCTGCTCCTTATAGGGATCGGTTTTCTGGGCGGGCGTAGCTGGAAGGGAAGGTCATACTGGGCCCTGTCCGTTCTGTTGATAACTTCGATTGTTGTGATATTCGCCATTGCCGTCACCTATTCCGCGATCGTTGAACCGGAAGTCGAGGAAGCCTTTGACGTATCCGAGTACGAAGGAATGGAGCTGGTCATTGTGGAGAAGGCAAATGAGGTCATTGAAAACATTGCCGGCGATTTCTCCTCGAATTTGCGTAACAAGGCCCTATACCTGACGATATTTTCCGGAGTAGTGCTTGCGGGCATTTTTGGATGGAACTACTATCAGCGGCGGCGGGAAGGAGCCCTGTCAACCGAGAACCGGACTGAGCCCGATGTTTAGGGATTTATATATTCATAATCTAAAATTGGGCATGAAAACGTTGTTTTTAGTGTTTTTAGTCGCTGGCAGCCAGATCGCCATACTGAGTTGCGCCTCGCAAGACGCCAACGAGGTGGCAACAACAGGAACCCCGGTTCTGTCGCCGGAGCCGACCGCCACGCCTGAGCCGACGCAGGTCGGCCCAATCGCGGATAAGGCCACCGGCTTGCTCTTGATGCAGCTTGACCTGAGGAAGCAACAGATTACTGACCCCGGCGAAGAGATACTGGCCCGGATGGAAGAAATGGGCATGAGAACCGACCCCGTGGATATGCAACCATCCTTCCTCTACTTTTCACATAAGCCGGGGAAAGCCGTTATTGAGGAAATGGAGTCCCTGGGGATAGAACTCGACCCTGACCGCTGGATTCCTCCGGCAAGCAACGACGCGTATGGATTCCTTCAGGCGGATGTCCCGGTAAACAGCTTCGACGAGCTGGCCGGCAAACCGTACATAGTGAGGCTGGATACTGCCGAGAGGGTATCCAGGCCGGATGAACCTTTTCTGCCGGGCAGCGAGGAACCAACAAGGATAGATCTATGATAAAGATCAAGGATGAGTAATATGATAAAACCCGTACGCGGGAAGAGAATATTAATAACGATTGCTTTAGTCTTTGTCTCCACAATGCTCTATCCGGTCATTTCACCAGCCTCTGTGGCCGAGAATAGAATAGATCCCGCTTCGAAGATAGAGGGATTGCTCGCCCTGCAGGTAGACATGAAACTGCATGGAATCCAATCAGAAACAGGTGCGCCCTCAGGTCCGGATGCAGATCGAGAACAGGCAATTGGGGCACCGGAAAACCAGCGGGTGTTCATTTACTTCGACCAGGAACCCTCCTCCAGTCAATTAGCTGAACTCGAAAGTCTGGGAGTGTCGATCCATCCTGAAACCTGGATACCGCCGCTTGAAAAACACCCGTACGGCTTCCTGAAGGCCGATATCCCGCTAACGAGGCTGTATGACGTGGCTGAGCTGGAATCAGTGGTCTCCATGAGCAGCGCTGAGGTTGTTTCATATCCGGATAACGACCGGGCGGCCGCGGCGACCAATGTCGATGATGTCTGGGATACACTCTCTTATAGCGGCTCCGGCGTGACGATAGCCGTTCTCGATTCCGGTTTTGAAGTGGGCAATCCGGATTTCCCTTTGATGGACTGTGAAACTAATTATCTGGACTACTCCGGACCAGGTACTGATTGCGACGTTGCCAATCAATGCACCGGGCACGGGACTCATGTCGCCGGAACCGCGCTGGGGAGGGGTACGTCAGGCTCGCCTACCGGGATTTATCAGGGGGCTGCCTACGAGGCAACCCCCGTATTACTCAAAATAGGAAATGATACTACTGGCAGTACAACCAGCGATGTTCAGGTTGACGCGATAAAGGCGGCGGTCGATGATTTCGGGGCCGACGTAATCACCATGAGCTATGGCGGATGGGGGCCCTATAACGATGGGAGCGACGCGGTATGCCAGGCCATCGACTACGCGGTAAGCAGGGGAGTGGTTTACTTCAATTCAGCGGGGAATTACGCCAATGAAAGCTATCACTATTCAGGCACTGTCAACGCCAACTCGGAGACCGGTTGGATCGAGGTAAATGCCAGTGGAAACCCCACTCTTTACTACAACATGATCTGGTTCGACGGAGAGGAAGTCAGTAATGATCTGGATTTGGAATACTATGATTCGTCTTACAATTCATTTTCCGGCTCGATAACATACTATGACCAGACCGAAAGTCCGAGAGGCACCGAAAGCCAGTATTCCTTCTACGGGTCGGGCAACCAGGAGAGCGTGCCTGAGGGAACGTATTATCTCAAAGTGAGCAATAATTCCGCGAACGATCAGTTCTTCCACCTGTACTACCAGGACTGGTACAGATCGGTATACTTCGCCGACCCCGACCCCGATTACACCATCGGCAGCAGCGCCGCGGCCGACGGTGCTATCGCGGTAGGCGCGAACGTGAGCAGGGAAACGTGGTGGGATATATGGAACAATGGTTGGCCTTATGGTTATTCAGAGGGGAGCAACGCTGCGTTTTCCAGCCGCGGCCCCCGCGTTGACGGTGCCAGAAAGCCAAGCGTATCCGCCCCGGGTTCCATGATTATCTCGATACGTGATGATGATTATTACACCTGGGCAAAGAGAAACGATAGTTACGGTGGTGGCGTTTATGGTAACTTTTACATCGATAACGACGGGCCCAATCAGAACTGGTCTCTTAACGATGCCGAAAGTGGCGACGAAGCGAGATACTTTGCCATGCAGGGCACAAGCATGGCCGCGCCCCATGCCGCCGGTGTGGCCGCGTTACTGCTGCAAGCTAATCCGGACTGGACCCCGGATCAGGTAAGACACGCCCTTGAGTCAACGGCAGTCGATAAGGGAACAGCGGGGCACGATAACATATATGGATGGGGTCTTATAGACGCCCTGAATGCGATTGATGAAGACTCCTCCGTCCCCGATGTTTTCTCATGTAATTCAAGCGGGATTGAAACAAACTCATTTACAGTGGGGCAGACCGTGTACGTTAAAGGCGCCGGCCTGGAAGCCGGAATCACATATAGCCTCTGGATCCAGCCCGGAACGGTAACAGAAGGGCAGTTGCTTGTCGCGGCAGACGATCCTTCATCCTCCATAGAAACAGTGATAACAAGTGGTACCGGAAGCTTTGGCCCGACGGCCATCTGGGACCCGGTGACCGCCGATTACGGTACATATGACATCGTGGTAGACCAGCATGGATCTGGAAGCGGAACCTATAATGCCATTGAGGATGGGCTGGATGGCATCAGCGCTGTCGGATTCGTTGTTCCCGTGCCGGAGACCGCAACAATCATATTATTTGGTTTGGGATTGTTATCTCTGGGCGGATTATTATGGCTGAGAAGCCGGAAGGGCTGTCAACTCACAACCGGTTGATCCATCATGGAGGTAAAAGAGCTACCCCGTAGCTCGTTTGGGGAATATATGTCTCAGCTATGTAGTTCCAGGATATCACCGTCCTGGACAATATGATCCCTCTTAACCCGCTGGCCCGGGAACTTCCCCGAGCCCCAGATCAGGGCGTATTTAAGGTTTGCCCGAAAGTCTTTATGAACCGCCTCGGCGGCCTCCTCCAGTGTACTGCCGGATTTCAGCACCATCGGATCAGTGGTATCCGCCTGTTCGCCGGGTGACTTGGTGTAAACGCGGATGATATCGAGTATCTCAAATGCCTTCCTGCGCAGCTCGTCCAAACCGGTTCCCTCACGGGCTGAGACCGGTATCACGCTTACGCTGCCTCCATACCGCTCTACAAGAGCAGCGGTATTCTCCCCCGCAATATCAAGGTCGACTTTGTTCCCAACAACGAGAGTTTTTTTCTTGTGCGGCGCCTCACCGGTTTCATCTTCAATCCCCGCTATTTCCGTTTTATATTTCGCCAGTTCCTCCTGCAGTTCCTGCAGCTCCGTTACAGGGTCAACCTCCAGATCTACCACCAGTATGAGCGCGTCGGCAGCCCTCACTACAGTGGCGAACCAGGGGCGGGCATCCTGGTCCGTGACAGGAGGCATATCGACCAGTTGAATTTGAACATTTTCGAATTTCATCATGGCCGGCTGAGGCACCCTGGTGGTATAAGGGTAATCCCCCACCTCCACCGGGGCGTTGCTTACCGCGGCAACCAATTGTGATTTGCCCGAATTAGCCAGCCCGATCAACGCCATTTGCCCGGCCCCCTCTTTGGGGATATGGTAAATACCCCCTTTTTTGGAAGTAGCCTGTTTCCTGGAGGCCTCCTTCTGAAGCTTGGCTATCTTTGTGCGCAGTTCCGCCCGGAGGCCGTCAGTGCCCTTGTGCTTGGGCATGACCTTTAACATTTCGTTAAGGGCCTCGATTTTCTCCTCCGGCGTCTCGGCAGCGCGGTAGCGCCTCTCAGCTTCGAAGTAGGCGGGCGTTAGATTAGCCGGCATGATCACTCACCTCAGTTCTTGAGTCCCATTTTAACATAAGCAGGGATGCTTTTAGGAAGGCTCTGATCAACCAC
>JAWOBX010000030.1:0-20941 GCA_046484125.1 Dehalococcoidia bacterium | reverse complement strand
TGCCGCTTTTTAAACCGGCTGCCCCGCTTAAACTTTGTTGCATTTCATTTAGTATTATGAACTCCAATTACCTCGGGGGCTGCGCCCCCCGAAACCTTCCGCTAAAAGGGCAGCCTGCCGCTTTTTAAACCGGCTGCCCCGCTTAAACTTTGTTGCATTTCATTTAGTATTATGAACTCCAATTACCTCGGAGGCTGCGCCCCCCGAAACCTTCCGCTGAAGGGGAGCCTTCCGCTTTTCAGCCGGCTGCCCCGATCAAACTTCGTGGAATTTCATTCAGTATCAAGACCTACAATTACCTCGGAGGGCTGCGCCCCCCGAAACCCCGGCTTTCATCTGTCGTTCCCGAGTCCCATCGGGAATCCTTCCCTTCTGACTCCGTTTAAGGGCGAATATCGTATTCGCCCCTACATGTAGTTCCCGACTATTGACTCGCTAAACCCTATCGCCTCCGGCGCCCTTTGCCCGCCCGCCAACCCTTTAGTATCCGGGGGACACCCCCGGACCCCCGGCAGGAAGGTTTTTCTGCACTTTCTGAGATTGTCTTTCCCGACCCCGATCGGGAATCTCATCCTCCCCCCGGCAGGCATTTCCCACCCACCGGCCGATACAATCCTCGGGGGCTGCGCCCCCGAAACCCCGTCTTCCCCCTTTTACCTTCTCCCTCTTTCGGAAAGAGGGATACAAGGGAGTTCGGTGATCCCGACCCCGATCGGGAATCTTATCCGCCTCCGGCAACCTTTGCCCGCCCGCCGATCATTACATTCCTTGGGGGCTGTGTCCCCGGAACCCTGGCGGGAAAATCCACCCCGGCCTCTCGGCCACCCCTCTAGTAGAGTTATGGGGCGAATACGAGATTCACCCCTGCATATCGACTCTCCCCCCTCAATGAAGGGAGGGTGTCTGATCAGGAGCTGGCGGGCCACACCGGCAAACGGTAATAGCCACTCCTTCCCCTATTCTAAACCTCTTCCATCAACGTATCAAATTCCGCGACGCTGACGGCCGGTGAGGTGGTGAACGCTATCCCGGTCTCCCTGGCCAGGGCAACCGATGCCTTCATCGCCTCTTCCACACCGGGCAGCTCGACAACCAGAACGAGGTCGTTACTGCCCAGCAGGGCATACATCCATTTGATCTCTCCACCGTGTTTTTTTACCTGTTCAATCGCCTTTTCAGTTCTCTTCGGGCTGATACCCTTGAGCGCGTCTGAGGAATACCTGCCGAACATCATGAACATTGCCATATCTGCACCCCCTTTTGGAATTTTTCTTAAGCCGCCGCGGCAAGCGCCTTCTTCACGGCATCGAGAGCGTCCCCGGCGACGATTATCGAATGATCCGGTTTTCCGTTCCTAAACAGTTCCCAGGTGTTCAAACCAATAACGGGAACGCGGTTCCTCAGCGCGTGACCGATTTCGGAGAGGGTTCCATACTCTCCGTCGATAGCTATCACGGCATGGCATGTCCTGATGATGACCACATTGCGCATTTCTCCCATGCCGGTTGCGAGAGGGACCTTCACGTATGGATTCGCGTCAGAGTGACTGTTGCCGGGCAGGATTCCGATAGTTTGTCCGCCTGCCTGAAAGGCCCCTTTGCACGCGGCCTCCATCACCCCTCCGAGTCCCCCGCAGACGAGGGTCGCCCCACGCTTTGCCAGTTCCCTGCCCACCGCTTCCGCGAGCTGTGCGGTGCTTTTAGAGCATTCACCTCCGCCGATAACTCCAATATACATTGAGGTTCCTTTTAAAAAGCCCTGATCAATCTCCATTATCCACAACAACGAGGGAGTTTTAAAGACGTGGAATTCCCCGCAATACCATTATAAATCCGGCACAGGCGCACCTGCCCTCGAACCACCCAAAAGCGACTCGGGGGAACGCGTCCCCTGGAAGTCATGCGCCTGTCCCTGCTCCCACTTCGGTAAAGAGCCTGTCCCGTATTGTTGCGGCAGGCAGTCAAGATGTATTTTCGTCCTCAGGGGTATCCTGACTCAGGAGAAAATCGCTCACAATCCGGTTGAACTCGCTGGCTCTCTGCTTCTGCGGCGCGTGCCAGCACCGCTTGAAGATGTGCAGACGCGATGACTGAAGGCGCTCATGGGCCTCATAGGCCAGCTTTACAGGCAGATACCCATCCCATTCGCCCCAGGCTATAAGCGTCGGTGACCGGATTTCGTGCAGCCTGTCCATGTATACCTGCACGGGTTTGCCGTTGTTGCCGCCTCTCATGAGCGAGAGATAGACGTGATCTCTCCTTAACCTGGCTATTCCGGTGAAGAGAGGAAAAAGCACTCTGCCCGCAAGTCCGAGCTTTTCACTGAGACCGGCGCTGTCAACCAGGACCAGCTTTTCCACCCTGTGAGGCTGATTAACCGCGAAGTCAAGGGCAATTCCTCCGCCAAGTGAATGCCCGATCAGGCTGGCGCGTTCCAGCTCCAGAGCATTCATAAGGTTATCGAAGAAGGTGGTGAAGAATCCGATCGAATAATCGATTCCGGGTTTGGCGCTTTTCCCGTGTCCCGCCAGATCCGGGGCATATACTCTATGATGAAGGCCTAATGACTGGAGGTTGTTTCTCCATTCATCGGCCGCGGTTGAAGCCCCGATTCCATGGATTAAGACCAGTGGCGGGCCCTCGCCTCCAACCAGGCAATGGGTCTTGATTCCTCCTGCGGTAATCCACCTGTTTTCGAATACGGGATTCATAAAGGTCTGACCTTCCCGCCATTATTGCGCTCTGGGGTGGGAGCTTTTATATACCTTGCGAACATGCTCGCTGGTGATGTGGGTATATATCTGGGTGGTGGCGATGTTGGCATGCCCCAGAAACTCCTGAAGCTCACGCAGGTTCATCTTCCCGCTGTGAAGGAGGTGAGTCGCCACACTGTGGCGAAGCGTGTGCGGTGTGATATCCTTTTCAATTCCCAGCTCTCTGGCATAGTTTTTCAGGATGAGCCAGAACCCCTGTCTGGTGAGACGTTGACCGCGCCGGTTAACAAACAGGGCTTTTTCCTCTTCACCGGCCAGCAGGGGCCTGGATTCCTCCAGATATGTCAGCAGGTCCTTGAGAGCCTGTTCGTGGAAAGGTATCACGCGCTCCTTGGAACCCTTGCCAAAGCATCGTACATAGCCGTCATCGAGGTTCACATCATCCACGTCCAGAGTGACCAGTTCGGTAACACGCATCCCTGTGGCGTAGATCAACTCGAGCATGGCCTTATCCCTCCTGGCCTCCGGGGTTGATTGCCTCGCCGGCAGGGATAGAAGTTCATCCACCTGGGCAACGGAAAGTGTTTTGGGCAGCGACTGGACCGCCTTGGACCCGCCGATGTTATCGGCCGGATCCTCCCTGATGATGTTCTCCCGCACGAGGAAGTCGAAGAATGATTTGACAGCGGCGATCTTTCGGGCAACGGTGGACTGGGCGTATCTCCGTTCCTTGAGATCCACGATGTAGCTGAGTATCATATCACGGTCGACACTGCCCCACCCTTCCCACTGCCCCTCCTTCTTTTTGACCTGTTTATCAACATATTTCAGGAACTGACTTAGATCGTTTTTATAGGCGGCCAGGGTGTTCGGGGAAAAACCCTTCTCGACGGATATGAAGTCAAGAAACCTCTCTATAACGGAATTCATCGACTCCTCCTTGGTGGTTGCGGTTGGACGGTTCCAATGGCAAGATGTTGCCTAGCATTTTAGCACAGGGCGTTTTTATTGTAAAGTGGTACATCAACCCCTGAAACAGCGATTGATTCGGATGCATATCAGCATCGCTGTTTTCTCCTCCCGGTTTAAGAAGGTTCTTCAGGCCACCTGATGGCACCCGCCATCAGGTGGCCTGAAGAACCTTCCTCGTTGGGGGAGGGTTTTGCCCGGTCAGGGGAAAACGGATTGTTCCCAATTTCACAAGACACCCCCGAAGGGTGAATTACTTTGTATTTGAATCGCTGTTTTCGGGTCAATCCGAAAACAGCGATTCCTCAGGGCGCGCGCCGGCATCCTTTCAGAGAGCGGTTTCCCCTACCGGCAAAAGTGGTCGCGCGAAGTCAGGGGTGGAGAATATGGCTCGTTCGTGATACACTTTTGAGTGTCAAAATGAAGGAGTAAAGCATTATGCACGTTGCCAGGCTGTTCGGAAGGACGCTGAGGGAAGTACCAGCCGAAGCGGATACAGTAAGCCACCAGCTATTGCTCAGATCGGGAATGATATACCAGGTGGCGGCGGGGGTTTATTCCTTCCTTCCGCTGGGATGGCGGGTTCTCAGGAAGATCGAGGGGATAATAAGGGAGGAGATGGACCGCGCCGGCGGTCAGGAGATAATGATGCCGGTACTCCAGCCCTTCGAGTTATGGGAGGAAACAGGGCGAGACAGGGCGTTCGGTAAGTCGCTTTTCAACCTGTATGACCGGCGGGATCGCAGATTGTGTCTGGGTCCGACTCACGAGGAGGTTGTTACCCGGATCGCTCGTTTCAATATTAGAAGCTACAGGGATTTGCCGGCACTGCCCTATCAGATACAGACGAAGTTCCGTGATGAGCCGCGTCCCAGGGGCGGGCTACTCCGCGTCAGGGAGTTCCTGATGAAGGATATGTACAGCATGGATGCCGATGCTGAGTCGCTGGACCGGACGTATGGAAGGATGGTCGAGGCATACCGGGAGGTATACAGGCGATGCGGATTGCCCGCGGTGATGGTTGAGGCGGACAGCGGCGCCATAGGCGGAAAGGATTCCCACGAGTTCATGGTCCTTACCGATACGGGTGAAGACCAGATAGTTCAGTGCTCCCGCTGTGATTACGCGGCCAATACGGAGCGCGCCTCATTTTCCAAACCGGTGCCTGACCGCGAAGCGGAGGCTCTGCCGCTGGAGGAAGTAGCCACACCGGGCATGAAGACAATCGAAGCCGTGGCCGGATTCATCGGCGTGCCCACCAGCCGGACTTTAAAAGTGGTCTTCTATGTGGCGGATGGGGAGGTTGTCTTCGCGCTGATCCGGGGTGACCTGGATGTTAACGAGATCAAGCTGAAGAACGCGCTCAAATGCGACGATCTCAGGCTGGCTACCGAAGAGGAGCTTTCGGCGGCGGGACTGGTGGCCGGCTATGCCTCTCCCATCGGGGTTTCCGGGGTCAGGGTGGTGGCCGACGATTCCATAAACCTGGGAGGCAATTTCGTGGTCGGGGCCAACAGGCCGGACGCCCATTATAAGAACGCCAATTACCCGCGCGATTTTGATGTCGACATAATGACCGATATCGCTCTTGCGGCGGGCGGATTCCAGTGCCCTAGATGTGAAGGTGAGCTGGTGATGAAACGGGGCATCGAGGTGGGGCATACGTTCAAACTGGGCACCGTATTCAGCCAGAAGCTGGATGCTTTTTACCTGGACAGAGATGGAGAGCGGAAACCCCTGGTGATGGGGTGTTACGGCATAGGGGTGGGGAGGCTGCTGGCCGCGGCCATCGAGCAAAACCACGATGACCGGGGTATAATCTGGCCCCCATCGATCGCGCCGTACCACGTATATATATGTGTTTTGAACGCGGAAAAGGGGGAGGTTTCCGGGGTGGGGGAGGGGTTGCTCGCTGAGCTGGAGGAAGCCGGATATGAAGTGCTTTACGATGACAGAGAGGAATCGGCCGGGGTCAAATTCAATGACGCTGATCTGATGGGAATTCCGGTTAGAGTGGTGGTGAGTCCGCGGAATATCAAACAGGGCAGCGCCGAGCTCAGGATGCGCTCCAGCGATGAGGCGGAAATGGTGCCTCTGGAGCGGGTCCGCGAGAGGATTGGCGAGATGCTGGGAATTTCATGAAAAAGAGGCCGGATATCCGGCCTCTTTGAGGGTAAACTCGCCGCGATGGTTGTGCGTTTTTGTTCCCTCTCCCCGCGGGGGATGGGTTTACATAATGCACTCAGGCCAGGCGTGAGCTAATACGATCTTCTCCTGCGCCAGAAGACTACCCCCAGAATCGTCGCCAACCCAACGGCGAGCAGCGTGAAGATGGACCTGTTTCTCTTTAGTCCTCGGATGTTGTGCGTTTCGGCCGCCATTATCCACCCCTTTTCAAATGATATGAAACCCTCTCTACTCGCAATAGAAGGAATGAAAAAGCCGATTCCTTTCCGGGGTCCGGATGGCAGGTTATTTGCTTGTTTGTCTGCGGCGCCATATGAGGAAATTGGTTGCGCCGAGTATGACTACCAGCGCCCCGGTTACTATCTCAACCGGCAGCAGCCATGACGGAGTAATTGAGCGGGGTGTGGGGGAAGACACCCCGCTCTCTCCGAATGGGTCTACCGCTTCTACTTGTTCAGGAATATTGGCTTCCCCGCTGGAACCTGCCGGTTCTCCGGGGGTGACTTTTCCGGCTATCCCGGTACTGGTATCCGAGCCGGGTATTGGTGGTGTGGCCTCGGGAACGCCGGTGCCTGGATACACTATGGTTCCGGGCTCTGACGTTGGTGTGGCGGAGATTATCACTTCTCCTTGATCCGGGGTGGTTGTAGCGATCTCAGTCGTATCGCTCTTTGCATCAGTTGGCTGTTTTTCCAGCACCCCGGTGAAATCAAACGAAATAAGAAGGGCAAATGCCATTACCGCTGCCGCCGCCGCCGTTCGCAACCAGGCGGTGCCCGCCATTTCCGGTAACAGTGAAGGGAACCATGTACGACGCGCGGGTGCCTCAGCCAGGGTGAAGGACCGCGGGGCAGTGACCGCGGGTATACTGTGCAGGAGTTCGCGCGTCATCCGCAGCGTCTCCAGCTCCTGCCGGCATTCCGGGCATATATCCACATGATACTCAACCCTGTCATGGTCAATGGACCCGAGTTGAGCATCGAGGTAGGTTGACAGGAGTTCCCGCACTATTTCACAATCTGTTTTTCGCCGTCTCGCAAACATTATTCCACCCGCGACCTTTCATAATTTAGGACGGAATTCCGGGGGTAAATGTTCCTGATATTTCATCAATAAATCACGAAGATTGGAACGGCCTCTATTTAGCCTCGATTTCACCGTGCCCAGGGAGGTGCCGGTTATCTGGGCGATTTCCTCGTAACTGAGGCCCTGCAGGTCGGCCAGCGTTATCATGAGCCGCTGGTCTTCCGAGAGGTAGAGCAACTGGCGGGCGATCAGTTCGCTTACCTCCTTCTTAAGGGCATGATCCTCGGGTGATTCCGTTGAGCTGGGGATGGGGTTATATTCCGGGAACACCGCGTCGAGTGAATCGGTCTTTTTCCCGCGTTTACTTCGGATAACGTCGGTGCAGGAGTTGGAGGCTATCCGGAACAGCCAGGCCCTGAAATTGTTCCCGCGGAAGCTTCGCAGCGCCTTCCAGGCCTGTACGAAGATATCCTGGGTAATGTCTTCTGCGTCCTGAGGGTTGCCCAGCATCCTCAGTGCGATATTATAAACCTGTTGCTGATATTGTTCTACAAGCTGATTGAAGGCGTCTAAATTGCCGTCTTTGCTGAGAAGGATTAATTCATCCTCGTGCATTGCCATTGCCTTACCGGCGCGCCCCCTGGATATATTCGGGATTTACCCTGGAGGTTTCCATCGGACCCCCGCAAACGATCGATTCTTTGAGAGGTCGGCCAAAATTGACTCGGGCCATGCCTTACTCTATACTAACCTCGAACTATCCATTCTGGCTTATTGGGTATTATTCTAACATATTTTGAATTAATGTAGAGTCGACGGATTCTTGAATTACGAAAGAAACGTGGTTGACTGGTACGCCAGGCGCCGGGATTGAAGGGATAAAGCGCATGACGATGAAAAGGGTGGTCAGGGAGATAGTTATAACAGTCCTGCTGGCCCTCCTCATTTTTATGGCGGTTCGGACAGTCGCTCATAATTTCGAGGTAAGCGGCGACAGTATGGAGCCCAGCATGCATAACGGGCAGTTCGTTATGGTGAGCAAGATGGCGTACTGGTTCAACGGTCCCGAACGCGGGGATATCGTTGTTTACTATACCGAGAGGCTGGACCACAATGTAATCCACCGGGTGGTGGGGATGCCGGGGGAGACGGTGGAGATCGTAGGGGGGCACCTTTACATAAATGGCGAGAGCATAGAGGAGCCTTACATCCTCGATGGCGCAAGGTCAATGCCCCTGGCTAAAGTCCCGGAGGGGCACTATTATATTGTGGGTGATAACCGCGACCAGGCCACCTGGGAGATAGTGCCTGAAGATGATATCGTGGGAAAGGCATGGTTCTGTTACTGGCCGGCAGGTGAATGGGGCTTCGTGCCCAATTATTCCCTGTGATACAAATGGCACTGGGATTGGCCCGGCACGTTGCAGAGCCCGGAAACAGCAATCGGCCTGGATGCATATTGACGTTCTCGCAAGAGCGCTTTCCCTTCCGCTGAAAAGCGTATCTCTGGTGGAGGATGTACCGCCCGAAGGGTGAACAGCTTTGTAATTGAAACGCGGTTGCCGGGCCACCAAATCCCGGTTGACGATGGTGTAACCTTGCGTTATAGTTGTGGAGGCGGGCCGGTAGCTCAGTGGTAGAGCACCGGACTTTTAATCCGGGTGTCGAGGGTTCGAGTCCCTCCCGGCTCACCAGAATTCCTCCTGCAAAAAAGTCATCCTGATTGTAATATTAATGCCGTCACCTGTAACTAAGGGCGTGGTCAACGTGGTTAACCGATCCGGATTCTGTTTACGACTACCGGCCTGGTTTGACTTTCATACACAGGTAAAAGCGGCTAAAATAGAAGAAAGCGCTCCGGAAAGGGTAAGGGAATGATAGTGGCTGCCTCATATACAAATATCACCCGTGTTTATATCTCTGGCTGACCTGTTGGAGGCAACACATTAAAAGGCGATCTATGCAGAGCCGTAGAATACCTTCGCTCAGGATTGGAGACCTGGAGGTCAATCCACCTATAATTCAGGGTGGGATGGGAGTCAGGGTATCAAGGGCAAATCTTGCTGTGGCGGTCGCCGACGAAGGGTGTATAGGTGTAATCTCCGCGATCGGTTTGGGGGAATTCAAGAAATATCCGTTATCGGAATTCACCCGGGTAAATGAGATCGCCTTGAGGCAGGAGATCAGGAAGGCGAAGAGCCTGACCGACGGAATCATCGGCGTAAACGTGATGTGGGCGCTTTCCGATTATGAGAACCTCTCGAGGGCGGCTGTGGATGAGGGGGTGGATGTTATCTTCTGCGGGGCGGGGCTTCCCTTCGATCTTCCCGGCATCCTTGATGGTAATTCAACCAGGTTGGTACCCATCGTTTCCTCGGCAAGGGCCTTTAATCTCATTTGCCGGAAGTGGCGGGCGAGATATGGGAAGGTACCCGATGGGGTGGTTGTGGAGGGGCCGAAAGCCGGTGGGCACCTGGGGTTCGAGTACGGGCAACTGCTATCCGGCGACTCGCCTCAACTGGATGGGATCCTGGCCGATGTGATTGAAATCGCCAATTCGTATGACCCTCCTATACCGGTTATCGCGGCGGGCGGGATTTTCGACGGGAGTGATATCGCGCGTGTGCTTAGATTGGGGGCCTCCGGGGTTCAAATGGGGACCCGTTTTGTCTGCACACATGAGTGTGACGTTCATGAGGATTTCAAGCTTGCCTATGTTAATGCCCGAAAGGAAGACATAACCATTATCAAGAGTCCCGTAGATATGCCCGGGAGGGTCATTAACAACGATTTCGTGGAAAGGGTTCGGCGAGGGGAGAGGGTTGCCTTCAAATGCACTTACAAATGCCTCAAAAACTGCGATCCCCGAACTTCCCCTTATTGCATTGCCGACGTTATGATGAGAGCCGCGGAGGGGGATTTCGAAAAGGCATTCGCTTTCTGCGGCGAGAATGCCTATAGATGTGATGAGATCATCTCTGTCAGCGAGCTTGTCGAGCGGCTGGCTGAGGAAACCGCTGCCCATCTTGGCAACTGATTCCCCGGGGGCAAGGAAGGGCAGGTTTGAACCACTCCCCGTCCAGATGGGGAAATATCAGCCAATTTCCGGGACAGAAAGACCGCGGCAAATCTTATGGACAAGCTTGTTGGGGATCTCGGAATGACGAGTGATAGCTTCCACTTCCCCGGTATTTGGGTTGGACCAAAGAGAGTGATTGCCTCCTTCCCGTTTCAGATAGCACCCGTTCTTACGGAGGTGCTTCAGGAGAGCGGTTCGCTTCATTGCAGAGTGACCGTTCCACGTATAGCGTCTTCCGGTACTCCGCGCAGGGCATCATCTCTTCTATCCGAGAGGATAAGATTGATAGCTTCGGCCAGGCTCTCACGGCACTCATCGATAGTTCTGCCCATGCCATTCGCGCCTGGAATCTCGGGACAGTAGGCAATGAACCATCCTTCGTCTTCTTCAATAATTGCAGTGAATTCGTTGCGCATGGGAATCTTCCCTCAAACTGTTGCCCGTTTGGTATTTGTATTATAGTCAGGCCCGTTTCTCCGGTCAAGTTACTGATGGACCCCGAAAACAGAGATTGATCTGGAGATGCTACGGCACCTTCAGAAGACTCCTCTCTGGTGGTGTGCAACCCGGCACATGGTTGACACTTTAACCCGGAGGGTAAATGGCTCAAAAATTTTGAAACGCTGTTTTTGGATGGACGCCTTCCCGCTCGTTTCAACTGCCCTCGTGATCCGTTCACGCGTGAAGCCGGCTCGAACGGCTATGGCTCTCGCTGGCGCGCTGAACCTCAGTCTGGTATGCTTCCTGCTGCTACACGCGGGTGCCGGGAATCTCACTGCCTTCGCCTGGGGCTTCGTCGCGACTGTAGGACTGGTGGTGGTTGGGATAAAGCTCTCTCGCGTATAGCATCCGGGCGGCTTATCTGGTATTATGCAGTAAAGTTTGAATGACTGGCGGAAGGTGAACGGTTGGAATCCCGAATTAGAAAAAAGGTGGAGATGATGGGCGATGGTATATGACCCGGAAATTCCCTATGACGACCTGCCGGGTCTGCCGCCGCCGGTCGATGTGGAAACGAAGCCGGTCCTCAAGCAGTGTCTGGCAGCCACGAGGGCGCTGGCCGAGTTAAAAGGCGCCGGCGGACTTATACCCGATCAGTCGATTCTCATCAACGCCATTCCTCTGCAGGAAGCCAGGGCGAGTTCTGAGATCGAAAACATCGTCACCACGCAGGATGAACTCTTCCGGGCCGCTATCAGTCCGACCGCCAGGACCGACCCTGCCGCCAAGGAGGTGGTGCGGTACCGAACCGCGCTCAAGCGCGGGCATGAGCGGCTCAAATACGAGCGGCTCTCAATGGATATGTTCCTCGATCTCTGCCGTGTCTTGCGGGACGACCCGGCACTCGAGTTTCGCTCAGAGGAAGAGCAGGTTCGTGTCTGGAATCGCGCCACACAGGAGATTTTCTACACCCCACCCAACGGTGGGCCCGACCTTGTGGAAAAGCTCCGCAATCTGGAGACTTATCTCCTGGAACCGGAGGGGCCCGATCCGCTGATCCGCATGGCCGTGGGCCATTACCAGTTCGAAGCCATTCACCCGTTTACGGATGGGAACGGGCGCACGGGGCGCATTCTCAATATCCTCTATCTGATCCAGGCCGGACTGCTGGATCTCCCGGTTCTCTATCTCAGCCGGTTCATCATTCGGAACAAGAACGATTACTATGAACTCCTGAGAGGAATCACTGAGGGCGGGGAGTGGGAGCCATGGCTGCTCTATATGCTGAGAGGGATTGAGGAAACGGCTCGCTGGACCACCGGGCGCATCCATGCCATCAGGGAGTTGCATGAGCGGACGGTGGAAAAATGCCGCGAAGAGCTTCCCGCCATCTACTCCCGTGAACTGGTTGATTTGATCTTCCGCCAGCCCTATTGCAAGATCGCCTTCCTTGTGGAGGCCGGCATTGCCGGGCGTAAAACCGCCTCTAACTACCTGCGGGAACTGGAACGGATCGGCATCCTGGCCGGTGAGAAAGCCGGACGGGAGATGGTCTACAGGCACCCCGCCCTGCTGGATGTGCTGACCGCGTGACATTAACCACCGGCATTTGTCCATCCCCTGGACATTTCCTTAAAACACGTCCAATAATTCGCTCAAAATGGACATATCCTGGAAATATGTCGAGCCGGTAGAAATTCCGGGCATGACCCTTCATCCATATAGCAGTCGGGCATTATTTAAATAAAGGGTGGGGATTATTGGTAGGGGCGACGTATGCGTCGACCTATTATGGTTCATCCAACGCCGGCGCGTTCGCGCCCCTGCAGTATTCAGTATCGTAATTTATTATAAATTCCGGTTCCTCGGGGGTAAAACCACATAAATTCTTCAGTAACGGCATAGCACTACGTAGGGACGTATCGGTATACGCTCCAGGTGCCCTGGCCTTTGTGACGTTATCGGCATCAAATTGCCACAGTAGAGGATTGTAGTGAATGTAGCGCCGGATCGCCTCCAGGGAGATATTATCCCGAATGATGTGGTCATAGAAATTGCGTTGCCAGAGTGGAGTGCCCGGGCCGTTGCGCCGCTGATTGATGCGTTTCGCAGCGGCTGATTTGAATGAACCTGCGATGGAACCGATGGATTTCGGTTTGGGGCCATGTGGTGCGGAGGGCGACGCATGCGTCGCCCCTACGCCGCCCGATATCATGACGATCCCATGCACATGGTTGGGCATGAAAATGTATTCATCCAATTCCACCTGTGGAAAATGAGCCGGGATTTCCAACCAGCAATTGACGGCAATCTTCCCGTATTCGTTCAGCACCATGCCCCCATTCGTGATTTCCCCGAAAACGGATTCCCGCTCCCGGGTACAGATGGTGATGAAATATGCCCCGGCAGAGGCATAATCATATCCCCGCAAACGGGTCGAACGCCGATGGTGTTTATGAGGATCGTATTTCATGTTTCGGTGGTAGGGGCGACGCATGCGTCGCCCCTACCACTTTATGAATAATCAGGAGGTTCGTCCTTAGACTGGAAATATGCCGAGTCCTCTTCAAATGTACCTTCATCCGGTGAGGCAAAATATAAGTCTACCTGGCCATTTCCTTCCTGATAACGAACGTCCATATCTTCCATGGCTGCCAGGATGGTAGTTCTCACGGAGCCCTGAGTGAGAGTTGTGCCGGTCCAGTCCAGTATCTGGTCCCGGTTCATTCGAGTTTCCCAGTCATAAGCGGTGCCGTGTAGCCGCTCCAGTTCCTTCAGGATACCACCGGCCATGTCCCTGGTTATGGCTGGAAGGTGAATGCCCTCATTGATAAGTGCGTCCAGGGTCCTCTTTGCAATCTCAGCGTCAGAGTTGCGTCTTTTTTTATCCAGCCAGCCGGGGGCATTATGCACGTCACCGTTTTTTCCCAGCAGGCGGTCCTCGCGGAAGGCCGTGTTGAACGCGCATACCACATACATGCCGTCGACGGCACTCTCCACGTCAAAGCCGAACAGCCTGCCCAGATTCACGTATGCCTGCGCCCGTCCGGCTATTCCCAGCTTGGCCAGGAGCTCAGCCTCATCCAGGAGTATCACCCATCCCTTGTATCCGAGGCGCCGAATCAATTTGCTCAGGAATCGAAAGTAATTGTGGGTGTGCTGACTGAGCAGGAACCGCTCCATTCTAATTGACTCCCCGAAATTGGAGCGGTGAATGGCTCTCAGCGTCGACATGGAAAAGAAGGAACCTGCCAGGTCTTCGTATATCTGGCTCCGCTTGGTGAAGTCCCCTTCGCGGAAATAGTTCTGAAAGACAAACGAAAGCTTGGGGTGGAGGGAACTTTCGATATCATCCCTCAGGTCGTAGTATATATCGCTCTCCGGGCGAATGCGCATAAGGGCTTCCTCAAAACCCGTCCTGGGGTAGTCCGGCAGCTCGACGGCATGAGCGGTGGCCTCATAGACCTTGTTGATACGGTTGAAAGGAGTTTCTTTGCTCAGAACAAGCTGGCTGACCGCGAATCCGTTCTCCAGGGCGGAGTTGGCCAGGGCACTCAGGAAGTGCGTTTTACCTCCGCCGTAGGCCGAGTAAATCAGGAAGTACCTGGACCTCCCGTCTACGGACACCTGGTTCATGTCCTTCTTGCAGCGGTCAAGTTGCTCATCCCTTCCCGCCAGTAGAATACGGCTTACCTCGCGTGAGGGTACTCCCGCTCTCAGCGTCTCGACGATCCGCCTTGCCTCGTATTGTTCCATGGTATCCTCCCGAAACTACTTTGCCCCTAAGAACAGTGTTTCAAATACTGAGTCATTCTAAGCGGCTTTGTCATAATCATTTTTTCACTGTCCGCTCAGCCCTGAACCAGGAATCATCTCCCATGTGAAAATATATCCTGCCTTCAAGAAGGTCTGATTTTAGAGTCGCGTAACCTCGACCGTGGACAGGGTCATTTTCCTCTCGTCCTTCCCATGAAAATTCAATTCGTTCCACTTCGCCTTCTTTATTGACGCGATAATCTATCTCGCCATCAACCAGGCCGAACTGGAAGAAACCCAATCCGTCTTTCTCGAAGGTAAAGTGGCCTTCCGTTACCTCATTTACATAGTCCTGGTCCCATAATTCCATTTCGGTAATGCGCCATTTGCCTTCATATGGATTCTTCCTTCTTGCCATTATTTTCTCCGGTTCAGGAAAACTCTGACCGACCCGACGCGATACCCTGTTCTAACTCGCTTCCTCTCAACCTCACGCGAGGTCTGCCCGGCAGGGTGGGAAGTCCTTAAGCCCTGGCGCTGCTCAGATACTCGTTAATCGATAAACCGGGAGATTCTTCACCCGCTTGAGGCGGGTTCAGCAGTGACATCCAAAACAGATTTCTGCCCTTATGCATACCGCCCGGAGCGGTATCCGGTTCTCAGGAAGAATGGCGCGCTGAATTGGCCGCGTGTGAGATTACCCTTCTGTACTGTCCCTCTTCACCGTATGGGGAGAGTATCTCTTGCGGAATATCCCCTTCACTGGATGGTGCCTGCAGTAGTTCGTGAATCCGGCGATGAAGGCCGCGGAAATCCTCTTCTGTAAGAACCAGCTCCGCGCCTTTATCCATATCGATTATCTGGGCAAACCGGTTAAACCTCTCTTTTGCCATTACCTCGTGCTGTACCCTCAGCCACAGGGCATCATAACTCTTTATTCCCCGCTGCGTGTCATCCAGGAGTTCCTTGCGTCCCGCCATCACCATGAAGACCGACGTGAGCGATGGGATAGCGTCAATGAACTCACGCAGGCTCTGGTAGACGTCGTGAAGCGCTGCGCGCGTGTACTTCAACTTCCCGGTTTCGGGGTCCCTGGCGAGAATATCTTCCATCCGGTCAACCAGTATTACCAGTCCCTGGAAGCCCAGCTCTCTCATCAGCCGGGAGAGAGAATCCAGCATATCACGGGCGTTGTATCGATCGACGTGCCGGGATATCAGCAGGGGCCGCAGTTGGGAGACCTTCAGCGGTTCGCCTTGTATCCATCTATAGAGGATATTCTTTGCCTCGCCGGGCTGGTGACGGACTCCGAGCTGATCAGCGGCGAGTTGAATGTACGCGAGGCAAAGGCTGGTCAACATATTCCGTTGTTTGAAGAAGTAATCCAACTGGTCATTGACATCCCTGGTGACACGTTCCGCGAGCCTGCCCTGCTGGACAGCCCATTCGAGAAATGTTGTATCGGGGGGTATCTCTTCCGGATCATAAGCCATATTCTGCAATACCCGGTTTGCCAGCCGCCGGCTCAGTTCCTCCAGGTCTATGTGACTGGCTACCGCGCGGTACACGTGGTCAATCCGCTGAAGCTTCACGTCTGCCGCGTCTAAGTGAGCCACCACATATCCCCTCTCCATAGACGCCCTTTTCAGCCTGCGCAGCAGATGCGTCTTACCTGAGCCGGGTTTCCCCAGGAGGAATTTGATCTGAGTGCCTCCGCGGGCGATGTATGAGTCCAGATACTCCCGTATGGCGAAATCCTCCCACACCTGCCGGCCAACGGTCAGCCGGTCCAGCACGTCTTCATCTTCCGGTGGATACCCCTGCCGCAGTAGATCGGCATTCGTTATATTGATTTCAGATACCATCTGTTACTCCTTTCTGAAAGCGATGACTCCATACTGAACCTCCCGTCCGTTGCGGTCCAGGATGGTCATATTGGTGCGGGATTTTCGGGATGGACTCAGGTAGTAACGGCGGCCATCGGGGAGATACAACTGGTCCGAGGCGAGCAGCCGGTGGATATCATAGGCAAAGAAAGCTTCCGGGTACTCTTTTCGCCAGGTATTTCGGGGGGTCAACCTGCGATATATATCGCGAAGAGTGCGTTCAATGCTGCTTCCCATATCCACACCCTGCCGGGCGCTCTCAAGAGCGACCAGGTCATCGTACGCGGTGGCTATTTCGGCCAGGAACTCCTTCGCGTTGAATGGGCGCCTGGTTACGCGGTCGCGCTCGGCAGCCACGGCATCAACCACCCGGTTCACGCGCAGACCTGAAATCAGTTTCCGGTTCACCCTTACCCGGCCCAGCCTGACATCAACACGCACGGTCACCGGCGGGATTAAATAGGTCGGATATGTACCCTCCGGGTTCATTCCCCTTTCGGCACAAACACGGCGGAACTCGGCATCGAAAGCATCCTTGAGGAATGCCTGAGTGTCGTATTCCTGCGCAACCTGTTTTGCTGAGCTCGAGATGGCGGGCAGCTCCCCGGCTGTGCGCTCTATTTCCTCGAGGGACTTCTGCAGTGTGGGGACGTCACCCAGGTCGAAGCTCCGGCGGGACTTTTTCACCATGGTGTTGAGGCGGCGGACAGTCTGAACCACCTTATCATGGTATTCCGCCATATTGGTATCAAGCCAGTGATCGAGAGATTCCATAGTTCCTCCTGAAGGTGGCATTTTTCGAGTGCTGGTTCATCTTCTTTGCGGTAGAATGCCTCAAATTACGTACAGGCGGCTCCACTAAAACGGCAACGCCCGGTTACAGGGCCGAATTTCCTTCCCCTTATTTTAGCTGATGCCACCCGGATACTCAATCCGGCGCTGAATGTTCCGCTTGACTTTCTAATATATATCAAAATGGAATTGATATTTCCATTTTGAGGCGCATTATGGAATTGTTAAATCGTTTTCCGCCAGGCCCGAGCGGCTGGAGGGAATTGTCCACGCCAGGACCGGTCAGAATAGGCGAGGCTGAAGCACCGCGCTACGCGGGCAATACTTTTCATCCTCATACTTATATGGTTTCTTGACAGTGATAATCATGTGCCTTATTATAGCTATAGAAATTAGCATGATGGGGATAAATGCTTATGAGAACCGTTCAAATGACCCTGGATGAAAACCTTGTGAAATCCGTTGATGAAGTTGTGAGGGAACTCAATACCACACGGTCTGCTTTCACTCGCGATGCCCTTCAAGATGCACTCAAGCGTGTCAGGATTGCTCAGCTTGAGGCAAAACACCGGAAAGGCTATGAAAAGTACCCGGTAACCGAAGATGAATTTGGCAACTGGGAAGATGAGCAGGATTGGGGAGGATGATGAAGCGCGGGGAAATCAGATGGTACAAGTTCAAACCTCCCGATAAAAAACGGCCGGTACTGGTTTTAACACGCGATTCCATTCTCGAATACCTGGGCGAAGTCACGGTTGCTCCTGTAACCTCAACAATCAGAGACATTCCCAGCGAGGTTTATTTGAGCAAGCGTGATGGGATGCCACACGATTGCGCTATCAATCTCGATCACATCCAGACAGTATCCAGGAATAAAGTGGGGTCACTTATAACTACTCTCTCAACAACGAAACTACAACAGGTCAGGGATGCCATCTTATTTGCTCTCAATCTTTAGGAACTTAAAGGAACAAATCCACCTGAACTGTCATTTGGCTTAAAAAAACCAGGCCTTTAAAGTGGGTCATTCCCTTGAAAAATGACATATGGCACGGAAATCCCGTTCTGTTACTCTGGAGTCAATCAGAATAGAAGAGGGGACGCAGCTCTTCTTCCGGTATGAACCGCGTTTCTTGCCTTATGATCGCTCTTAACGTACCGGTATCGAGCTCGTCGTGTAGTGGTATAGTGAGTGTTTGCTTTTGACTCGCGCCGCTTATGCGGCGTACCTTCGCGTTACTGCCCTTCTGAGAATGCACCTCGAAACCAAACTTACGCAGGATGCTGACTACTTCAGGGCCGGAAAGGCGTTTAAGTTCAGGCGGCAACCGCAGGCTCCAGTTCGAAGGTTACCAGCAGAGTGGGATTGGAGACAAGATCAAGATCAGACAGGTCCTCAACCTCAAGGTGCAGGCTAACTGCTTCCTGGAGGTTGCTCATGGTTTCATCCAGTGTTTTTCCCTGAGTGACCACAGGTATATCCATACACTCGGCAACGTAATAATCATGACCTTTATATACAAATGCCTTGATGGAATGACGCATATATATCTCCATCTGCCTCAACTGATGCGTCGGTTGCAGCCCGTTGAGCCCCGGTTTTCTGTGAATATATTTTATCCCATATTACCTGGTTACTCAAACAGATTCTACACAATGCTTCCTGATCGGAGAGCGGTCTACCCCCACCCATAACGCAGTAGGGGCGACGCATGCGTCGCTCCTACTATCGGCGGGTAACAGGCTCTCCCGGATTTCAGTTAATCAATCTTTTTACTGATACTCGACAATCATTGCTATCGCTGCCGCGATTTCTTCCATGGTGGTTGAAGGGACTCTGCCTAAGCGACGCACGAATCGTTGAATATCCATACCGCGCAGTTGCAAAACATCAACTGCGGAGGCCTTTTCCAACTTATTTATCTCGTCGGGTTCGAGCTTGATATGCCAGTAGGTATGAGAGAAATGCTGCTTCCAATCAGTAATAGGAGCGATCAGCTTTACCGGCAAACGTCCGACAGCATCAGAATTGACTACTACCGCCGGGCGGGTCTTCCTGATTTCCGCCCCGACCGTGGGATCGAAGTTGATAATCCAGATCTCACCACGTTTGGGGGATAAGGTCTCAGTACTCAACCAGATCCCCTCCCTGCAGGTCTGCCCTTTCAGTATCTCGCTCGTAGTATGATGCCATCCTCTCGGCCTGTTCCGCCAGAATGCGCCGGCGATCTTCGAGAGGTAACTTCATGAAGGAGCGTCTCTCGACTAAATCTAATGGCACTTCGGCCTTTACGAGTTGTTTTCCTAACATTCGCTCAGCCTCCTGGTGTGTGATGATACCTTCCGCCAGGGAGCGAAGCACCATCCGGTGCAGCCATTGCGGTTGTTCCTGAGCAAGCTCTGAGGGTTCCCGCTTCCTCCACCCGAGTCTGTTGATATCGATGCACCACTGTCGGTAGTGAGACTCCGTAATAATACCCAAGTCGCGCAGACGATAGAGCAAAGCCTGAATACTCATACCGAAGCGCTGCTTCAGCAGCATAAGCTCCTCAGTTGGCATGAATGTTCGCTGTTTACCCACCACCCGGTATACCACCCTCGCGGGAGCCAGAAACGCCCCCGCGAAGCGGAAAGCCGCTTGTTCTTCGTCCATGTTCTCATCAACATCAAGGACCAGGTGCCCTAACTCATGAGCTAAATTCAATCGCTGCCGCCCGCCCGGCAGATCCTTTTTTGTCACCACGGCAGCCGCCGCGACCTGATTATCCTCGCCGTAGGCCACAGCGGCGATGCCATCGAATTTCGTCCCGGCTTCTATCTCCAGCACGTGGATCAGATGGTCTTCCAGAACCCCTGTCACATTGTCAATCGGATCAAGCCCTAACTCCCATTGATCTCTCAGCGATTCTGCGGCGCTTTCAGCCTCTTCCGGTTTAACAACTGTAAACGACTTGACCATCAAACCGGAACCATTTAGACCCTGATTCATGTTCTGGAGACGGACACGTTCTTCCAGCGTCTCCCTGACAAGACTCTCAACCCTTTCCTGGTCTCTCTTGAGAAGACCATACCCTTTGCGGTAGGCGATGAACTCAATACGTGTAGAAGGTTCCCGCCACAGGTCTGCCGCTTTAATGCCAAATACTGATGCCAGCTTATTGAGGACAACCGGGGAAGGTTGAGCCCTGCCGAGCTCATACTTGGAAAGTGCCTGTTTGGTGACAATGCCGCCCAGTTCGGCTGCTAATGCCTCCAGCGTCAAACCACGAGCAATCCGTAATTGTCGTATTCGTTGGCCAATCATTAAATAGTTCTGCCTTTATCTTTTATTTATCCTTTTTCCTTTTATGGTCTCAACTACGATAGTATATGGCCTTTTCCTTGCCTTGTCGGCAGGCATAAAACGGCCAGTCCTGGCGTCCCTGCCAATCTTCTGTGAGGATGTTTTCCTGGATGCTATTGTATTTCTTCCTTTCGGGGACTTAAAAAAGCTCCCTCACCTGGCCTTTACGGTTGACAACTATATAAAAAGTGTGCATAATTGTCAACCATCTTCTTTTATTTGATTTGAGATTACCACGACAAACTATTACAGCGATTTAATTTGTATTCGGCGAACGGGGAGAGGGGGTAAGTCACCGGGGCTGAACATGCGAACATCAGAAAAATCGAGGTCTTGAGTTATGAGGAAAGGATACTGGCAAGTTGAAGCGGAATATTTTCATCTAATTTGATTTTCATGGGATAACCGGTATGCCCGGAGTCGGCAAATCCTCTTCAGCGGATGCGGCGGCAAAGGCGATCACTGCCCGGACATCATCCTCCGTTACCCATTCCAGGTATCATATTACCCGATTCAGGTAATATTATGAGGGCAATGACCCGGCGTAGGGGCGACGCATGCGTCGCCCCTACCATGCCTACCCCACCCATATCGCAGCTTCAGGTAGTCGGCCCACCCTTTGTCTTCAGGGTCGACCAAAGGGGCGACGCATGCGTCGCCCCTACGCAACAGGTCTTCGATGGATATGCTCTTGAATCTTTCAGGGGGTACCAGGTTTTTCCAGATTTCAAGCACGCCCATGCCCGGGT
>JAWOBX010000113.1:0-5494 GCA_046484125.1 Dehalococcoidia bacterium | reverse complement strand
AGCTTTTAAGGTGTACGCGCAGTTGAATTTTTCAAGTGTCGATGTTCTGATCATCATGAAGAATACCCAACGACCGAGCGCGTTTCTCCCATTGTTGCCGTGCCATTGCCTGCATATCAACAGTCACATCGGTTTCGTCGATAATTTCAATCCCTAAAAGCGTTTCGACTATGTCCTCCATGGTAACCATACCTTCAATTGATCCATATTCGCTAACAAGGAATGCGATATAGATGCGGCGATCGAGTAATTGCTCAAATAACGAAAGAACCGTAATGATCTCCGGTACCATCAATGCGTCCCGGCTTATGGAGCGTAGTCTGGTATCCAGATTGCCTAGAGAAGTTTCAAGGACGATATCATTCCTGAGTACGAATGAGCGAATATCTTCCGGATCATTACCCGAAACGGGAATGCGTGAGAACTTGATATCCGGGTATTTCTCCATTACTTCGCCTACTGTCATGTCTGGAGGCAAGGTAAACATTACTGTCCGAGGAGTCATTATATCCTTCACCTTTAATTTGCCGACTGACATCAGATTTCTAAGTATGCGTGATTCATGGTCTGTGACCAGGCCATCACGAGACGCTAACGAAGTCATCGCTTGAAGTTCTTCACGGCTGATGTGTGGCTTGGGTTCACGTGGTGCTAACAAATTAGCTAACTTCTGAGAAAGAATGACAAATGGATATAGACACCAGATTAATACAGGCAAAATACGGGCAGCAGGACCAACCAGGTGGTGCCAGTAATAGGCACCAAGTGTTTTGGGAATGATCTCAGACAGAACCAGGATAAGGAACGTCAGGATGGCAGAAGTTACAGCCACATATGAACTACCAAATACAACAAATGACTGTGCTCCGACTCCCGCAGCTCCAACTGTGTGAGCGATCGTATTCAAACTGAGGATGGCTGATAACGGTCGGTCGATGTTTGCCTTGAGACTGCGCAACCTGGCCCCAATCTTGGGGGATTCCTCTTCCAACACCTCAATGTAACTTGGGGTTACTGAGAGGATAACAGCTTCCAATATGGAACAAAAGAAAGAGATACCCAGTGCCAGGGAAAGATAAATAAAAAGTAATAGCATTTCCGATTTTCGTTATTCGCAGAAGCCTATTTCCATAAGTACTCACTCGCAAAGCTGCCCGCTTCAGCATCTTGAGACAATCAACTACAAGTCTACCATAATTATATCAAGCAACCTCAAATCTAGAAATGCATAAGTTACTGTAACGTATTGACAAATAGGACTGAACGCGCCACATTAACAGCCATGAGAAGGCACTGGACCGATAACCTGACCAGGGAAGCTGAGAGCGCGATCGGACACGCACGTGCACACGCCCGTCGGTTCAACCACACCCACATGAGCACCGAGCATATCCTGCTGGGAGTCCTGGATAAACCCAGCGGTAATGGGTACCGGATACTCATGCGCATGGGAGTGGATATCGAGGACCTCAGATCGACAGTTGAGGGGCTGATCGCTCCAGGTGAGCATGCAAACTCAGAATCCAAATCCACTGGAATGGGACCTTCAGCAAAGAAGGTCATGGGGATTGCGGATATGGAGGCTGGAGGTGGGCGTATAGGGACCGAGCACCTGCTGCTTGGACTGATGAGAGTGGAGGATGGGATTGCATACGGGGTGTTGAGGAACTTCGAGGTGGGGCATGAGGAGGTGTGCATGTGGATTGGGTATTTGGGCGGGGATGAGAGGTAGGGGGTGAATGCAACTGGTGGATTTTGTACCTTTTGTGCATATATACTGCAATGGATTATATACACAAAGGGTACATTTTTATGTGAGAAGATGAGCAGGCGTTTATAAGTGGAATGAAGCGTGCATAAACATATGCTAGCATCCATTTTCAATGTTTGGGTAATCTTTTATCCAAGTAAGCGTAAAAGTAGCCGTAAATATCAAATGGTGGTTGGATCTTCGTCATTTCTATTCCGGTTAGAATAATTGTGATATAATTGGGGGCAAAATTGTTTACGGGGGGTGGCTACATGTCTGGTGACAGGGATGTATTACTGTTTGTAGTCAGATTTGTGTGCGGGGTGGTAGTCGGCGGTCCGGTCGGCGCCGTTATAGCCGCTCAGATCGAAGACATCAGCGACATGCAATTTGCCGTTGTGACTATCGCCTTCATAATTGCATTTGGTCTCGCGGCTGCCGTGGCTGGCGATAAATTCTGGCACTGGTTGTCGGGCTTCTTCAAGTGGTGGATGCCGATTTTATAAAGGCGGAGGAATTCCGTATCGTTTCCGGGGTATCGACAATCTGTTGGTAATTTATGTGTAAGAGAATTACGGGCTATAGATAGCCTTGGGGCTTCGCTTGCTCCCTACCACCACACTTCCACACCACGTTCTTCAAGCTGATTCAGGTATACATTGAGTGAGGTTGCGCTTAAGGGGTTGCCCTGAACCCAGAGTGTTGCTGAATCACCCGCAAATTCAGTGTTTTCCACCAGCGGTTTCAAGTCGGATATATTATTATCATCAAGGTACACCTTCGAGAGTTTGGGTAGATCTGCCAGTGCTGAGATATCCGAGATATTGTTGCTGCGGAGATCGATGTCTTCCAGCTCTCGGCAGTTTTCGAGGGCGGAAATATCCCCTATTTGATTCTCCCTTGAATCAAGATCAATCAGCTTGGTAAGAGATGATAACGCAGAGATACCCTGTACGTTGTTTTTGTTTATATCCAGATCCTCCAGTTTGGTTAGATTACACAAAGGGGTCAGGTCTGTGATCTGATTGCTGCTCAAGTCGAGTCTCGTCAGTTGATTCATATTGGATAGTGCGGAAATATCAATTATTTCATTTTCAGCTAGATTTAAAGTCTGTGAATTAGTCAGACTGCCTAATGCATTTATAGATGAGATGGAGTTCTCTGACAGGTCCATGTATACCAGTTTGTCCAAGTTTGAAAGAGGGGAAATGTCGCTCACTTGGTTGCGACTGATATCCAGATATTGGAGTTCTGCAAGGCCATCAATAGGAGAGATGTCTCTCACTTTGTTCCAGGCAATATCCAGGTATATTAGTTTATCCAGGCTTGAAAGAGGGGAGATATCACTCACTTTATTCCAGCAAATATCCAGGTAGCGCAGGCCTGCGAGGCTGGTAATCGGGGAAATATCGGATACTTCGTTCCGGCTAGGAATAGTAATAGATACATATTCCAGATGAGAGAGTTTGACCAGAGGGGTCAGATTACGTATATTAAAAATTGAAAGCCCCAGTGATTCCAGATTGGGAATGCTGGCAAGCACGGAAATATTATTGGCATTTCTCAAACTAATATTCAGACTAGTCATGTTTGTACAATACTCAAGCCCGGATGGGTCTTCCGCCCATCCCGAAATGTCCAGTACAGTAATTTGCTCCAGGTCCGACCGGGTAATATCTCCACTCGGCTTATCCAGAGCTTCGCGGACTGCTGCCTCGACGGCAGGGTCTGGAAAAGGGTCATCGCCCTCTTTGCTGCACCCGCCAATGCTGCAAAACATGAGCAGCAGCATTGAGGCCGCCAGGGCAACTAAAAAGGTCTGTTTCAATAGTTCCTTGTGCATCCGTAGAAATATGGAGCAACGGATAGTTAATCCGGCTCAGTGTATTTTACTATCTCTCCGATAGTTGTCCAGGGACAGTTATCATTGGGGCCATACCTAGTTGAATTCATACAAACATATATATCTCCGTATGCGTCTGATGCAATAGCCACGGGGCGTGCGCTATAGTATACCCCCCAGGTAAATTGATCCTTACCCGATTTGTGAAATACCTCCCAGATTTTGTCCCCGTTGGAGTTATACTTGCATATAATACAGCCCGCCGGCGGCGAAACCATATCACGTGTCAGGCAGACATTACCTTCTCTGTCGATTGCCACGTTCCGGTATAAGAAACCGCTATCGAAAGCCGGTTCTTGCGATGCCCATAATTGTTCCCCGTTCTTACCATACTTTATGGTTACCGCGGTATCCATATCCGAAGAACCGGAAACAGCTACGGCTCCCTCATCATTTACTGCCAGAGCCATAGCCCTGGACATAGAATATGTATTATCTCCTCTATATAGCGAAGACCACTTCTCGTTGCCGTCGGAGCCGTATTTGATGGTGAGGATGGCTTCGGTATCGTAGGGCTCTTTTGAGGTAATAAAACCGGCTACATAGATATCGCCGTTTTTATCTATTTCCATATCCCGGAAGAATATCTCTTCGCCTTCTTTTCCTTCATACGTTGCCGTCCACTGGTAATTGCCCCGCCCGTCGTATTTTACAACGGTATATGTATCATGGACTTCATAGGACACGTTGGGGCCCATTACATAAACGTTTCCCTGTTGATCGGCAGCCACTTCCAAGCTCGGTAAGTACTCTGTTTTAAGGGTAGTACTCCTCTTTCGCCACACCTCCTGACCGTGATTGTTCAGCTTGACGATCCCCCACTCACCAACAACATAAGCGTTCCCGTCCGAATCAACGCCTATATCAGCACCGCTTACCTCCGCGCTCCACAGCTTCTCGCCTTCACTGCTGAAACTAACGGTGTCAGCTTCACCCGTAACATAGACATTCTCAGAATCGTCCAGCTCTATATCTGTAGGTGCATCGCACCAGCGGGGACTGGTGTGATGATATTGTATCCATTTACGTTTTCCCCCGGTTGAGTATTTTGCTATGAAATAACAGCATCCGTTGTGATAGTCATAGCCTGCTACATAAATATTTCCTGACTCAGCCATTACCATATCGTAAGGTCTGGCACAGTCGTTCCAGTACCGTATGCTCCAGTCCTCTTGGACGGGGCCTTCGATGATCGTCAGGGATGGGTAGGAACTGGCAAGGTATATTATCGGAAGCGGGATTACTAAGGCAGCAAAAATGGTGCCCGATATTGCCCAGCGTTTCAGTCTGCGCCCGGCCGGTTGAGGACCGCAGTAGCTCGAGTCTGTTGAGACTGGCTGGAGCTGGACCGTGCGAGCGCGGATGCGAGAAAGGCCGTAGATTATGGCTATGAGCGCTATTGCGCCGACCGGGACGGGCCAGTACCAGCCTGAGAGCCATGCCATGAAGATGACCAGCGAAATCAGAACCATCCAGCCGGCCCATTTTCGCTTGCCATGAAGCCTTCTATCCTTCCCGGACTTCGCATACATCAGTTTTCTAAAGAAACCACTGCGGCGCAAACCCCTCATGCCGAAAATAAATATGATCAGTCCGCCGACGGAGCCAAACAGAACCGGGAGAATGTACGGTTTATCGAGGACCATATGCTCGCTTACCACCCAGAATGCTTCTCTGTAAGGCATATCATCGATCTGAGCCCAGATGATGAAAGACCAGTATCCAAGGGCTACCAGGAGCACCGGTATTGTGGCGGTCATGACCAGGGTATATATGACTATCCGTTTCATAACTATTCAGTGTGAAGCTGCTGGTGTTAGCAACCATGTAAACGGTTTAAT
>JAWOBX010000076.1:0-13333 GCA_046484125.1 Dehalococcoidia bacterium | reverse complement strand
CGAACCCCTGTTCGGGGAGTGGCCGGCAAGGTGCTCCAGGCTGTCGGCGTGGCCATCCCGCCATCGGTACGGCAGGTAGCCTAGCAGAAGTTATCCTGGGACAGTGTTAAACAGGGGCATTTGTGGTGCCAAAGATTTCAAAACCCCCAAAATTAGCTTCGATTTTTGGAAAAACTGTAGAAGTTGGGTATAACGGCCGATTACAGTATAGTATTAAATATCAGGCAAGACAGGGTACAAGAGAAAAGTATACAATAGGAAATGGTCTCGGGGTTACTATTCCGAACCGAGGGTCGTGGGTTCGAATCCCTCCGGGCGTGCCAGGTTTTGGCTTCGAAACCAACTTTTAGACGACTTTGTATTGATATATAATCATATGTCAAAATTATGTCTGATCCTCTTTATGAATCAGTCATCAACGACTTATGACGATGCCGCAGCACCTCAGCATCAATCGCTGTTTCTGGTTTATCCATTTTATTTGACAAAATTGTCAGCGAACAATATACTGAGCAAAATATTTTGGCCTGAAGGAGATAATCTCTCTTGATCTACTGACGGTTTTAGAGCCTGAGGCGGGCAAAAAGCATCTTGTTACGGTAAGTGACTATGTTGCCTGTAGGTGGCCCTCCGGGATCTTAGCATCAGTCCGGTACCTGATCTTATGCCTTTCCTGCAAACCGGAAGAGAACGCGAAGACTTTTTCGGAGGAACGGGGTAAAACTTTTTTGGTTTCAAACGATGGAGGAATAAGAAATGACTGATATACAAAATGAGCGAATACTGATCACAGGGGCCGCGGGACAGATAGGCTTCCCGCTTGCGGTGGAACTGGCTCAAAACAACGATGTCTGGGCTATAGCCCGTTTTAATAACAGCGCCGCTCGTGAGCGGCTGGAAGCGGCTGGAGTTACCACTCGAGTGGTAGACCTTGCCGATCCGGATTTCAGCCAATTGCCGGATAGCTTTTCCTGCGTCGTTCACTTCGCGGTTTTTCAGCAACCTGGAAAGGATTTTAACTACGCCATGCGGGTTAATGCGGAGGGTACCGGCTTGCTCATGAGCCGTTTTCGCAATGCCAGGGCCTTCCTGGTAATGTCAACTTGCAGCGTGTACGCAGCGGCGCCCGAGCCGGCTCACGAGGTATCGGAAAATGACCCACTTGATAACAGCGTACAGCCCTATTCGGAGACGTATCCCATCTCAAAGATTGCCGAGGAAAGCGTCGCGCGATTTGCCGCTCGGCAATGGAATATTCCTACAACGATCGCACGCATGAATGTCTCCTACGGGCCCAATGGTGGCTTGCCCGCCTACCAGTTCGACATGATGCTGGCAGGCCAGTCAATCGCCATTGAGGCCGGATGCGTTTCTACCTGCAACCCGATACATCAGGATGACATTAATCGTCAGACGCCGCTCCTCCTCGGTGTAGCCAGCGTGCCTGCCACGATAGTGAACTGGGCGGGTGATGAATCCGTTGAAGTTGAGACTTACTGCCGTTACATGGCCGAACTGGCCCGTCTTGAACCCGTATTTCAGCGAACCGGAGATGCAATCCAGCATACGAGAACAGACAACACCCTGCGACGCCGGCTCATTGGGGACTGCTCGATAGGCTGGCGAGAAGGCATGCGGCAAATGGTCGAGAAGCGTCATCCGGAGTTGAATCTGAGCTAGGGTGCTATCCCTAACGCTTCTATACAAATGTTCCGCAATGCTCTTTTCACCGCGTTGCTTCACATAAAAAGCTGAATACTCCGGTAACGCACTAGCGGTTGCGAGTGCGTTACCGGAGTATTCAGCGGCGGGTGGTGGGGATAAGGCTCCAGTATTTGCCTAAATTGATATCAGCGAAAGTCTGGTTGTTTACGGGACGTTACACTAGTGTCACAAGCGATCGCCAACAGATCGTCATAGTAAAGAATGACAACGGAGAGCGACCTCCTTGTATAAGATGGTGGTACGTAAATTTCGTATAGTGCGGCGAAGTTCTATATGCTGATTTTCGCAGGAGGGGTAATGGATAAAAAGGATAAAACGAATATTCAAAAACTGGCGGAGCTGAGTGGAATGGCTGATTCAAAATCCTTCTACAGGATACTGGAACACGCCATCACCGATGAGGAAGCCGAATTCGTGCTGGCGTTACCAGACTCATTTGATAACCTGGCCGCAAAATTTGGCATGAATAAGAAGGATGTAGAGGAAAAAATACTTGGACTTGCCAGACGAGGGCTTTTGTCAAGGAACCCCGATAAACTATCGCCAGAGAAATTTCAATTCACCAATATTGCTGCCATTTTACACGATAATATACTCTCCAGCGATCCCCAGTACATTCCGTCGGGGATGCCGGGATTATGGATGGACCTGTACAGGGGAGACAGGTGGTGGAAAGAGATCGGTGAGTTTTATGGTTTCTTTGAGGAGCCTATTCTCAGGGTGGTTCCCGCCGAAAAATCTCTTGGAAAGGACCAGTCTCTTATGTCTTGCGAACGAATTACCGAGATCATAGAGGCAAACAGGGATCTGATCACCATACGCAACTGCTGTTGCAGGGTAGGGGCGGAAATCTGCTACCATCCCCGGAATGTCTGCATGCAGTTTAAAGGCCGTGCGGAATTTGACCTGTACAGGGGAAGCGGACGAAAGGTCAGTCCGGATGAAGCCGTGTCTATTGCTTTGCAAGCCATCGGGGCAGGGCTGGTTCCTACCGTAACCAATATATCGGTGACTGATAACCTCGAATTCATCTGTTTTTGCTGCTCATGTGCCTGTATGGTGCTCGATCCGGGGCTTAAGACCGGCTCACTTCCCAAAATACTTTCTCCAAGCCGGTTTGAGGCGGAGATCAATGTCGAGGCATGCAACGGGTGCAAACACTGCGTAATAAGATGTCAGTTTGGTGCTATTGATATGAAGCCGGTTCCCGGCCACGATACCATCAAAGCGGTGCTTGATCGGGAGAAATGCTATGGTTGTGGTGTATGTGAGCTGGCATGCGTGCCGGGTGCAATCAGGATGGTTGAGGAAAGGCCCGGGGACTTTATCCCGGAAGGGGTGAAGGATGAGGAGATCCTGCATTTCTAGAGGGACTTGAACGTAAACGATCCCTCACAGATCAGTCAAGCCAGTTTCCGAAGTACTCTACATGTGCTTCGCATCGGCACCGTTTGCTCCATGGTTTGGCGCATCTTCTTATGATTTCTATCTGCCGGTCCCCCTCTTCTTTGGGAACGTGACCGCGTATAGAGACGCTATCCTCTCCGCAGAAGCGATCCCGCCAGATCTGAACCGTATACTCCTGACAGCCTTCACAGAAAAAGTATGACTCGGTGTACTCATCCCCCATAATGCTGCCGGAAATTGACGCGGTTGGAATGCTTTTCCCCTCCTCACCCAGCTCCCTCCCGCAATGATAACATGTTTGCATATTCATTCCCCTCTATCAAATTGGACAAAACTAAAGAGCAAGGGCGCCTCGAGAGCGAGTCATCATACTATATTATACCGCTTCCCCCATAATCGATTGAATTCCGTTAAATGAACGGAGAAAATACTAAATCAGCACCAATCACCCTCGCCCGGAAAAATCGGCGCAATACCTGTTTTCATCGATGGCTATCACGCTGAGAATCTCACGCGGAAAAAGATGTCGATGAGACGGAATTGACAAAGAGAGCAAGGGATGATGCTTATGAGAGCTCTTTTATGCGAGTAAAAAAATCATTCAAGAAAATTCACATTCATTAATATTTCCTCTATCGTCCACCTACCCCGGACTTATACCGCGTGCGCCTCCTCGATTTACGGTATGACGTTATGGCCGTGCTATTTTCAAGATAAATGAAAGCGTACATTGCATTTGATTTTTAAATAATTACTTGCACTTTGGTGATATTTACGTTATTATAAATGGTGCAATATAAGGATAATAAATTCAGGAGTTAACAGTGCTCAGAAAGAAAGTTTTGATTGTGGATGACGACCCGAACCTGATAAGGTCGCTGGAGTTTGTATTCAAGCAGGAAGGGTACGAATTCGATACCGCGACGAACGGGGAGGAGGCGATTCAAAAGGTTCGTGAGGGTAAACCATCGGTTCTCCTTCTCGACATAATGATGCCGAAGAAAAATGGCTTCGATGTCTGTCAGGAAGTAAAAAGCGCTCCGGACCTGCGGGATACCCACGTGGTTATCCTCAGCGCCAAGAGCCAGGTGATGGATAAGGAAAAGGGCTATTCCGCGGGCGCGGATGAATATATCACCAAACCATTCAGTCCCAAATCCATTGTGAGCAGGGTGAAAGAGCTTCTGGGCGATTCGGATCAAGCGTCTATCCCCTCGCAGTAAACAGATACAGGCCTGTCTGGCTTCAGTACCATGAGAAGGGTATTTGAAAAGGGGCCAGGCTTCAGGCTATCACCCCTTCTTTCCGCAGTTCAGCGATCATCCCTGTATCATAGCCAAGCTCGTCAAGTACCAAATCCGTGTGTTCGCCGAGCAAAGGCCCCGCGCTTCGCACACTTCCCGGTGTCTCCGAAAGCTTAATGGGTATGCCAACCTGCCTGATCTTATCCGCATCAGGCGCGCCGAGTTCAACCAGCATTCCCCGGTGCAACACCTGAGGATCGTTGAAGACTTCATCTATCCCGTAGACCTTGGTGACAGGCAGTTTTTCCCCATCCATCAACTCAATCCACTCAGCGCAAGTCCTGGTCATGAAAGCATCCTGTATTGCTTGCTGAACTCTCTCCAGCTCCTCATCACCGCCCTTGATTCGCTGCAGGTATTCCGGCCGGAAGGAGTATTCCTTAAGTTCAGGGCGCTCGAGTATTTCACAGAGGCGCTCCCAGAACCACGGTTCGACGCAACCCACCGAGATGTATTGCCCATCCCGTGTCTCATAGACATTGTAGTGGGGCAACGCGCCACCCGTCATATCATAGCCGCGGCGCGGCACTGAGCCGCTAGTGAAATAGCTTGCTGCAAACATTCGTGCGAGAGAGACGCAGGCATCGGTAATCGACAGGTCGATATACTGCCCTCTGCCGGTGCGGTGCCGGGCCATCAGGGCAAGAAGTATGCCGTTGGCGCAATGCATTCCCCCAGCCGCCCAGTCGCCGATAATATTAAGCGGGATGATGGGTGGCCCATCCCTTTTACCTACCAGTCCCAGAATTCCCGCCAGCGCTATATGGTTTACGTTATGCCCCGGTATTCCAGTGTACGGTCCGTCCTGGCCGTAAGAGCTCACTGAGCAATAGACCAGGCGCGGATTTATTTTAAAAAGCGAGTCGAAATCAATACCCAGTTGCCTGACGTAGCCGGGCCGGAATCCTTCCACAATCACGTCGGCGGTTTCCGCCAGTTTGAAGACGATTTCAAGTCCTTCAGGCGATTTCAAGTTGAGCACCATATTTCGTTTGTTCCGATTGAAGGGGCTGTGAGCGGCTTCCCACCGGTTCTCCTCGCCTGCCGGCGTGCCATACACCTCCATTCCGGCTTTGGGTGGAAGCTCGAGCTTGAGCACATCCGCTCCGAAATCGGCCAGCATCATGGTGGCGAACGAAGCCACCGGCGTGCGAGCGAACTCCAGAACCCTGATATCGTCGAGTGCCATCATAGTTTACCTCCCCTCCTGAATCGGTATGGGTGCTAATCCGAAGGATATGGTACAGGGGGAATTAATGTCAATACGGGAGTTTTACCCGGCAACAGCGACCGACTCGGATGTCCGCCGGCACCCTCCTGGTGCGCTGTTTCCCCTCCCCGGATAAGTAGGTCTCGACCAGATCTTTATCGGTCAAGGTTTTTTCTCAGCGTTGATGACGAGGAATCGTCGGATGAGCGCTCACCCGGAGGACTACGGTTATTTGAAGCGCTGTTTTCGGTTATCGGGCCTGGAAATCACGGCGACCGACTCGGATGCCTGAAGGCGTCGCCCGGCGTGCCTTCAGTGCGATTAACTATAGTGGAGGAGTTATCACATTATTCACAATAACTCTCAGTATAACCCCCTTAAAAACAGGCCGGATTATCGGATAGCTACGTCCATTTTTTTGCCAAGAGCTTCTGCGAATTTCTCTAAAGTAGAAAGCCGAATATCTTCCGCGTGATTTTCCATTCTGGATATAGCGGATTTTTTAGTGTTCAGCTTCCGCGCGATTTGCTCTTGCGTTAATCCGGCTTCTTCCCTTGCCTGCCTGAGAATAGCCCCGATCCGAAATGATTCGTAACCGGCGTCGAAGCCATCCTCGAATTCAGGGTCTGCCTTCTTGCGCTTCATTATGTATTTTTGTACGTCACTCATATTAGTCGTCCTCAGTTTGCGTTAAGATAATCTCGCCTCCGCGATTCAGCTACCTTAATGTGCTTCGCAGGTATCTTTTGCGATTTCTTTTGAAACGCATGATTCAGGATGAGTATGTTGTGGTCAGCGAAGAATCCAAATATCCTGAATTCATTGCTACCTACCTGAATTCGTATCTCCCAAAGGTCATCGGTTCCTCTCAACTACTTGAAATAGTGTTTTGGTACTTTGTCAAGCTCCTCGATAATTTGCAGAACCCAGACAATTTTTTGGGCTGTCTTACCCGGTACCGAGTCTAAGAATTTTTCAACCGGGCAATGACCGGATTGAGTTCTATAGAAGCGAATTTCTCGCACACATCAAGGTTAACATATAGGTTAACTTGTGGCAAGCGACATGTGTATAAAGGTGAATGTATTTCTTCAAGAGACGTTTTCTGTTTTGCCCCACAAACGGCGACCGACTCGGATGCCCGACGGCACCACCAGGCGTGCCGTTTCCCCTTATCGAACAACGTTCCGTAAATAATCTGTCATTCCCGACCCTGATCGGGAATCCCCTGTGCCTCCAGCAGGCATCTCCCACCCGCCAGCCCATTAGAACCTCGGGGCCTGCGGCCCCGAACCCCCTGCTTGTATCCTCTCGCCCCTCTTTTCATCTATCATTCCCGACCCCAGATCGGGAATCTCCTTCCGCCTGCGGCGGCCTTTGCCCACCCGCCTGCCCTATAGTATCCGGGGGACACCCCCGGAAGCCCCCGGCAGGAGAACGCCCCCGGCGCTGACGCGCCACCCCCTCTTTAGCAAAGAGGGGGTTCAGGCTGAATTTGGCCAATGACCTGTTCCTCACTCCTTCGGAATGGCCTTTCCCTGATTCGCTCTCCCCCTTTGGTAAAGGGGGACTTAAGCGGGATTTATTCAGGAAGGCACACGGTAGTTCGGTTCCCGACCCCAACTGGGAATCTCCTGTGCCTCCAGTAGGCATCTCCCACCCGCCAGACCGTTAGAACCTCGGGGCCTGCGGCCCTGAACCCCCTGTTTGTATCCTCTCGCACCGTCTTTTCATCGGTCATTCCCGAACCCGATCGGGAATCTCATTGCCTTTGGCATCCCTGGCCCACCCACCGATCCTGTGAGTCCGGGGGGCACCCCAAAAATCCCGGCAGGAGAACACACCCCGGCCTGTCGGCCACCCCTCTCGTAGAGGGGAATGCCCGCGCCTTTTCGCAGTAAGGCCAGATATAGAATGGTCTGCAGTTACGTACTTGGCACCGGATTTAAACGTAAACACCTCGGAAGAACAAACTGATCAACGCAGATTAAGGATAAATTCATCCCAATCTACGTGTTAATACGGATTTCAATATCCGATAATTACAGCAAAAATGGTACTGAATACCCCGCTGTTTTCAAATCCGGAAAGAAGGTGTAATGAATAATAACCCGGAGTATATCGAAACGGCCGCCCTTGAGAATGGCGAGATCAAAAAGCTTGAAGCGGGAGGGCGTAAAGTTATACTGGCGCGCACTGCTGATACCTACTATGCCGCGGATGCAAGGTGCACGCATCTGGGAGGAGATCTCTCAAAGGGGAGGCTTGAAGGTCACATCATTACCTGCCCGGTCCACGGTTCGCGATTCGATCTTCGTGACGGCAGTGTGGTCAGGTGGACCAACTGGCCGCGGTTGCTCTCGAAGTTAAGCAAGGTTATCAAGTCTGAAAAGCCACTGGTTACACATAAAGTCGAGCTGAGAGACGATACCGTCCTGATTGAAATCAACCATGGCTCGTAGCAGACTGAGAGTGTAAGACGCAGTTCCCCTGTATTTCAATGGCCTAAAGAAGAACCCGGCTCATGCGGGATTGCGGCTAAAGCACGTTGACTTGAAACCGGCGCCAATAGAAAGTAAGATGAGTTCAACTACGAATTGGGGGTAGATATTAGCATGGAAATAAATATCATGGTCGCGGGGGAGGCGGGGCAGGGGGTGCAGTCGGTGGGATTCCTGCTGGCCCAGGTCCTTGCCCGGAGTGGATACCACGTATTTGCGGATCAGGATTACGAATCACGTATACGCGGAGGACACAATTTCTTCCGGGTTAGAGCGGGAGATTCCCGGGTCGGAGCTATTAGCCAGTCGCTTGATATACTTATCGCCCTTAATGAAGAGAGTATCAGGATTCACAGCCGGGAGGTCAGGAAAGAGGGGAAAATCGTCTTCGATGAAGAGAGGGTGAAATCCGGTGTCCCGAAGAGCAAATCGTTTGGAACACCACTGGAGAAAATAGCGGTTGAAACCACGGGAAAGAAGATAGCCGCCAATACGGTGGCACTGGCCGCGGCGCTGGGAATAGTGGGGGCCGACTTCGAATTGCTGGAAGGGGTGCTGAGGGAACGGTTTAAGTCCGGGGAAGTCGCCGATGAAAACGTGAAGGCGGCGCGGCAGGGCTACGATCACGCCCTTGAGAAGGGCGCTGGTAAGTTCCCGGTGGCGTTTGGCAAAAGGAGGGGCAGGTGGAAGCGGAAAATGCTCATAAACGGAAACGAGGCCATAGCCATGGGCGCTCTGGCGGCGGGTTGTAAGTTTATATCCGCTTATCCCATGACTCCGGCAACAACGATACTGGAGTTCCTCACGGAGAGAGCCGATGAATTCGGGCTGGTAGCTGTGCAGCCGGAAGACGAGATAGCGGCGATAAACATGGCGGTCGGTGCCGGTTATGCCGGTCTCAGGGCCATGACGGCTACATCCGGGAGCGGTTTCTGCCTGATGGTGGAAGGGCTCGGCTGGGCTGGAATCACAGAGACTCCCATCGTGGTGGTTGATGCTCAGCGTCCCGGCCCCGCCGTCGGCTTGCCGACACGTACCGAACAAGCAGATTTACAGTTCGCCCTCCATGCGCATCACGGGGATTTCCCAAGGGTGGTAATCGCCCCGTCGAATGCCGAAAACGCGTTCTGGCTTACGGTGAAAGCGTTCAATATCGCCGAACGTTACCAGTTACCGGTTATCCTGCTCACCGATCATTACCTGGCCTCTTCCTATACGACGGTTGAGCCCTATGATACTTCGAGAGTACACATCGACCGGGGAGAGCTGTATATGGGGGCCCCTCCGGGTAAACCGGCGGAGTATCAGCGCCACAGGATTACCCGGACAGGCATATCGCCGCGAGCCTTGCCCGGCCGCAGTGAAGCCCTGGTTATTACCGATTCGGATGAGCACGACGAGACCGGGCACCTCACCGAGGATGCCAAAGCACGGACAGGCCAGGTGGAAAAGAGGCTGCGCAAGCTGGAGGGATTGAGGAAAGAGATCTCCGGACCGCCGGTTTACGGTTCAAAGGGGTTGGAGGTACTTCTGGTGGGGTGGGGGAGCAGCGAGGGGCCGATTAAAGAGGCCGTGGATATGCTGCAGAGCGGGGGGATGAGTGTCAACATGATGCAATTGACTGAATTGTGGCCTTTCCCGGCCAGATCAGTCGCTGAAGCTCTGGAGGCGGCCCGGTACAGCTATGTCGTGGAGGGCAATGCTTCGGGCCAGATGGCCCGTCTTATAAAGGCGGAGACCGGGAGGAATGTTACCGGCCGGATACTCAGGTATGATGGCCGGCCGTTGACGCCGGAATATATAGCGGGAGCGATTGAAAAGGAGGTTTCCGGAAATGGCCCGAAAAGCTGAACCGGGAGTTCAAATACCCGCATGGTGTCCGGGATGCGGTAATTTCGGTATCCTCAAGGCCGTTGATCAGGCGCTGGATGAACTGCGAATTGAACGGCACAAGGTGCTGATGGTCTCCGGCATCGGACAGGCGGGCAAGCTTCCCCATTATACGAAATGCAATTCTTTAAACGCGCTTCACGGGCGGACTCTTCCCTCGGCCAGCGCCGCCAAACTGGCTAACAGGGATCTCACCGTGATAGCAATAGGCGGAGATGGTGACGGATACGCTGAGGGCGGGAATCATTTTCTAAACGCGGCGCGGCGCAATCACGATATCACCTACCTGATACATGATAATCAGATATACGGGCTTACCAAGGGTCAGGCATCCCCTACCAGTGATGAGGGATTCGTGACCGGGACCAGTCCACATGGAGCCGGCCGGCCCATCAATTCGATACCAATGGCCATCGTGGCCGGCGCCACTTTCGTCGCCCGTGGATTCGCGGGCGACGCGGAGCAGCTATCATCCATCATAAAGGCCGGGATTGAACACAGGGGCTTCGCGATTATCGACATCCTTCAACCGTGCGTCAGTTTCAATCATGTAAACACTTTCAAGTGGTACCGGGAGCGGGTTTACAAACTCGAGGGGCATGGTTATGACAATACCGATCGTATGGCGGCCATCCGGAAGGGGTACGAGTGGGGGGAGAGGATACCGACGGGCATCATCTATCAGGAAGAGCGCCAGACTTATGAGGATGGGTGGCCGGCGCTGAAAAGCGCCCCGCTGATTGAGCGTAAAACTGAACCGGAGGAACTTGAGAAACTGTTCGGGGAATTCCTATAAGGAAATTACGGGGAAGCGATTGAGGGGTTTTTGTTCCTTCTCGGAAAGGAGGACCGGAAGGATAATGATGAGTTCGGATAGCGTTTAATCCGAACTTTGAAAGGGGGGCGAGATGACATTAGAGGGAAAGCGTGTTGCCATACTGGTTGAGGCGGATTTTGAGGATGATGAGTTGCTGGAACCCCTTAAAGCGATGAAGGACGATGGGGCAGAGGTAACGATAGTGGGGAGTGGCAGTAAAAAGAGCTATAAGGGAAAGAGACAGAAGGCGAAGGTCACCCCTGATACGGCAGCCGATAAGGTCAACGGCAGTGACTTTGACGCGGTGATCATTCCGGGGGGTTACGCCCCCGACAAGATGCGCCTGCATCAGTCGATGACAGCCTTGGTTAAACAGGCTCACGATTCGGGCAAGGTAATCGCGGCGGTATGCCACGGCCCTCAGCTCCTGATCTCGGCGGGACTGGTGAATGGCAGGAGGATGACCTCATGGCCCTCAGTAGCAATCGATCTGCGAAACGCGGGCGCGGAATGGGTGGATGAGGAAGTGGTCCGTGACGATAACATAATCACATCGCGCAAGCCGGCGGACCTCCCCGCCTTCAACCGCGCGATAATAGAAGCCCTGGAGGGATGAATGTGTTTCAAGCCAGTCCGGTTGTGAGGGGAATGACCTTTTTTGGGGTTATACCATGAACATCGCGGTAAACTCCAGCCAGTGAGGAAGAAAGGATGAAAAGCTCAATACGACTGGTAAGAATAGCCGGGATCGATATCGGGATACATTATTCCTGGATATTCATATTCATCCTGGTGGCATGGTCGCTTGCCGAGGGATACTTTCCCGAAGTGTTCCCCGACTGGAGTCGTCGAGCCTACTGGATGACCGGCATAATCGCGGCGATAATGCTGTTCGTATCCGTTCTACTGCACGAGCTGGCCCATTCAATCGTGGCCCGGGCGCGTGGAATGCCGGTCAACAGCATAACCCTGTTCCTTTTTGGCGGGGTAAGCAACCTTGAACGGGAGCCGGAACAGGCTGGAGCCGAGTTCGCCATGGCCATTGTCGGTCCGGGGGCCAGCCTGGTACTGGCGGGAATTTTCTGGGGAGTGTGGTACGCGTTACCGGGCGAGGATACTCCGGTTATCGCGATTTTCGCTTATCTGGCGTGGATCAACGCGCTGCTCGCCGGATTCAATCTTCTGCCCGCCTTTCCCCTTGATGGGGGGCGCGTATTGCGTTCCATCATCTGGGGCATCAGTGGCAGTCTTAAAAAGGCGACAAACGCCGCCGCGTTGATGGGCACCATTTTCGGATGGGGACTCATAGCCTTCGGTGTTTATCGTCTTCTAGAGGGTTATTTCCTGGGAGGCATCTGGATCGCCTTTATTGGATGGTTTTTGAGCAGCGCCGCCGACGCCAGCCGGCAACAGGTGACCCTTAGAGAGCATCTCAGTGGATTCCGGGTGAAAGATTTGATGGATACCGGTGCCGAGAGCGTAACGCCGGAGACCAGTGTCGGTGATGTCATTAGGGATATCTTCCGTGGGCGGCATCACCGGGCGGTACCGGTTTGCGGGGGCGGGCGGATGGAGGGGATCCTGACTATCGCTGACGTGAAGAAGGTTCCACAGGAACAGTGGGAGTCCACTTATGCCGGCGCGGTAATGACCCGGGAACCCATATACAGCGTCTCGCCTGAAGACAGCCTGAGCAAGGCCTTTGAGTTGATCAACGAGCATGATATCAACCAGGTGCCTGTAATTGAGAATGGACGTTGTGTCGGTATGGTCACCAGGGCCCGAATCATGGAGCACATTGAGATCAACCGGGAGCTGGGAGCCTCGGCCTAGTAGTTTGTCAAGCACAAATGTATGAGCTTTCGTAGCGTTGCTCAGTCCGGCACTTCACCCTCAAGGGAGAGGGAGTCCTCTCGCCCCTCGGGGGAGAGAGTTAGAGAGAGGGGGACATCGCCAGGGTAAGGCCACACATATTCAAGCTTGACAGCACACTGGTGTAACGTCCGGCAAATAACCGGACTTTCGCTGATAGCAAATGTATTCAAGCATTCAGCCTTATTCCCACCACCTGACGCTGACCACTCTGGTAACGCGGTCGCGTTACCAGAGTGGTCAGCTTTTCCAGTGAAGCAATGCGGTGAAAAAGCCCGTTGCGGAACACTTGTACACAGGCGTTAGGGGAAGTACACTGGTGTAACGTCCGGCAAATAGCCGGACTTTCGCTGATAGTAACTGTATGCAAGTATTCAGCCTTATTCCCGCCACCCGACGATGACCACTCTGGTAACGCGGTTGCGTTACCGGAGTGGTCATCTTTTCAAGTGAAGCAAAGCGGTGAAAAGAGCTTTGCGGAACATTTGTATAGAAGCGTTAAGGACCTGAAGCTCTTTGTTATGAGTATGGTAACGGGCTCGCGAGTCAGGGATTGCGGAGGGGAGAAACAAAGGCATTTGACATAACGAAAGGGAATAAGCTACGG
>JAWOBX010000073.1:0-25850 GCA_046484125.1 Dehalococcoidia bacterium | reverse complement strand
CGAACCCCTGTTCGGGGAGTGGCCGGCAAGGTGCTCCAGGCTGTCGGCGTGGCCATCCCGCCATCGGTACGGCAGGTAGCCTAGCAGAAGTTATCCTGGGACAGTGTTAAACAGGGGCATTTGTGGTGCCAAAGATTTCAAAACCCCCAAAATTAGCTTCGATTTTTGGAAAAACTGTAGAAGTTGGGTATTAATGAGTCTGCTTGGAAGGTATTTCGCGATTCAAATAAATTGTTGGGAACCTAATGGGAAAATGAGGATTGATAAAGTAAATACTAAGCAATACATACATGAGCTGAAACAATTGAGCCAAGATGTTAATGATCTTGTAAAAAATCCCTTTTATATTGAGGTGCTTGAAAAATATCCGGATATTAACCTGTTATGGATTTCTCTTAGACGATTCATAATCCAAAAGGAAGAGGACCGTAAAATGTCTGTTGACCCTCAACTTTTTGAAGGATTTCATTCTTTATATTTTAAAATTAAAAATGAGATATCTGATAAAGAAATATTCAAAAATCAATTTTATATTTCTACAGATGAAGCTGCAAACTTTTTAAAAAAGGAAATACCAAAGATTCAAACGAACGAATAAGCTATGGTAATAAGTTTTTCTTATAGAATTATTCTTTCAAATTTTTTGCCAAATATGAGAAAAAAAGCACATAACCAAGCTTTTGCAGCGGACCGCAAAAAGCTGCGGCCGCTGAAAAGCAACGGTTATAACTCTCAAATTATCCAACAAGAAAAGTGGGCCTATCCCACTTGCAAATCTAACCCACTTTATGGTACAATAATGAAACGATGAAACAGATCATTAAGAACGATAACTTCCGCGAAATAGCAGTAGCTGTGAAGCCAGACGCAAAGAAAAGAGTAGTTCTTTCGAAAGCTCCTATTGCGGAAGGCGTGACATATCACGTTTACTGCAATGAAATTGGACAAATAATACTGGATCCCCATGTCAGTATTCCAGCTTCGGAAGTATGGCTTTACCAAAACAAAGAGGCACTTGAAGCAGTCCATGCTGGGCTTAGAGAAGCCGCTGAAGGCAAAGTGACCAAAATAAATCTGAATGATCTCTAGGATTTTCATTTGTTTGAGATATTCTGGACTGACCGAAGCAAAGAGGAATTCAATCGCATCAAATCGGATGCATCGCTGAAAAAGCGACACAAAGCAGTAAAGAAAACGATCCAGCTCTTGGCCTCCAATCCCCGGCATAACAGTCTTCAAACTCATGAGTTTTCAAGCCTTAAAGGTCCGAATAATGAAAAAGTGTACGTTGCCTATGCAGAGCAAAAAACTCCTGCAGCATACCGAGTTTTCTGGTACTACGGTCCATCCAAAGACCAAATTACCATCATAGCAATTACCAAGCATCCATAGGTGCCTTCCCTATCACGAGTTATAACAAGCTAATCAAAATGATTACAAGGGGCAGCTTCCTTTGAGTTCAAATCAGCTTCCGAAATTCAATCTCTATCAACTTGCCGCCACGAGGGCCATAACATGTTTTTACCTATTCCGAAAAAGTGTGGTATAATGCTGGCAATTAGAGGGGTGTCGGCAAGTATTTCCGGCCTATCACCCTTGTAGCATGTTATCAGCAGCGTTAGCCAGATATAATTCTTTGAGTGACCAATGCTTACAGAGATGGCAGTGCGGTGATTGCTGAATGGGTGTATAATATTGCTACGGAGATTTGCTGAGGAAGTCGAAGGAGCTAAGATCGATGACAACTCGACAAGAACAATTTGTAGTTGACGAGAAGGGCAAGAAAACAGGAGTCATTGTGCCTGTCAAGCAGTACCAAAAACTAATTGAAGACTTGCATGATCTAGCTGTTGTAGCAGAGCGTCGAGAAGAAGATACCATTTCATTTGATGAACTGAAATCCCGATTAAGTAAAGATGGCATCTTATAGTCTGTCACTCAAACGATCCGTCGAAAAAGACCTGCGTTCTTTGCCTAAATCAGTGGCACCCCGCATTATCAACAAGATCGAAGAACTCAAAGATAATCCTACACCTCGTCAATGCGTCAAGCTAACTGATGCTGAACATACCTACAGGTTACGTGTTGGTGACTATCGTATTGTATATGAGGTTGACAAAAAGGATCAAATGATCATCGTGCTCTATGTTCGTCATCGAAGCCAAGCGTACCGCTAATATACAGGTACGTGTCTATCCATGTTATTCTGGCTAACAAAGCAATCAAAGTGACCTTAATGGAAAGTTTCCTCCGGGCCTTATTTTGCTTCAGAAACTGGCCTCTTTTCAGCTTTGCAGCACGAGGGGTATAACAGGTTTTGCCCTACCCACGTATTTGGGCTATAATCTCAGCAACTATGGTGTGCTGCAAAAATAAAACCGGCCTATGCCATTAAGGCAATTTATCGCTGGGCGTTATATTCTCCAGGGCAATCTTACAGAATATACTGTGTCACTATGTGGATACGGGGTTGACAAAGGTATAACCTGGGTTATACTAGAGACATGAAAACAGCAATATCGATTCCGGACCCTGTATTCAAAGCAGCGGAACAGCTCGCGAAACGACTGGGTAAGTCGAGGAGTAAGCTCTATACTGAAGCGATTTCCTCGTACGTTTATGAACATCAGAACGAGGGTGTTACTGAGGCATTGAACGAGATCTTCAGCGAAGAAGAAGCTGAAGATCGAATTGATTCCGATTTGGTCGAGTTACAGCTTCAGTCTATAACAGAGGAAAAATGGTAATCAATCGAGGCGAGATCTGGTGGGCCTCGCTCACGAAGCCTGGTGGTTCAGAACCCGGTTATCGTAGACCACTGCTGGTTATCCAGTCCGATGAGTTTAACCGCAGTCGTATAAATACCGTAATGGCTGCAGTAATAACCTCAAACCTTAATCTGGCCAGAGCTCCCGGAAACGTGTTCCTCAAAGCCAAGGAGAGCGGATTGAAAAAAGATTCGGTGGTCAATGTATCTCAGGTAATTACAATAGATAAAGCATTTCTCACTGAGAAAACTGGCAAGCTGCCATCCCATCATATGGGGACGGTCAATAATGGGCTCCGGTTGTCAATGGCACTGTAGCCGAAAACCGGGGAAATATAACAAGGCAATCCCCCCGACTACAGGGGCGTCTCTCCCTGGGGGTGTTCCCGCTTCAGAATATTCGTTTTGTTTCAGCTTGCCGCTACGAGGAACAATAACGTGTTTTTGTCTATTCTGAAAAGCTGGTATAATGCTGGCAATCAGAGGAGTGGCGGCAAGTATTTCCTGCTATCACCCTTGTAGCAAGTTATCAGCAGCGTTATACAGCCAGCCTTCGGAAGGAGTCATGTCATTGGCAATACAGCACGAGCGTCGACGGTGGGGGCACTATTCGCACATTCGCGAGCAGTTGATTGGTCTTGTCATAGACTTTGTTGAAGCCGCCGTAGGTGTGCCAGGGGTCGAACGTATTGCCTTGATTGGGTCGCTCGCCACAGAGAAGCCTGACCCAAAGGATGCGGATGTTCTAGTGTGGGTGGCCGCCGACGCTGATTTGGCTCCACTTGCAAGAGAGGGACGTAAACTTCAGGGTCGTGCACAGAGCCTGAATCATGGTGGCGAAGTGTTTCTTTCTGATACGAACGGCAGGTACATCGGCCGTATCTGTCCCTGGAAGGAATGCGCCCCTGGTAAGCGCGTCCGCTGTGATGCACTCAATTGTGGGAACCGCCAGTACCTTCACGATGACTTGAAGACGGTGAAGCTAACCGACGATCTGATTGCAAATCCTCCTATTAATATATGGCCAGAGTATGCGGCCCGAGTACCGGTGCCGAAGGACGTGGCGAGCGCTATCTCGAGACTGCCCCATGTCTCCGCAGCGAAACGGGACGATCGCTAGCGGCAGACACATAGCTTCGTTGTATGAATCGATGTTGTCCAAAACCGATTTGGACTACGCCGATACGTTATTGAACTTGTCCTGAATGATTGCCATCCCTATGGCACCCAGGAATAATAGCAAGAAAAAAGCTATAACAGCACTCATTTGTTTACTGGTTACTACTTCCACACCTTCGGAGAATTTCCACGCCCAGAACCAGTTTACGACTGGTATAATAAGTAGCCAGGCAGTAGGTATCTGAGCACCTCTGGTATTCATTTCGTTTTTCGTTTTAACATACCACACGAGACCATATATCCCTAGCGTAATCAGCGACAAAAAGAAAACCGTCATGGGATTACGATGTTCCATTTTAATTGCTCCTTTTTTACTGTTCATTCTATTGGGTAACTGCAGAAACGACACCATGAAAATTCGAGGCCGGCAGTTCCAGATACTTTGATTTGAAATTCCGAACCAGTTGACGAAGAGTCGTTACACCCTGCAATGAATAATTCAGCAACACAGATCATAAGAATAACGCTATTAGCCTTTTCACCTTAACCTCCTTAATATCAATTTACTGAGCTGGCAGTCAATATTACCCACATCATAAAGCCAATGACCGGGCGCCGTCAACGTCATTCTTCTGGTCACTTGCCCTTAATACCTTTCTGTTTTCCTTGTACGTCCAACTTGAATCGGGATTTTTGCTGCTAATTTGCTACTAATCGGGTGTCCAATAATTGTTGACCGAGACAGGGGGTAGGTCACATGACTATGATAAATTGTCTCAAGTCATAATACGGAGAGGCCTGGCTGCTCAGCGGACTTGTCGTTTACACTGACAAGTTTACTGGCCAGGTTTGTTTGCAGCTTGCCGAACTGCAAATTCAGCAACGTCTCATGACTGGTAATTCCAGCGATGTTGTCCAGTTCAGTTCTGACGAAATCGGACAATGAATCTGTATCCTTGAAAACTACCCAACCTGTTAGGTCATATGGACCGGCAGTGGCGGCTATAATTTGGGTCTCTGGAAATGAGGCTAGTTCTTCGGCTACGGTTTTCACTCGCGAAGGAGGTGCTTTCACCAATATTAAAGCTGAAGTCCCGTAGCCAAGCGTATACGGATTGGCCACTGCGACAACTCTGATGACCTGATTCTCAAATAGACTGTTCATACGTTTTAGTATTGTGGCTTTGCTCAATCCGAGCTTCTGAGCAAGGGCAGCGTAGCTTTGAGAGCCATCTTGCTCCAGTTCTCGTATCAATGCGACGTCAAAATGGTCAGCAGACCAGTTACATGCCTTCAGTTCAGGAAGAGGGTAGTTTTCCGCCAGTACCGCATAGGAATTCTTAAACATCCGCAGTACCGGCATGACCTCAGCGCCTACCACTCCCTGGATTTTACCAAGTTCATCTGTGACAAATTCCCAAAGCTCATCCGGTTGACCGCACAGTATTGAAGCGAGAATATCATATCGGCCAGCGACAATGGTTGCACCAATTACTGACTTGTACGAACCCAGTGTGTCTGATACGCTATTGATCTTGCCACGTAAAACATTAATGCCCAGCATAGCCATCATCTTGGATTGCAGAGGTAAAGGACCCGCTATGGCCTGAATGCGAATCACACGCTCATCCAGAAGATGTTGCAGCCTTCTTCGAAGCGTTCGTTCGCTTATACCGAGCGCAGTAGCTATTTCAAGTCTGGTTTGTCGGCCATCATTTTCCAGCTCCCTGATCAATTCAAGGTCAATCGAATCCAGTTTTGGGCTTGAACTTCTTGCTGCCATCGATGCTACATCCTTACGAATACGACTGTGTCTGAGCAATAAATATGGCCAATTTTTATTGGACCTCACTTTACCATAGGTTCATTCTAACTTGTAAAGCGGTTGAATGAAAATGCCAGCAACGCCATTACAGCGCGAACGCGTTTGCTGACTCAATCCCACCAGTCGAGGTTTTATAACTTAATTTCATGAGATAACAGGGTCGCTAATATCATAACGTATTCCATGTTGAGTTGACGATGTTATTCAGCTGCTGATTAACCAAATCAAACTTTACAATTCACGACTCGAGTTCGCACCGAGGAATCGCGGGCTGCTAAATGTGATTTTGAAGTTTTTATTTACGGGTCTTTGACCAGGTATTGCCTGAGGCCAAAGGCCCGGAAAGTTTGATTCAAGATAATAAAAGCCCGCCATCCGCGACGATAATTTCCCCAGTGATATAGTCTGCAGCAGCGCTGGCCAGGAACAGCGCTACCCTGGCGATGTCATCCGGTTCGCCCATACGCTTTATCGGAATCTTTTGTATCAATCCCTGCATTATCAAGCTCTCGTCCATGCCGGTGATATTGCTGAATTCCTTGCTTGCCGAAGCATTTAGAGGGGTGCGAATTCCGCCTGGAGCGATGCCATTGACCAGAATTCGGTGTGGCGCCAATTCCAAGGCCAGCGCCTTGGTCAGCATTGCCACACCACCCTTAGATGCATTGTAATGGACTGCCATACCTGTCGGATGGAAAGAGTCAATTGAAGCAATATTGATGATCTTTCCCCCTTTTCCCTCTTCAATCATATTTTTACAAGCTGCTTGAGACCACAGGAATGTACTCTTAAGATTGACGTCGAGTACCTTATTCCACAGGTCTTCATTTACACCCATAATGGCCTTCATTGGACATATACCGGCGTTGTTCACAAGAATATCGACGCTTCCAAATGAACGCATGCATGCGTTTAACGTTCGATCGGCGTCATTGGCATTGCGAACGTCAGCTTCTACCGCTTCTGCGAACCCTGCACTGGATCTGATTTCTTCGGCAGCCTCACTTGCCAACTGAAACTCAATATCAGCAATAATTATACTGGCACCTGCCTCGGCGAGCCGTATGGCGATCCCCTTTCCAATGCCCATGGCTCCACCCGTGACAACAGCGTTTTTGCCCGTCAAGTCAAATAATTGTGAAATGTTCTGGTCGGTCATGTTAGCGTAACCTCCCGAGTTGGACCGGGCCGTTGACCTTGGCGACAATCGGTACGGCTCAAATAAACTTATTAACGGACCATCGGTATACGAATTGGCAACGCGTCAGGTATATGTCAGGTTGATTTCTGCAAGTATCGCGAAAAGGCTGGTATTCCGGTTACTCCCAACCACCGGCTTCAGGCGGATACTGGACGATTTCGATCTCCGTTCCATCTGGGTCCAGTACCATAAACATCTTGTGACCTACTATATCCACCGGTTCTGATCCCGTAGGGATACCCATGCGTTTGGCAGTAGCGTACGCAGCTGCGGCATCGTCAACTCTAAGTGACATATTACCATAGCCTAATCCTTGAGGAGTTTTCTCATACTTCGGATGTTCAAAGCACAGGAGCTCAACACGTGATCCGCCAAGCAACCCGCCGACCATTCGGCCTTTTGCTCCAGCCGTACCAACCATGGTTTCCAGATCCGGACCTTCCAGATTGACATCGAATAACACCTCGAAACCAAGTATATCCTTGTAGAAATCCAATGAACGATCCATATCTGATACCACCATCGTCAAATGCGACCAGTTTTGGACTTTCATTGCTCCGCCTTTTGTAGCCTCGTCACTCTGAGTCATTGTAGCCTCCTTATTAAATTTGATATGGGCTATTCGTTCATGTAGCCGCGCAATCAACACATCCAGGCCAGAGACGCAACTGATTGTTTCGGTCAGGCCAAAACTCGCGCCGTGGCCCGCTTTCCAGTGGAACAGATCAAGAATCGGTCATACTTGTTTTACGCGAGCAGATTTCTTATCTGCATCTCTTCTACGATATCGTCCAAGTTCAATCTGTTTAGTGTGTCCCGAGTCTGTAAACCGGTTGCTTCATCCCATCCCCTGAGTTGATAATACTCATCTCTAATGCGCTCATATTCATTTCTCTCAACAACCGCACCGATACGTGATACCGGGTTCCCGTCTTTGTCCGGTACGAGAGTCTCAGGGTCAACATGGTGTCCCGGGTAAGGAACTGTATACCATTCCTCGGGAAGCACATCATCTTGACGCGCAACATGGCCCTCGCGTAACAGAATGGCCCGCTGCAAGTTGAATACCCTTTCACCTATACTATTCAAGTCCAGCTTATCGACTTCCTCCCCTGTCACCGCTGATAGCATTTTACTTTCGAATAGTGGGTCACCAGCATGGTCTTGAGTATTGGGGATATCCATGAGTGGAACCAGCATGTCACATACCATCAGGCATTCCTTGGAGTACTCGCGATCCTGAATTAGCTTCGCAGCCAGCGCTTTGCCGTCATATGTGGTCAGGTCGGCAGCTGCCTCGCTGCCCCAAAAATCGCGTGCGAGCCGACTAAGGACCTCCGGGGACATATACGTACCTTCACAACCCTTTACCCAACTTGTCCAATGTGCTAAGGGTACGCCCACTTCGTGAATCTGGCCAACAGCATCCCGTGGTTCGAACGGGAAGATTAGAGCGGTTGTAATATAGAATCGGGGTTCACGGGCTTCGCCATGTTTTATCAGGGATTTTGCAGCACTACCAAGTTGCTCAGCCGCCCTTTCCCTGCCTTGAGCTAGAACACCGCCGAAACCTTCCCTCAGTGAGATCATCCGAACGAGCGTTTCCATGTATTCCAAGCTGCCGATCTTTGATAGAGGTATTCCGGTCTCTCCTTCGCTTATGACCCCAGCTTGGTAACAATCGTGGAGCCAGTTAATTAATATGTTAAGTTCCCATGTATCGACTCCGTAGTCATCACACAGTCTGTTGACAAAGAACGGGACGTCGTTTTCCTCGCCATAATAGCCCCATGACCATCCAAGGTAGAACCAGCGAGAGTGGCACATGAATTTTCCTGATGTGCCGTCTTGTGCCGTGTAACGAACCCGTGGACAATTGCCAAGGCAGCCGTAGCACGGTTCTTTTCGGGTATTGGGTCCGTGCGCTTTGAAATCCATCCCCCACATTGGCATGTTGTCCCTGTGCATCTCCCGGATTAAATCGGCGATTTCCTTGATTTTGTCTGGTTTTGCCACTTTGACCTTGCGTTGCTCACCTTTTACAGCTATTGCTTTCAGCATCTTTGAGCCCATAACGGCTCCCAGGCCGCCGGAACCGGTGGAATCATTGTCTGCCAACATTATGGATATCGGCACCAAATTTTCGCCAGCGGGTCCAATTGTCACTACGCTGTAGTTTTTGCCCAGTTCGCTCTTGAGGGCCTCCCTGGTTTTGGCTGCCCCTTTACCCCAGATATTTGAAGCATCTCTCAGTTCAGCTTTACCGTCATTGATGAGAAGGTAGACAGGTTTTTCCGATTTACCGTTTATCACGAGGGCGTCGTAGCCGGCAAACTTCAACTGTGCCCCCCAGCGACCTCCCAAATTGGCATAGGCAAATTTTTCCGGCCGGTCGAGCGGCGATTTCCCGAAGACACCCCACCGCGAAGCGCCGATGCCGTGCACTCCTGCCATTGGACCCACAGCGAATGTCAGCCGGTTTTGTTCATCCAGTGCGCCGATTTCAGGGGGCACCTCGTCCCAGTGGACTTTGGCACCGATGCCTCGCCCGCCAAGGAACCTCTCACTATAATCGACTGTAGAGGCAACTTGAACATTCCCTGATGACAAGTCCACTCTTAATATGCTTCCGGCGTATCCGTAATCCGGCATTTCCAACCTCCTTTACCACTGTCGTCGTATTCTGTATAAACCTGTGCTCTTGTGGACCGCACCGTCAGCTGTTGTATAACGACCCGCGCCAATGCTAAGAGCTTTACGTGCCATTATTTATTGACACTGAGCGTAGGTGTTTAGCCAAATGGCACACAAGGGCTGTTGAATATACGAGTATTATTTGAAATTACCCCCGTCTTAGCAGCGCATCATGGTTCTCTCTTAAGCGGTACCCAATCGGGATCTGCTCTGAACAGGTTTTTATCGGCCCCTGCAGCTTCGTACACGCCCACATAATTAGGAGGGTTTCGTTTTGTCTCGTTTGTACTATAGCGCTCTATGCCATCTACGGTCATAGTCCACGATTGTGCTGCATCATAGATCGCTTTAGAATCCAGATTTTCGGGGCCAACTGCCTCGGCTGCGGTTTTGATCAGATCCAGGATCATATATATCTGAGCAACAACCATATAGCCGTTTCCGGTTCGCTTAATTTTTTCAGCTGAATCGGCGTGATTTTCATAAAGAAGTTGTTTTGTAAGCTCAAGCAAAGAGCCTTCTTCGTCGGTCCACCAACGAGTCTCCAGGAAGAACAGAGACCCATCGATCTCATCCCACATCTGAGCGTCATAAATCATTCCCATGAATGCCGCCTGCGGAGAACCCCCCAGGAATTTTGCTGTATAGCCGGCGCTCCGATATTGCTCGGCGAAAGAGAACATTATGGCACCTGGTGGAAATATATAATCACAGTTTTTCAGCGCCTCCACTTCTGTGCTCCAATCAAAGTTAGCCATAGATGTGATGAATCCACCAACAAACTCAAACTGATCCGGGTGGGCTTGAGCGTAGTTCTCCATAGCATCAATAATTCCCTGTGTCACTCCATCGTCCCAGCCAGCCGCTCCGATCTTTGCCGGGCCATTGGTGACATGATCCCAGTCGTTTTCGATAATCCAGCCAAGCATCGTATATCCCAGGGATTCCGGGGATACACCCGTGGCAAATACGTAGCCCGCAGGATCAAGAACGTCCTCTGGGGCGTTGTGCATGAACACTGGTACCTCGTCCTTAGTCGCCCTAGGTACCAGTGGTGGTCCCGTAGCTGCATCGCATAGTATTACATCCGCACCCCTCTCCTTCAGCCATTCGTAACCTGGAATGCCATTCGCCGGGTCATACTGGCCATCGTAAGTGACCACTTCCAATTTGACCCCCGGGATAAGATTCTGCTCATTGAAATACTCCACTACGTCATCGACCGCCATATTTATTGGTTCCATCACCGATGCCGCCGGTCCCGTGAAATCCGAAAGGTTACCGAACGTAATTATGACAGGTTCCTCTGGTTCGTTCGTGGGTTCAACGGTTGCAGTGGGCTCCTCAGTCTTCGTAACCGGCGGCTCTTCTGTTTTGCCGTCGTCGCTGCAGGCGAAAAGGAACGGCAACAATATCAAGATGATTACCAGCGATAATCCCAGCCAGATTGAATTTCGCACTGCTTCACCCCCTCCTAATTGTTTTTTTCAATGGTTGCACGCGACCAATCGCCATGTAACCATAGCTTGAACACCATGACATCAGGATGTGATACATCGGGCAACGAGATATAGGTTTGAAAGATTAAGCTTATCCATCGATTAATTCTTGCGCCGCGTATGCAAAATGACGCTTTTCCGGCGGTGTCATTTTGCACTCTTATCTGTCACCTCCTTTCGGACAGGCAACCTGATCGCCAAGGTCAGGTTCTAGAGAGGTACTCCTCTAAATCTACTCTGATACCAGCCCTTTTAATCTTTCCGGAAACGATTCCCATGTGCCTGTTACCTGTACAAGAACTGCCAGAGCCACTATATCTCTGGATGTCATTTTTTAAGCGTCAAGATTCCGTGCCACTGCTTCATTTACTTATTATTGTGCGTGGTGTCCACATTTGGAGGCCGCTCGACCGCAGATCATGGGCAGATCCAGGTAAGACCGTATTCCGGCTTCAGCTTTGCAGACATAGGGAACACTGTTTACACAGTGCATGGCTGTGGCCACGATACCCTCGTTGCGAAGCAGTCCCGCCTCAACAGTTGAAGGATGAAAACCATGGTAGACCGCCTTTAAGGGCGGATCGCCTTTCACCTCGATTTCATAATGCGGTCCTTCCGGTCCAAAGCTCCAGGGCTTGTCGAAACGCTCTTCACCCATGAACCAGTTCACAATAGCTTCGATCACCGGCTCTCCTTTGACACAACCCTGCCATGTGAAGCGCTGGGCCGCCACCAGACCCGGTTCGATGACACCTATAGGTGAATCAATGGGTGAACCGGCCACCGCGACTTCATTGATGGTATTTATTTCGCTATCCAGGTTGAAACCCAGTTCATCCGCGATCATGTGTATGGACTGGCCAAAACCGTTGGCCAGGAAGTGTACCAGCGGGCTGGCCAGTGCCTCTTCCGGCTTCTTGCCGAATAACATTATCTCGCTAACTACGTCGGGAGCCCCATAGGTCCGGATGTCGGAGAACTCTTCGGCACGCACATAGCTGACGTTGCGCGTAAAGGAGGCCAGTTGCATCGGGAATCGTTCGGTCATTCCACCAGGGTGAATACCCGTGCCATGCAGTACCGAGCTGCCTTTGAGGCAGGCGTCCCACAGCCTTGTGCAGTCCTGAGATCTGAACGGATAAACCCAGCCGACCGTGGTCACCACGCTTTTGCCCGATTCCAGCAGCCTCAAAACCTCATCTTCATTGGGCATAAGAGGCGTGTATATCACGCAGTCAGCATCGGTTGCGAGTATTTCGTCTATGTCGCCGGTGGTTTTAACCCCGATCTCACCGATTCCGGCTATCTCACCAGCGTCCCGCCCCGCTTTTTCCGGGGAATGTACCCAGCATCCCACCAGTTCCAGGTCCGGGTGGCTTTGCATCCCCTCTATCGCCGCCTTCCCCACCCCACCGGTCGCCCATTGTATAACCCGATATGTCATCGCCTTTCCCTCCAGAGACTAATATCAAATTTCAAACTTAACTCAGTTCAGTCTAAGCCATAAGTCCCCTGCCGGTAATGAGTGGTAAATCGAGTTCTGAAATGAAGCCTGGTTCCGCCGAGCAAACCACCGGTACGGCGTTTACGATCCGCGTAGCCGTAAGAATGACTCCGCCGACCGCGGTATCGCCATGCTCATCCTCAAAATCAAAAGTACAGTTCATACGGGGGCGGCCCTCGATGATCAGCCGGTAACCGTGGCCCTGCGGCCAGTCCGGGGCGATAGTGTCGTGCATGCGCGTAACGTGTTCGGCCACCAGGAGGGGCTTACCGTTGATTATGCCCTGTACCTCAAAGCGAAGCGCCGCGCTCGTGCCCTCTTTGATCAAGCCGGCGGGAGTTTCCAGGTCAGTCGGCGCCGGTTTACGTTCATGGACTTCCCGGAGTTCCTCAACCTCAACACCGAGGCCTTGCGCCATGAGCTGGATAGGACCTCCACAGTAGAAAGTGAGCGCACCGGGGGCCAGGAGCGGGGGGACGGTATCCAGCGCCTTGCCGAACCCCATTGTTTCAAAGAGGATTTCAGGCTGATTGTATGTGGCGTAATTGACTATTTCCTGTATTCGAATGCTCCCCCATCTCTCCGACATCCCGCTGAAAATGAGAGGGAACGTACAGTTGGCGAATCCCGGGTCCATGCCCGAGACCAGAAGCGACACTCCGCCTTCCCGGCAGGCGGACTCAAACTGATCCTGCACCTGGGGACCAAGCGCCCCCGGATAAACAAGACTGAGCAGGGAACTCGTAACCACGTTTTTGCCCGAGCGCAAAATACGGCATATTTCATCGATCGTGCCCATTGGATCTATTCGCACATCGGACGTGTAGCACACGCAGTCAGCCCCGGCCGCCAGTAATGCGTCGGAATCCTGTGTAGCCTTTACGCCAACAGGTTCAAGTCCGCACAGCTCACCGGCATCCCGTCCCGCTTTCTCGTCGTGATATACCCACACCCCTGTAAGTTCCAGTTCCGGGTGATTGATGATCGCCCGAAGAGCGGACGCTCCCACGTTACCGGTACTCCACTGGATAACTCTGTATGTCATGGTTTCACTCCCTTTTACGCCTTCTCCTCACAGGAAGGATAAGGATAGAATCCATATCGGCCCATTAAGTCACCATCTATTCAGGAAATCCGGTGTTAATCCGGTTCGTCGCTACGGTTTCCGCACCGTTGGGTACCATTCCTGACTTACTCTGATAACATCCCCTTCGGCGGCACTGATCCTGTAGATCCCATAGAGATCCGCCGGACTCCGCTTGGTCTCGCTATAGCTCCACCTCTCCACACCATCAACAATCCGGGTATAAGACTGTGCCTCCTGATACAGGGCCTCCGAATCGAAATTCTCCGGTCCCACCGTTTCCACCGCGTCCTGTATCATCTCGAGCATGATGACGAAATTCGCCATGACCAGATAACCGACGCCCTGGCTCATGATCTTCTCGGCTTCGCCGGGGTGGTTCTCTTTAAGGAGCTGTTCGGTGAGGTCAATTATCTCGCCATCCTCGTTCCACCACCGGAGCATCCTGGCTATCAGCATTCCGTCCAATTCATCCAGGAGTTTGGCATCCCTTATAAGTCCGAGGAAAGCTATGTGTGTATCCACGCCGATAAAATCAGCCTCGTACCCCGCTGTCCGGTACTCCTTGACGAAACTGACCAATACAGTGGGCGGGAACACGTAGTCGCAGTCTTTGAGCTCCTCGACTTCGGGTCCCCATGTGAATGTTCCCATAGTGGTGAGATACCCACCCACCCATTCGAACTGATCCGGATGAGCTTCGGCATAATTCTTCATGGCCTCGAAGTAAGCCTCGGCGGCCGGTTCCTGCCAGCAGGCCCCGCCGATTCTGGCGGGCCCGTTGCTGACGTAGTCCCAGTCATTTTCAGCGATCCATTTTAGAAGGGTATAGATTGGCTCCTCATTGATTTCACCAAGCATGAAGACATGCCCCGGAGGAATTAGCTGTTCTTGTGGAGCGGAAGCGGCGAAAAGGCACATCTGGTCCTCCTCGACCAGAGGGCGCAGGGTTACGGGTGCCGAGGTAACCGAAGTATAGATGAGGTCTGCACCACGTTCCTTCAACCATTTGTAGCCGGGTATGTCTCTTGAAGGGTCATAGGCGGTATCATACGCGATGACTTTGAGCTTTACTCCCGGGATGAGATTCTGTTCGTTGTAATAGTCCACCAGATCGTTCAATGCCATATCAATAACCGAAATTGCATTTGACCCGGTTCCGGTCATGTCGGTGAGGTTCCCTATTCTAATCACTACATCTTCTTTTGGCTCCGGTGTGGTTGCGGAAGCTCCATCCGAATTTGTGGCAGGAGGAGTTTGCTCGCTATCACCGCAAGCGGGGATCAGCATGGCCGTTAATAAAGCCATGATAAGGAAAGTGTATGCTGGCAAGCTCTTCATCTGGACCTCCTTCTCGAGGTATAGGCTGCCGTTAAAAGAGAGGAATTATGTTAGCATACTAATTAGTATACATAATTTAGCACTTGCCCCACCCGTTGTCAATCATCATCCCTGCCCAAAAACATCTATTGGTTCAAACCCTGTCTTCAGTTCCGCGCGAACTTCAGGCACGGCTTATGGAGGGGACTCAACAGGCATCCAGTCGCTGATCCTGACCAGGTCCTCGGCCTCTCCATCCGCCTCATATATTACAAGATAATCAACGGCGGTACGTTTCTCCTCCGTGAAGCTGTAACGATCCAGCCCATCGATGGTCATGGTAAACGATTGCGCCGCCTGATATATGGCCTCGGAATCAAGGTTCTCCGGTCCCACAGTCTCAGCCGCTGACTTGATGATCTCCAGCACCATCAGGGCATTCCCAACGGCGATATAGGACTTGCCGGCACTCCTGATCTCCTCGACTGAGTTGGGATGGTACTTATCCACCAGTTCCTTTATCAGGTCGATCAACTCCCCCTCATCGTCCCACCACTCGCTTGTTGAGATGAACAGCGTACCATCAAGCTCATCCCATATACGCATATCCCCTATCAGTCTCCAGAACGCGAGATGGTTATCACTGCCGAGGAAAACAGCCGAGTAGCCGGCATCTTTATAAGCCTTGACGAAAGTGCCCATTATGTTCGGCACCCATATGTAGTCGCAATCTTTGAGAGCTTCCACCTCATATGTCCACTGGAATGTGCTGACGGCTACGATATGGCCGCTTACCCACTCAATCTGTTCAGGATGTAACTCCGCGTACTGTTTTATCGCCCCGAAATACGCCCCGCAATCATCAGTCTCCCAGCAGACTCCACCGATCCTGGCAGGTCCGTTGCTCTCGTAATCCCAGTGATTGCCGGCCAGCCATTTGATCATGGTCCAGGCGGTGTTCTCCAGGAGGGTATTGGTCAGGAAGAGATAACCCGGCGGATACATGATCTCCTTTCCCACAATGGTCCCGAAAAGCGGGATGCCGTCACTGTTGATGAAGGGGCGCAACGTAGTGGCAACCGACGGGAACCACGCGGTAATGACATCCGCCCCCCTCTCTTTCAGCCACTTGTAACCGGTTATATCTCTCGAGGGATCCGCCTGGCCGTCATATTCGATGAGCTTAACATGCACTCCCGGAATGAGGTTATTCTCGTTGTAGTACTGGACTGAATCCTTCATTGCCATATCTATATACTTGAGGGCATTGGAGGCAACACCGGTCTTGTCGGTATGGTTGCCGATGGTGATGACCACGTCCTCTGGAGGCTGGGTCGTGGCCGGGGGAGTCCCATTATCATTGCCATCACCGCAGGCCGGAACAACGCAAGCCGCGCTTAAAATCATCAGGATGAAAATCGATATCCTGAACTTCTTCATGATGTAATCCTCCTTCCCGGACCGCCGAGCTTTTTTTAGATAATGAGAGTTTATTCCTGTTATTTATCTTTGTCAACAATTAAAGAACTGAGTGTTGATTAATAAACCGCCAAACACAATCGTAATGTATTCGCAACAATGATGATGGTTCCGCTTCCGGGCAGCCACCATGTTCACAAATTCCCTGGTAATAATGAGGCCGGAGATTCCGTGTAACCCCGAGGGTGAATATTTGTACTGGAAACGCCGTTTTCGAGCGCGACACAGAACTTGAAGGTTCAGGTTTGATAATGTATCTTCAGTATAAGACCTTTTAGGGAAGATAGATCATGCCCACTATCATAAAAGTATGTGATGAGGAACTACAGGCAATTTTCGATAGTATGCTCGAAAACAGGGTGGGCCCCACCTTCGATGAATTCCTGGGATTAACCGTCGAATCACCGGACATGGATACGGGCATAATAACGTTTCAGATGCGCGACGCTCTCATAGGGAACCCCACCTATCGGACAATCCAGGGCGGAGTGATTTCAACGGTTCTCGACATGGTGGGCGGGCACGTCGTCTTCGTCAACGCCTTCAAGCAGGTCAAAGGTAAATCAATGGCAAAACAGATGCAGAAGCTGAGTAAGGTGGGAACGATAGACCTGCGTGTAGACTATCTTCAACCGGGTAGAGGCGAATCTTTTATTGCCACGGCCCGGATACTGCGAAGCGGCAACAAGGTGGCCGTCACACGGATGGAGTTACGTAACGAGAAGCAGGACCTCATCGCTGTCGGCACTGGAACATATACCGTGGGATGAACATCACCCTACCGTGTAAGTGCCCGTCCCGACGGCGATGAGCTTATCATCTTCGTTGCGCAGTTCCATACGAGTTACCGCAACCTTATTACCCATACGCAGGATGTAACTCGTGGCTATGAACTCCTCGCCGATACCTGGCAACAGATAATCTATCCTCAAATTGACCGCGCCGATCCTGCTGATGCGCTTTACCAGTTTATCCCGCGGCTCATCCTTCAACTTCTGGAAGAGTTTCAGAAACACAGCGTGGGCACCGACATTGTCAAGCATGGCGCATGTAACAGCTCCGTGCAACGACCGATAGACAATGTTGCCGATGAAAATATCGCGCATGGGAAACCTGAGCCGGGCATGCTCGAAATCAGGCGACTCAATAGAAAAATCCAGAAGTTTGGAAAAGATGGGGGTATCTACCGCGAGAGACGAAAAATGATCGATAATTGATTTGAATTCGCTGTCATCAAGTACGGTGCCCATTATTCCCCCTTGTATTCTGTTCCGGCAACAGCTCTACCTTTTATTATCTACCGGAATTATATCGAATGCTCCCCTTCAGTTCCGCACTACTTGATAGAGCCAGCCAGTGTAACGTCCGGTAATTAACCAGACTTTCGCTGATATTGATTGTATGCAAATACTTAGCCTTATCCCTATCAACCACCCGACGCTGTTACCTGAGTAACAGCTTTTTAAGTGAAACAATGCGGTGAAAAGAGCATTGCGCAACATTTATATTAGAAGCGTTAGGGACAGTACACTAGGACCCTCCCCCCTGTTCCCTTCCCCGCTCCTGTACCTGGCCGCGGCGCGACCCGATATCACCGGAGGTGATCCCCCTGGCCCATTGGATCGCGGCATCAGACTCATACTTCATCGCTTCGGCAAACGGCATACCATAGCCTCCGTCTATCATTCGCTTGTAGCGTGAGACAACCTCGGGAACACAACCAGCGATATCCGCAGCCAGACCCCGGCAAACGGCAAGCAATTCGTCAGGCGGCACAACCCTGTTTACCAGTCCCCACCTCTCCGCCTGCTCGGCGGTTATGTAATTCCCCGTGAGGGAGACTTCTTTCGCCCTCAATATACCGATGAGACGGGGCAATTTCTGGCTCAAGCCCCACCCTGGCAGCATCCCCACCCTGGCATGGGTGTCGGCGAACTTCGCCTCGGTTGAGGCTATCAATATATCGCAGGCCAGAGCCAGTTCAAATCCGGCGGTAACGGCGAATCCATTAATAGCCCCGATTATCGGCCGGTCGAAGGCGGCCATGGATTCCATAACCGCGGGCTCCTCGGCGAACGCCTCCTGGTCGGAGGGTCCGGCCGCGGCTTCCTTGAGATCCATCCCGGCGCAAAACGCCCTGCCCGCTCCGGTGATTATGGCCGCCCGTATACTGTCGTCGGGGAGAATTTCCTGGAAACCGTCGGCGATGGCCTGGCGCAGCTCGCGGGAGAGCGCGTTCATCGCCTCCGGCCGGTTTAGCGTCAACGTGGCGATCCCTTCGCTTTTTTCAACTAACAAAACAGATGAAGGCATTGTTAAACTCCTTTCAGCTAATGTTGACCGGCTACGATTGGGAACTGCCAGTTAACTCAGCCAGAGCCAAGTCAGTATCGCTACCCTGAACAAATGACTCTATGTACTCTGGCTGATTGTACATGAAGAGAGTTCAACTCTCAAGCCCGTGCCCATACCCCAAAAACATGGATTGAAACGGGCGCATTTCCGTATTCTCCGAATTCGCAGGCACCCAAACAGTCGATACAGGTGTTATAATATGCGGAGAATAATTTCCGGGCTATCAGATCAGGACCGGGGAAACAAGTTCCCGGCAATTTAAAGGAGGATTGAAAGATGGAAGTTCAGTCTCTGGCGGAGCTATTCAACCTTTCGGGTAAGAGCGCCATTGTAACAGGCGGAGGACTGGGAATCGGCCAGGCGATCTGCTTCCGGCTGGCGGAAGCGGGCGCTTCCGTAACAGTCACCGATATAGACATAGATGCCGCCAGTAAAACAGTCGAAGAGATCACGTCGAAAGGCGGCAGCGCGCAGGCCATTCAGGCGGATGCGTCCAGTGCAGATGATGCTAAAAAAGTCATGCAGTCCGCCAAACAAGCGTACGGCTCCATCGACATACTGGTCAATAACGCGGGCATCTATCCGCTGAAACCGTTCATGAAGGTCTCCGAAGAACTCTGGAACAAGGTGATGGATATCAATCTCAAAGGCCCGTTCCTCTATTGCCAGGCCGCGGCCTCCGAAATGATCGAGGCGGGAAAAGGGGGAAAGATCGTCAATATCGCCTCCATAGACGCCCTCCACCCCACCGGCAACACCTCCCATTACAACGCGTCCAAGGGTGGAGTACTCATGTTCACCAAGGCGCTGGCTCTGGAGATGGCTCCGCACGGCATCCTGGTTAACGCCATCGCGCCGGGCAATATTATGACTCCGGGCACCATCGATACTCGAAAACGCTCAGGGCGCTACAGCGACTCCGAGCCCGCTGAAAGAACCGGCAATTTCAACGAGCGCCTGCCCCTGGGCCGGCCGGGCTACCCTGACGACATCGCCAGGACCGCGCTATTCCTGGCCAGCGCGGCCTCAGACTACGTAACCGGTGAACTGATCGTCGTTGATGGTGGCTTCCTCCTCTCTTAAAGAGTCCCCGGCCAAAGGCTTTTTCGGGTTATTGTTATGTAAAGGAGGGTCCGGAAGATGAAGTCGGAACCAACCCCTGTACCATTCCCGGCCAGCGAATCCGAGATGTACAAATGGGGTTTCGATGTCTATCCTCCCGAGGGCACGCCCATGGCATGGATAATGGACTGGACATCCGCCTCTCCCGGTGCCGGCATCTCGGAGCGGAGGGTTTCCGACCTTCTTAAGTTCAAGCTCGGCATCGATCTCTCCGAAATAACTGTGGACGAGGTCATGGCCGCCCTTTCTATGCGACTGAAGATGCAGTTCCATGGTATGTGGAAGAACCTCGAGGACGGCGTCGGGCAGGAGAGGGCCCTGGAGACAGGCAGGGAAAACGGCCTGCCTCACGGCGAGGCAATGTGGAAGAACCTGCAGCGTAATTTCGGCTCGCCTATTCCACTGGATAAGATCGCCTGGTACCAGGATATCACCCACCTGATGTCGGGTCCGGGTATGCGCCCGTACTCATGGTTCGACGAGCGGAAAGCGGTATGCACCAGGGAGAGGTGTGCCATGAGGCCCCCTAAGGGCATGGAAAGATACGCCAGGTACTGCCGAAACTCGGATAACGCCTCAATCGAGGGATACATGATGGCGGAACCTGACTTGCTATGCGTTCGGGTTCCCGACCTTGGAGATGAGGCTCAGGAGCCCAGATGCGTCCACATGTGGACTTACGACAGAGAGGTGATTGAGCGGCTGCCGGACGACCTTAAGGAGAGGATACCCGAAACCAGCAGGGATATACTTCACGAAAAGGGCGTACGGCTGTGAGAATATGGGGAATCAAGGGGTCAAACTGGCCTTTCAAGCGGTGTTTACCGGATTTGTGTAAGAAAAAAGCACAGGGCTCTGTGGCCGCAGATTCTCTGAGATGTGATTTATCAATGTAATTAAGCACCAGAATCAACAGTATAACAAACATGGACAGGTGAGAAAAATGAAACGTCTGCTCGATAAGGTTGCCGTTGTGACCGGGGCGGGGGAGGGGATTGGAAGGGGCATTGCCCGCCGATTCGCGTCGGAGGGCGCGATTACGGTCATAGCCGAGTTCAATTCTGAAACGGGAAATAGAACGGCGGATGAGATAACAGCGGACTTCGGGACGAATTCACTTTTCGTGCCCACTGATGTCAGCAACAAGGAAAGCGTTGTATCCATGGTGAACACAGCGACCGAAACTTTCGGGCGGGTGGATATCCTGGTCAACAACGCCTGGGGAGGGGGAGAATACTCACGGATGGAACACAAGACGGACGAGGGGATGGAACGGGCTCTGCGGATTGGATTCATGGGAGTATTCTGGGGTATGGAGGCGGTATTCCCTTACATGAAATCCAGCGGCTGGGGACGCATCATCACCATTTGCTCGCTTAACGGGGTCAACGCCCACATGTACACCGCGGAATATAACTCGGCCAAGGAGGCTTCCCGCACTCTTACCCGTACAGCGGCTCGTGAATGGGCCAGGCACGGCATCACAGCCAACATTATCTGTCCGGCCGCGATAACAGCGCCGTTTAAGGCCTTCCAGGAGATCGACCCTGAGGGCTCGGCACAAATCCTGCGGCAGAATCCAATGGGACGCATGGGCGACCCGGAAGATGATATAGGTCCGGTCGCGGTTTTCCTGGCCTCAGAAGAATCGAGATATGTAACCGGAAATACAATACACGCCGATGGCGGCGGGCACATTAACGGAGTGGCATGGGCACCCGACCTGCCCGAATGAGCAGAACGATATTGGCGTTATCGGCAATGGAGCCATGCCCGCTCTGCTTCCGGAATTACGTCAGCGAAAGGAGAAACATATGAAAGTGGGGCCGCTGTCTCACGTGGGCATCGTAGTGGAGGATATGGACAAAGCCGTCGAATACTACAGTTCGGTATTCGGCATCGGTCCATTCCACATCGAGGTGTATGATCTCAGCAAATTCTCGCATAAGGGTCAGTCCATCAAGGCAAAAGTAAAGGCGGGCATCGCCTACACCGGATCCGCGTTCGTCGAGCTGGTTCAGGTACTCGAAGGTGAAACGCCGCACTCCAAATTCCTCAGGGAGAAGGGAGAAGGACTCCAGCATGTAGCATTCAGTGTGGAAAATATTGATGAAGCGCTCGAGGAACTTGCCGAACAGGGCATAGAGCCACTGATGCGCTACAGCCTGACCGTTGGAGGGGAGGACGAATCGGGGGCATCCGGGGGAAAGCAGTTTGAAGTCCATGAGGCTTATCTCGACAGTGAAAAAATCGGCGGCACGGTTATACAGCTTCTGGAGATCAGGCATATCCAGTCATAGTGTCCGCGCTGGTATACAATCCCTTACACTTCACTACAGATATTGAAGCGATGTGGGTTTTCAACTGATTTCTCCTCTTATAAACTGGTTCTCCGGGGGCGGGTGGTGGGAGAATGAGTAAGTAATTTCATACAATTGATATCAGATGAATGAAAATCCGGTTATTTACGGGATGGTACACTGGCCTGTTCATCCCCGAAGGCAATTCAGGGAGGGATCAATTAACTTATGAAAAAGAAAATCTTGATAATAACGGCGAGCGCAAGGAAAACCGGTAACACGGTCACGGTGGCGAAGTGGGTGGCCGACGGGGCCCGGGAGGGGGGAGCTGAGGTGGAGATTGTTGACGCCACCAGAGTGGAAAACAAAAACAACGGCTGTATCGGCTGCCGGGGCTGCCAGAAATCGGATGAGTACCGGTGTATGGTCAAGGACGAGACTGCTCAGCTTGTCGCCAGAATGCTGGAGCAGGATGTAGTGGTACTGGCCACCCCTGTTTACTTCGGCAGTTTCTCCGCCCAGCTCAAGCGGCTCATCGACCGCATGTACTGCCTGATCAAGACCCGTGAAGGAGCCTATTCAGTGGCGCCGGAACTGGCATCAGTCTCAATGGCTTTCATCGCCACGGCGGGCGGAGATCACGATTACGGACTGGGAACGGCATCGACTCATATGAAAGGAATAGCCGCCGGACTGGGTAAAAGGGTTAAACAGCTTCTGATACCTGATGCCCCTCCCGAACCGGGAGAACTGGCAAAGGATGCTGAGACACAAAAGAAATCGATAGCTTTCGGCAGGGAACTGGCCGGACAGTGAGCCCTTTCCCCTCAGACGATGGGTCATAACGCCAGTCACTCCCGCAAGTATCAGGGGGGTCGTAAAAGATGTCCAGTAAAAGGCTGACCGTTGACCTTCATCCCATTTACAACCAGGGCGACAAGATCGATGCGGCTCTGGAGGAGGCCCTCAAGGAAGCCGAAGATAAGAAACTAAACGAGATAGAGATAATCTGCGGCAAGGGCAGCGGCCAACTTAAAAAGCGCATCTTACGCTTTCTCGACCGCAAGGACGTGAGACAAAAATGTCACCGCGTCAAAAAGGACTTCAACAATCATGGCCGGGTATTCGTTTACTTCAAGTGGAAAGGGCTGGAGTAGCAGGGGGGAAAAGGGACTGAGTAGATATAAAGGCAAACCTGCTTTCAATTAAATCCTCCCCTATATTCACCGGTTAATAGCCCGCTGGACGCAGGAGCAATATATCTCTAATCCGGCAAGCTCCGGCGGATGTGCGGTTGATTCGCCGTTAAACTCCTTCAGTAACGACTGGCGAGATTTCCACTATTCAATCCCAATCTCAACTCAAGCGGACCTCTTTGCAGGCGAAAGACCGGCACAGGCAAATCCATTAATATGGGTGTTATAATGGTCACGGTTAACTCAAAAGGAAGGATAAATAGCCAATGCCATGGAGAAAACCACAAGACACAGAGGAAATACTGAAGCAACTTGGTGATGTCATGACATCCGAGAGCACGGATCTCCAGTCCTTGCTGTGTAAAGACCTGCTCATCAACGCACTTAAATGCGAACGTCACGATCTGGATATCCTGGACCTGAAAATGCTCAACCGGGCAGTAGCCGAGTTTCGTTATGCCGCCCGCGTTTTCAAGCCCTATAGAGATACTCGAAAGGTATCGATTTTTGGCTCGGCCCGGGTAAGTGAGGGTGACCTCTACTACCAGTTGGCTCACCGTCTTAGTTCTCTATTGGCCGACCAGGGCTACATGGTAATCACAGGAGCCGCGGATGGCATTATGAGAGCGGGAATCGAAGGTGCCCGTCCGGAGAACAGCTTTGGTGTCAATATACTTCTTCCGTTCGAGCAAAGTCCAACCACGCTCATGCAGGATAATCCCAAACTGGTCACGTTCAGATATTTCTTCACACGCAAGGTCTTCTTTGTAATGGAAGCGGGCGCTTTCGCTCTGTTTCCCGGCGGATTCGGCACGCAAGATGAGGGATTTGAGGTGCTGACACTGCTGCAAACAGGCAAAGCTCCACCGATGCCTCTCGTGCTGATGGATCTTCCAGGTGAGCGGTACTGGGAATCATGGGATCAATTCGTAAGGGACCAGCTTCTGGCCAGAGGATACATTTCACCAGAGGACCTTTCATTCTACAGCATTTTTCACTCGCCGGAGGAAGCGGTAGAATGGATAAATTTCTACTACTCCACATACCATTCGAGCAGGCAGGTCAAGGATATGCTTGTAATACGGACGGAAAAAGAGCTGCTCAATGACCACGTGATCCAGTTGAACGAATCGTTCCGGGACCTGATCGCATCCGGCGATATTGTCAAGACAGAGGCATTGCCACAAGAGAAGGATGAACCAGAGTTAATGTCAAAGCCGAGGATTGCCTTTTCATATACCAAAAAGAGCGCCGGCCGTCTCAACGAGATGATACTCACCATCAACAGGTTCGGCAAATCAATCTAATCGCCAGAAGAGCAAATCTGGTGATATGGCTTATTTTCTCGCGGTTTGTAACAGTCCCTTATAGCTGAAGGAAGCTTACGGACGCAATAACGCTCGGACGCGATAACGCTCAAACTGACGCAGTAGCCAGTGAACAGTTCAAGTCCTTGCCCGGTTAATCGACCCTTATACTGTTACAGTATTTTGAAAGAATCCCTTGGATCCATTCCGGTGGATAGCTCGATGATGTATCCCAGCGCGGGGGTTGTATCCACGTATGCCCATTTGTGGGAGTATTTGCCCGCCGGATCTCCAAGGTTCTCTCCGGTCTCGACGCATGGAAAACCGGCTTCCTCTAACGCTCCAACAGCCTCATCCAGGTTGTCCACCCTGACATGTCCCAGGTGGTGCACTCCTTCACCACGCGTATCCAGGAACTCACGATAGGTGCCATACCCTTCAAGCGGCTCCAGCAATTCGATCATTAGTGCTCCCAGCATGGTGAAGGCGGCTTTAAAGCTGTGTAGAGAGTCTTTTCCTCGATAGGTCATCCTGACGACAGAGGAATCGACTGTCACGATCTTCCACGATTCGATCCCCAGCATGCTCTCGTAGCGTTTAATGCTCTCCTCCAGGTTGTCAACGACAACGCCCACCTGAAAGAGTTCAGAGACCTTAACCAGGGGAACCGATTGTGCCATTTATGCCCCCTCTTAAAAAGTAATGGTAAGTTTAACCTCAGATGCGCGCCGAGTCAAGGCCTGCTCTTTTCCATGTATTGTAACTCTATGGTATTGTTCTCCTTAGCCATGCCTGAAATATACACCCCGCTATAAATTCCGGCAATCTTATCAAGGTCTCCGTTTTTTTTACTTGACCACGCCAATCTTCATCATTAAAATTATTACATGCGCAAGTTATTCTATCCGGGAGTAGTTCGGTTGATATTACTTTTGATCACAATCGAGCTTTCTGTTACCTATACAATCAATTAAGGTAACCCTTATCAACCCCTTTTAATTCCCCAGTCCTGGGGAAAATTGAATCCGGGGAAACCCCCAGACCGGGCGAAGTCATTACTTGCCTCAAGAGGTTCCTT
>JAWOBX010000032.1:0-4510 GCA_046484125.1 Dehalococcoidia bacterium | reverse complement strand
CAATACCCGCCCCGGCACCGGTGACTATGGCTACCTTTCCGTCCATTTTACCCATATCCAGTTATCCTCCCATTCAGCTTAAAATTAGGTCTGGCAGCCCGCATCGTATCTCGCTGTTACGATCGCGCTCTGGTCTTCGCGGGTGCAAACGTAAACATCTCCTGAAACGCGCATTCCGATGCCCTTTTCTCAGGGATTGCCCACCAAAAAAACAGCATTTCCCTTTTCGGTTACCAGCCACACATCCTCCTAAGTCCTTGCTTCAATTGATTCAACGATTCCACGTATCTTTTATTCCGTCCGTCAGGCAATGCCTGCCTAACCAACATGCATTGGAACTCTGTTCCTGGGCCCCGTTATGCCTGTATTCGTATATAAAACAGTTGCATATGTTTGTCGAACAACCGCTATCCGGTGATTGTATCAAATACCCCGCAACCCAAGGAAGGCCAATCGAGAGAACTCTATCCATGTATGGGAGAAAAAGGAGGGCGTTGATAACAGGACGGATTCTTCCGGGGTAAATGTGAGGAGCGCATTAGCGTTAAACATCCTGCCGGAGGGCCTTTGCAGCCAATTTCTTATTATTTTTTACTGGTGAGAACAAAAACTCAGTCGGATCAGCTTACGTCTACAGGCCCGCTTAAGACTCCGTGGAAGAATATGGATAGAGACGATACGACAGCTTCGCCTTTTGCCAGACGCCAGCCAGCCCGTTTGGTACGAACTTCATAAACATGACCATACCCAGGCCGCCCAATACCAGTTTAAGTACAACGTACATCTGTGCTCCCCACCGATCAGGCACAAAATCAACTATCCATGGAGCCAGATTGTCACTTATCATTATACCAAGAAAATCCAGCATGAAAGCTCCCAGGAATACCCCCACAGTGCTGCCCCATCCGCCGATAACTATCATACCCATGTACCATATTCCATCCATCAGCGTGAAATCGCTTGGAGTCACCCGCTGCTGCGAATAGGCCCATAGCCACCCGGCAACTCCCGCGAAGGCGCACCCGATGAAGAAAGCCAGCAACTTGTTCTTGAAAAGGTTTACTCCACTGACTTCGGCGGCCAGCTCATTATCCCTTATAGCTACAAACTTTCTACCCGTATTCGATCTCTGGATGTTTTTGGCGATAAAGGTGCCGATCACCACCAGAATCACCGCCAGTATATAAAGATTAACATCTTCACTGAAATCAATGCCTCCCAGGGTAAGGGGATGCGCGCTCAGGTCCAGACCCGTGAACCCTCCTGTTACATCAGAGATGTCTCTGTATTTAAAGGCCCAAATGATTATCCAGTACGCGGCCAGCGTTGATATGGCCAGGTAGAACATCTTCAGCCTGAAAGAAGGTAAACCGAAAAACAGGCCGGCTAAGCCTCCCGCTAAGGCGGCTATAGGTAAACAGAGCCAGCCATTGAAATCCCAGTGAGATACTAGAATGGCGGTGGTAAAAGCTCCCACACATACAAAACCCGCCTGACCAATGGATATTAACCCGCACAACCCCGCAAGTATATGCAGCCCCAGCACTACTATGATGGTTATCGCGATATGGGTGAACTGAGTCAGCCAGTAGTCAGTTGACATCATGGGGACTATTATGATGAAAACAACCAGCAATACCGCCAGCAGAAACCACTGAGTTTTGGTTCGTATTATCGCCAGATCAGATGCGTATTTGGTACCGAATAATCCACCTGGTAACATATGTTATATCCTCTTTATGCCTCTGAGTCCGAATATGCCGTGCGGCCTGACTAACATCACTATGAGCAACAGCACCCAGGGTAATACGTCTCTGAAGCCTTCGATATAGGGATTTATATAACTGCCGGCAAGGCTCTGCGTTAAACCGACTATCAACGCGGCAATATACGCCCCTGGTATTGATTCAACTCCACCCAGAATAATGATGGGAAGGGCCAGCATTATAGCGTATCCATCCAATCCACCACTTTCACTGTACACCTGAGTTAGTGAGCCCACTAGTACTCCACCAACAAGAGCGGAAAGGCAGCTAATAATCCAGGCCATTGTGTAAATGCGTTTGACCTTTATTCCCAGGCTCTGGCTGATGACGTTATCCTCTGAAACACATCTCATGGCAAGGCCGCTCTTGGTAAAGCGGAAATAAGCTACAAATATGAGGAACATGATGGTCGCCGCAATGAACGCTCCCAGAAGCTCCCATTCAAGCCTGTAGCTGCCTATGACTGAAATGCTGTGCTCCGGGAAACCTATGCTGGGCATTATCTGAGACTTCCCTTCAAATAAGAGAACGGTTACTCCATGTATAACCGAAAAACCCATTACCATCGTGATAAGAAAGGTGATAAGTTCGCCTTTCCCGATCATTCCCCGGAAGAACATCAAGTCAAGGCCCCAGCCGAAAGCGATAGCGGCGAGTATTGCCACAGGAAAGGCGATGGACAGAGGGAAATCCTGCCTGTCACTGGCTATAAGCCACCACGTGAGATAAGTCAGGAAAAGGAGTATACCGCCATGGGCCATGTTGAACACCCGGGTCGATTTGTATACGACCACCATTCCCAGAGTTATCATGGCGTAAACCCCACCCCACATTAAGCCATTGACAATAGTTCGGATGGCTTTGTCCCTTTCATCTTCAGGCAAAGCTAGAAAGATCGACAGAACGCCCGCTAGAACTATGGCAAGTGCTATCGAGACGCCGACAATGTGGGCTTTCCACTTCTCGACGAGGACCCTGACTCCCGATCCGGGTAAGCCGGCCAGCCTTCTGATTACATATTTCTGTTCATCCATAGCTCAAACGCCCCGTTATCCGTACTGCCTTTCTATCCTGTTTTCGCCCGGATCCACTGGAACTATTCCGTTCTCAATCGAGCCATATATCTGTTTAATACTAATCCCTATTACACTAAAAAGTTGAAGCGTCTCGGGAGACAGTGTTCCACCGGCGGAATAGGCAACCTTCACTCTATCAAGCCCGTGCTTATCCCTGAGCGCCCGGAAGCCGATGAGATCCGCCATCCTATAGAGCATCTTCAACACAATATTCGGATTTTTCCCGGCCGCCTGGATCCGTTCCACTGCATAACCCAGCCGGAGCAGGCCGTTGATAGAACCGCGTTTTACCGATCCACTGGCTGCCAGGTTCTGTTTAATTGAATCCGCCAGTATTTCCCACAAATGCGCCGGATATACCACTACGTGTGGAGAAATCTCCCTGAAATCGGTTTGTGCCGTTCCCACATCTTCCGCGAAATTTATCCGCCTCCCCGCCAACAGACATATGCCGAACCCGATAACCTGTTCGAAAAACCATCCCGGACTCATTACCGACATATATTCATGGTTCTCATGAAATCCGTCCATTGCCAGAACAGCCTCCGCGGAAGAAAGCAGTAAGTTATGGGTGGCCTGTATCTCGATGGGCGAATCTGATTCTGAGGCTGCGTAGAGGATAATGGCTACCTCTGAACCTTCCCCGAAAACCAGGTTTTCCTGGAATTGCTTCGAGTCAGATGCTAAATTCGCCTCTCTCTGCTCTATCAACTGCCGGAAACTTACCAAATTGGGCTGATCATACTTATTCAAGCCCTTCTCGCGCCAGTATACAATCTTTTCAAGCGACTGAGCAAACGGGGTTTCCAGTAACTTATCGACCTGCTCCTGGTCCTGAGCTATTACAAACCTCGGATGGGCAAGCTCCAGTACCTGTTGAATCTTCTCCGGTGACGAAGCGGGATTAAGGGCGACTACAGTGCCTTGAGCCGCCTGTACGGCCAACTCGCTCCAGAACCATTCCGGGGAACTATCCCCAAGGATAGCCACTCGATCTTCCGGTGCCAGACCTAATGCCAGCAATCCCTGAAAGGCTGATTTGACCTCTTCAAAACAATCTGCCCAGGTAAAGGTTTTCCAGATGCCTCGCTCCTTCTTGCGAATAGCAAGGCGCTTATCTCCCCATTGTCTGTAATTCCGGAGTAAAAGTTTTGGGAAGGTGCTGTCAAACACCCCCTGCCGGAAAACCGTAGTATTCTGCTTACTCATTATTTAAAAGTGTTTGAATCCTGCCTCCACAACCCCTCCTCACCTCTTGACCAGAATCCTGGAATTTGTCCTTTACACAAAATGATAACCCAAAAATAATGGCATATATTCATATTATTTGTATCATGGTTCGGTAACCTCTGGCAACCATTCTGATACCCTTTGAAGGTCCTTCTCGGCCCCTACCACCCGGTAAATGGCATAGTAATTCTGAGCGATCCTTTTAGTCTCACTGAAGTTGTTAAAATCTTCAATCCCCTCATGTTCGTAAACCCATGACGTCGCCGCGTCGTAAAGGGCTTGAGTGTCGAAATTCTCCGGCCCCACGTCGTCTACCGCCTCCCTGACAATATCCAGCATAAGATAAATCTGCTTGGCCGCTATATATCCGCAGCCCTCCCTTTTGAACTGCTCAGCCTCACTTGCCGAATGCTTCGTCTCCAGTAACTCGTTTGTCAA
>JAWOBX010000126.1:0-43125 GCA_046484125.1 Dehalococcoidia bacterium | reverse complement strand
ATGGCGACATATGAGTACGATATAGTTATCATCGGCAGCGGACCGAACGGCCTGGAGATAGCCGCCTACCTGGCCAGGGCCGGCCAGAAGGTCCTCCTGCTCGAGAAAAGATACGAGGCCGGAGGAGGGCTCGCCACCGAGCAGATCACCCTCCCCGAGTACTTCCATAACACCCATGCCATCTTCCACATGATGGTCGATTACGCCCCCGTCTATCAGGATTTTGACATGGAGGGTATCTACGGCGTCCGTCATATCATGCCCGACCTCCAGTGGTGTTTACCTACCCCGGAGGGCAAAGCCGTCTGCGTCTACCACGATGTCGAGAAGACCTGCCAGTCCTTCGCCCAGTTCTCCCGGAAGGACTCCGACGCCTACAGGGACTGGTACAGGGAATGCGATGACCTGATGCGGGAAGTGGTCGGGCCACAGACCTTCGTCAAACCCGAACCCGCTCCACTGATGGCCGCCAGGGCTCAGATGTCCGATATGGGCCGCCTCCTCTCCGAATACGCCGAGAGAACCCCAGAGGAGGTCATCAAGGAAAGGTTTGAGAATGAATACATCCGCACCCTCATCCTCTACGGCGTCTGCCACTGGGGACTCGATTATGCCCAGTCAGGCGTGGGGTACCTCATCCCCCTCTACTTCAACCGGATGAGCAACTACCGCATGACCGCCGGAGGCTCCCACCGCGTCTCCAACGCCCTGCTCAAGGCCGTCTTCGAGAACCAGGGGCAGATCAGAACCTCCGCCCAGGTCAAAAGGATCATCGTCGAGAACGGCGAGGCCAAAGGCGTGGAACTGGAGGACGGCACCACCTTCATGGCCAGCAAGGCGGTGGTCTCCACCATCGACATCCATCAGACCTTCCTCAACCTGGTCGGTGAGGATAAGCTCGATCCCGATTTCGTCGGCATGGTCAAATCATGGCAGTGGGAGAAGTGGAGCCTCCTCGATCTCCACCTCGCCCTGGCCGAGCCCCCCAGCTTCAAGGCCGCCGAGTCCAATCCAGACATCAACAAATCCTTCATGTACGTACTCGGTTACGAGAACTCCGACGAGCTCATCAAAGAATGGGACATGATGGATACAGGGGAACTCCCCCGGACCGCGGGTTACATCGCCTCCTTCCCCTCCGTCCATGACCCCTACCAGGCACCCGAGGGCAGGTCATCCGGACTCCTCTCCCAGATGGCCCCCTACGAGCTCAAGGATGGCGGCCACGACAAATGGCTCAACTACAACTTCCGCAGGGAGATCGCCGAATACCAGCTCAGCACCCTGCGCAAATATACCACCAACATGTCGCCGGAGAATGTCCTCTGGTGGAACATAACCACACCCGCCGATATCCAGAACAAGTTCGCCAATATGGTCAGAGGCTCCTACAAGCAGGGCCAGTACCACCCCCTCCAGATGGGTTACCTCAGGCCCAACCAGGAATGCTCCCATAACGTCACACCCGTTAAAAACCTCTTCGTCGGAGGGGCAGGGGTCTGGCCGGGAGGCTGCGTCATCTGGGGTCCCGGCTACAACTGCGCCAATTCCATCGCCGAGGAATGCGGCATCGACAAGTGGTGGCAGGAGCCGGAGATGGTCACCAGGGCCAGGGAAAACGGCTATATTATGTAAAACCCGGGGCTGTTTCGACCAATTGCCCCGCCAAACAGGGAGGTATACCATGTACTTCAGATCAACAGGACTCGGAAAAACCGAGCTCACCGGCAACATCGCCGATTTGAGCCGCCAGGGCGACTACCTCATCATGTTCGTCGACGTCACCGACCCCGTCAAGTGGCGCATACGGGCCGGAATGAGCTTCGGGGACCTGCTCGTCCTGCTCAAGGTCATGATGAAGGGCTCTATCATCGGCTTCATCCTCTCCCCCAAGCAGTGGTTCAATAAGAATCCTCAGCATCCAGGGGATTTCTAGAACTTAAAAATTGCTATTGCCTTACTTATATTGAGTAAGAAAGGAAGGTTTTCATGGCGGTTCAAAATTATGACGCTATAGTAATCGGAGCCGGCTTTGGGGGCAGTGCCTGTGCCGGACTCCTGGCAAAACGGGGTTTAAAAGTTCTGCTTCTTGAAAAGAACGCTCGTGCCGGCGGTAAAGCCATGACACTCACCAAAAAGGGGTTCACCTACACGGCGTGGGTAGTCATAAGCGCGCCAGTTCAGGATAGCCTTTTACAGAAACTACTAAACGAACTCGACGTATCCCACAAAGCGGAACTGGTATCCTTACCCGGCCAGCAGGCCTGCATTTACAGAGCCCCCGACGGCCAGTACAAGCAGATGCCGGCCATGCCACCCGACACCGCTATGGATCCCAACGTGATATTCGACTGGCTGGAGGTTAAGGAAGAGGACCGGGAAGAGTCCCTCAAGTGTATGATGGACCTCACCTTGATGCCCCAGCAGGAAATGGAGAAACTGGACGATATGAGCTTCGCTGAGTGGCTCTCAAACTATAAGATCCCGCCAGCGGTATATGCCTTTCTGCTGGGTCCGGTGGCTGACGGCTGTTTTGTAGTACCGTTCGACGCACTTTCCGCTTCAGAAGGAATCAGAACCCTTCAGGATATCTTCCTGCGCAATGGCGGCCTCTTCTGTAAAGGGGGATTCGGAACACTGGCCACGGCCTACTGTGATGCAGTGACCGCCAACGGCGGCAAGGTGATGATGCGTACCCGTACCGAGAAGATAATGGTTGAAAAGGGTAAAGTAACGGGGGTAGCCACAGATAAAGGAGTATTTCATGCTCCGATAGTCATTAGCAACGCAGGGCTGCACCCTACCGTCCTGAAGCTGGTCGGAGAGGAGTATTTCGATCAAGGTTATGTCAATTATGTCAAGGATCTACTTCCCTCGCTCGGCTTCATGGGAACCCGTTATTTCCTCAGCCGCAAGGTAACCGATGCCCCTTACGGGGTTATCTTCTCTGACAAGAGCGCATGGACCCTTGATCGGTGGATCACCGAGGCTAAAACTTTAAATCTGCCGGAGGAGATCACCGTATGGTATGAAGTACCGGATAACTATGATCCGGGAGCCGCTCCACCGGGCAAGCAGATATTAATGACAGGTTACCTGTGTCCCGCGGACCCGGAGATGAGCGCCAGGGAGAAAAAGGCATGGTGGAATAAGGGAGAGGAGATATTATTCAAAGCCCTCCCCGACTTGCCGCGTTATATCGAGAGTAAAGAGGGTTATTCTGTACGTGACGTTTCTAATCTCACGCGTGACCATGTATTGCCCGGACAGGGTGGAGAGTGCATCGGCATGGGACAGATCGTTGGCCAGACAGGAAGATACAAACCTTCACCAAAGGCTCCTATACAGGGACTTTTCTATGTAGGATGCGACGCCGGCGGGTATGGAGTCGGCATTCACCAGGCAGTTGATTCGGCCTTCAAAATTGCTGATATGGTGAAAAAATACCACCTGATGCACACGGCCAGCGGATAGGTAATTCCAATAAAAATCTGATCAATTGCCATTATCTCCCTGCACTGAGGCAATTTTGAAGCCGGGGGACATCCCATCTTCCGGCAGTCACCACTTGCTCCAAAAGGTTCCGTAATCTCTCCTTGACTGTTTTAAAAAGGCAGGCCACTCATGAGCCTGCCTTTTTCTTGAACTGCCAGTGCAGATGCAGTATGCTACTGGTAGTTAATAGAAGCCCCGGAGTGAGCCGCTTGTACATCACTTACCTCAACCTCATCAATTTCCGAAACTACAGAGAACTTTCATTTGAGGTACCGCCAAATATATCCGTGTTCTGGGGCGCCAATGCCCAGGGCAAGACAAATCTTCTCGAATCGATTTGCTTTCTGGCCACCACCCGTTTCTCCCGAAGCATACCTGACAAAGAGATAATCAACCGTCACGCTCTGAGCGAGAAATTTCCTCTTTCCCATCTGCGCGCCGATATCCGCAAGAGGGATAAGCATATACAAATCGAGATATTTATCAAACCAAAATATACCTCTTTCTATGAATCCGGCACCGAAGAGCTTAGTTTGCAGAAACATGTCAGGATAAACGGAATAGCCCGGAGAGCGACCGACCTGATGGGACAACTGAATATGGTAATGTTCAGTCCAAGAGATATCGACCTGATTGGTGGTGAGCCCTCACTCAGGAGGAGGTATCTTGATATAACTATCTCCCAAATCGATCCACGGTATCTAAAAGCGCTTCAACGCTATAACCGGGTTATTTCACAGAGAAACCATCTTCTTCGCCGAATCGCCGCCGGGCAGGGTCGTCCCGATGAGCTCCCCTTCTGGAACAGCGAACTGATTAAAACGGGCTCTTACATAATCGCACAGCGAAATGAAACGGTGTTCCGGCTTGGTCAAATGGCCATGCCCATTCATCATCGGCTGACCGGGGGTCAAGAGGATTTAGGGATGGAATACCTCGCCAGCATACAGACCGCCACTCTCGATATCACTCATATAGAACATACGTTTAACGAGTCACTCAATGCCTGTAGAGACAAGGAGATAAGCAGGGGCCAATCAATGGTTGGCCCCCACCGTGATGATCTCGCCTTCGTTGTTGACGGTATCAACATGGGGCCATATGGCTCCAGGGGACAGCAGAGAACCGCTGCGCTTTCCCTCAAACTGGCCGAGTCAGAGCTCATTATGAGCCAGACGGGGGAGACGCCGGTCTTGCTGCTTGACGACGTGCTCTCAGAGCTGGACAGCCACAGGCGCGAACATTTGCTGGAATCTATCTCCCGCTACCAGCAGGTTCTCATCACCACCACGGACCTGGAACGGTTCCCGGAGGATTTCCTCGAGGCTGTGCAGAAATACGAGATCAAAAACGGGACTGTCCTTTAGCTCAGGTGACAATCTTCCACGAAACAAATCGAACGGTAGTTATTCCTTCAATCAAAGGTCTCTTCGATTGATTGGGCTAAAGGTTTTCTTGACTGTCTCCTTCTCTCGATAAACCGCGAGACCCACAGCGTCAGGAGAAGTACGGTACCACCCAGCAGTATTATCGTCGCCCCTGAAGCAACGTCAAATTCATACGAGAGCCACAAGCCGCCAAAGGTAAAGACAGCCCCGAAGATGATGGCCAGCAGCATCATTTTCCTGAGATCCTGAGTGAACTGTTTGGCCATGGTAGCGGGGATGGTGAGAAGCGCGATTACCAGTATTATCCCTACAACCCGGATCAACAGGACCACCGTCAGTGCGATAAGACACAGCAACAGTATGTACAAAAACTGTACCCGCATCCCGATTATCTTGCTGTACTCCTCATCAAATGAAACGGCCAGGAATTCCTTATAAAAAGCAAGCACCGCAATCACAATAAGAGCGTCCAGAACCAGCATCACTATAAGGTCCGAGTCAGGCACGGTCAGGATATTACCAAACAGATAGCTGAACAGGTCAGGAGCGTAACCCGGTGAGAGGTCTATTAAAATGATTCCGAGCGCCATACCTATTGACCACAGGATACCTATGGCTGTATCCTCTGCGATTTTGGCGCGGCGAATAATCAAACCCATTCCTATCGCCGATCCAACCGTGAAAAAGAGCGCCCCTGTTACGGGATTGATCCCCAGAAAATAGCCCAATCCAATGCCCCCGAAGGAGGCATGAGCTATACCTCCACTCATGAAAACAATACGATTCACCACGATATAGGTACCGATAATGCCACACGCCAGGGCCGCCAGCAACCCTGCCATCACCGCATTTTGCATGAAGTCGTATTGTAACGCGTCAAACATGAGTCGCAGTTCCTGATATATTAGTGAATCCGGTGATACTACGGAAGGCCAGCATTAATGATCTTTCAGGACTCTATGCGGAACCTCTCCATGCGTTATCATCTGTACAGGACACTTGTATGTCGCCTCCAGGACCTCGGCCTCGATCTCGGGCGAGCCATGGTAATAAAATTGCCTGTTTAAACAGGCAATTTTATCGACGTAGACTGATATCGCACTGATATCATGAGAAACCAGAACGATGGGCATCTGGTGCCTGAGATCTTCAAGCATCTCGTAAAAGTCCGTTTGTGTAGTTGTGTCCACGCTCGCAGTAGGCTCATCAAGCAGCAATATCTTCGGCTCACCGACAAGAGCACGGGCTATAAAGACGCGCTGCTGCTCTCCACCGGATAGCCTGCCTATCTGTCTATCCTGTTGATCGAGCATTCCCACCATCTCCAAAGCCTTCCTTGCCCTTTCCTTATCATCCTCATTGTATCTGCTCAACAGCCCCCTCCTGCCATTCCTTCCCATCAGGACGATTTCCCTTACATTGACGGGAAAGTCACGGTCAAAAAAGTTATGCTGCGGCACATATCCAATGAGGTGTCTTTTTCTGAGAGGGGGCTCGTCCAGCACAGTTACCCTGCCCCAAACAGGTTTGACCAGGCCAAGTATTACTCTCAAAAGGGTTGTTTTACCTCCCCCATTGGGACCTATGAGTCCAAGGAATTCATTATCCTTAACAATCAGAGTGACCCCCTGTAAAACGGGGACACCGTCATAACGCACCCATATATCCTCCAGGCGAATAACCTCCCTGTCACCCATCATGTTCCCTCCGCAGCCTCAACTATACAGTTCGTTATACGGCTGAGATTGGCTATATAATCCTCAGCCAGTGGATCGATGGCTACAACCCTTCCTCCGATTTCATGGGCAACCACCTCGGCGCTCTTCGGATTAAATTGTGGTTCCACAAATATGACTTTTATCCCCTGTTCACGTGCTTCGTCGATCAAATCGGCCAGACTTCGAGCGGCGGGCTCCTTCCCCTCCTCTTCGACCGCCATCATGGTCAGACCATATTCATCAGCAAAGTAACCGAACGCGGGATGGTAAACCATGAAACTCCGATTCTCAATCCCTGTCAACGCCTCCCTTATACCACGATCCGCCTTCGCAATTTCCTGAATATAGGCGTCATAGTTCGCCTCATAGAAATCCCTGTTCTCCGGGTCAATTTCGATCAAGCCATCGCAGATGTTTCTTACCATCTTTTGGGCGTTAACCGGAGACATCCAGATATGAGGGTCAGATGACCCTTCCGCCTCAATCAGTTCAACGCCATCGGAGCAGTCCACTACAAGCATATTACGGTTCTGTTCGATGAGGTTATCCATCCAGGTCAGTTCAAAATCGATACCAGAGCCTATCTTGGCATACATTTCAGCCTCGGCCAGACCCCTGATCTGGCTGGGTTTGGGCTCGTAGGTATGCGGACTGGCACCCGATGGGATCATAACGGTGACGCTCACTTTCTCCCCCCCTACATTCTCAACAAACTCGACCTGCGGTAAAATGGTCACCACTATACCAATTCTCCCACCCGCTGTTGAGTCGTCACCTTTGCAGGCCACGCCAGACGAAATGACACTGGCAACCAGCATTACCCCCAGCAACAAATACGCCAATACGCAAAACGGACGGTTCAATACCTCATTCAGCTTTTTCTTCATTCTCACCCCTACCGTTTATGCCCAATGGTCTATTACGCTGACATCTCTGGCATAGACCGGAAAACTCCAATTGATGATCGATAACAAGAAAGCCTGTCTCTTGTGACAACCTCTCCTCCAAACCGCTTATATCGCAGTTTGTTATATCGCCAACCACTCCACAATTAGAACAAACTATGTGGTGGTGATGTTGTATCGGTCCAAGAGTGTAGTGGCGAGACTGCCTCCCGAGCTCAACCCGGCATATGAGCCCGAGTCCCGCCAGCAAGTCCAGGGTTCGATAGACGGTAACAAGACCTACACCATGGTTTTCCTCCTTCGCCCGGTGGTGTATAGCTGCCGGCGTCATATGCTCGTTACTATCGACTATCGCGTTTAATACCGCCTCCCTCTGAGGCGTGACCCGATAGCCATTACGTCTTAGTGAATCAGCCAGCTTGTTCTTCGACGGTCTCATTTTTATGTAAATTGAAAATCATTTTCAATTTCTAACTATACTCAAACCGTTTCCTTATTGTCAATAAGTTAAACGGATGGTATAATCGAACGCTTGGGAGGGGTGACCGAGTGGCTTATGGTGCCGCTCTCGAAAAGCGGTGTCCCCTATGGGGACCGTGGGTTCGAATCCCACCCTCTCCGCTTAGGGAGGACAACTTTAATTGATTTTATTATATGGAGAGGTGCTGGAGCGGTCGATCAGGCGCGCCTGGAGAGCGCGTGTAGCCTTTGGCTACCGTGGGTTCGAATCCCACCCTCTCCGTTTACCGCGTAACTGTTCCATACTTTATGCGGTAATGTGATCTGTTACAATCGCATCAAAAAGAAGAGGGGCCATAAATGCCGGTAACTGCGATAGTTGGAGGACAGTGGGGTGATGAAGGAAAAGGCAAGATTGTAGATCTGGTAGCTGAGAAGGCGGATATAGTGGCCCGCTACTCGGGCGGAACAAACGCTGGTCACACCGTAGTCAATTCTCAAGGAACCTTCAAATTACACCTCATACCATCCGGGATCTTCCATCCAAAAACCCGGTGCTTGATTGGAAACGGAGTTGTAATCAGTCCCAGGATCCTGATCTCTGAACTGGATACTTTACAAGATCTGAACATTGATACGAGCCGCTTCCTGATCAGTGACCGCGCTCATTTGATTATGCCTTATCATTTTCTCCTCGATGAACTGGAGGAGTCAGCTCGCGGCAACAAAGCTATAGGTACAACCAAACAGGGTATCGGTCCGGCGTATATGGACAAAGCCGCCCGCATGGGGCTCCGCGTGGGCGAGCTGGTAGATAAAGACGTATTTCGTAAGCGCCTGCATAACATATTACACTATAAAAACCAGATTATCACCAGAGTCTTCGAGGCCGAGCCCCTCTCTCCAGATGAAATATGCGAGGAATATTTCCATTATGCTGACCGGCTGGAACCCTACATAAGCGAGACTCACATTGTGATAAACGAAGCTCTGCAAAGGGGCGAGCATGTTGTCCTTGAAGGAGCGCAGGGCACTATGCTGGACATCGATTTCGGTACTTATCCTTATGTAACCTCATCGCCACCCACAGCATGGGGCGCCTGCCTGGGAACAGGATTGAGTCCCGCCAGAGTCGGTAAAATAGTTGGAGTGTTTAAGGCCTACACCACACGGGTAGGCGCCGGGCCGTTCCCCACAGAGTTAACAGATCAGCTTGGCGAGGAGATAAGGACCAGGGGCAATGAGTATGGTACTACAACAGGACGCCCGAGGCGTTGTGGATGGTTCGACGCTGTTGCCGCCAGATTCAGTTCTGATCTGAACGGATTTACTGGCGTAGCAATAACCAAATTTGACATACTGGATACCTGTCCGACGGTTAGAATCTGCACCGGATACAAGGTTGATGAAAGAGTGCTCCACAGCCCGCCAGCCAATTTAGGACTTCTGGAGCGTTGTACTCCTACCTATGAAGACATGCCCGGATGGATGACCACTACAAGCAACGTTCGGAAATATGAGGATCTACCACCAGAGGCTCAAAAATACATAACCAGGATCGGCGAGATACTGGGCTGCCCCGTGGATCTGGTATCGGTGGGCGCAAATCGCGAGCAATCGATCATTGTAAATCCTATCATCTAAGCGAATCCCAGGCAATCAGATACAGCTATATCCGTGGGTTTTCTTAAAGCCAGCGCCTGCGGCCTTTCCCATTCAATTGCCTGAAGGCCACTTAATATAGTTGGCTGAGAATTACCGGTCTCCCCATTTTATCTCCCTTAAATCAAAGGCCGGGCCGTCCTGGCAAACCATTTTTATCCCAGCTTCAGTCGGCACCGCGCAACCGCGACAAGCCCCGACTCCACAGGCCATTACCCGCTCCAGAAGAATTTGAACGGACTTACCCTCGAATATTTCAACCATCTCGGCCATAGTTCGGTACATTTCAGTCGGCCCACACGCGAAGACCTGGTCAGCCCAATCCACCATTTGAGGTAATAAATCAGTCGCGCACCCTTTCTGCCCCTCAGAACCATCCTCGGTAGTCTTAGCCAGATCCACCCCCTCCACCGAATCCGGATAGAGGCGTGAGGCACTTGCAGCGCCCATTATCATCTTCACTTCGTAACCGTTTGCTACGGCCTCTTGAGCCAGGTATATCATAGGGGCAACCCCTATACCCCCGGAGATCAATAGAAGTTTATGCAAACCTTCAGCCACCTCGAAACCATTGCCAAGCGGGCCCAGAATATCAATCGATTCACCCGCTCTTCGTGTCGCCAGCCAGTGTGTGCCGGAACCAATCACCTGAAATAGTATTTCAATACGGCCATTTACCGCTCTATAAACACTGAAAGGTCGCCTGAGTAAGGCCTTTTCACCACAGCTGACGGTAACAAACTGGCCCGGTTTAACGTATCGTGATATCTGCTGCGCGTCGATTTCCATACAAAACACGTCAGCCATTACTTCTGTCAAGTTTGTAACCGGTGCCAGCAACTGATACATAGTTTATATTATAGATAAATAGTACCTCACAGTACAGTAACTTACCCTTATATCCAAAAAAAAGAGGGCCCCTTTTCGGTGACCCTCTTTTGAAAAGACTTGCTTTTTGAACCCGACCCTCTCCCGGAAGCTACTTCCGGATTGGGTAACCGGCCTTGGTGTTACCCTTTCTTCACCAACGGGCCCAGTTCGGATCCGCTCGCCCCGCCTCTCGGCAGGGCATCATACATCAACCTGCCACACCCCCAAGAACTTTTGTACTCTCATCATCAACCTCCTTTTCTAACCGAGTGTCAATGCTGAGTCTAATTGAATATACCATAAATCACCCCACTTCGTCAATCGGTAATTGTGCTTAGCCTGATGCGTCCCGGGCTCATCAAGGAGCCTTTCATCAAACCATTTACCCCGGAATCTTAAATGAATTTTATGAATTAATTGGTACTTAATGTACCTCCCTAACACTTGTATACAAATGTTGAAGCAATGTTCTTTTCACCGCATTGCTTTGCTTGAAAAGCTGACCACTCCGGTAACTCACTCACGGTTGCGAGTGAGTTACCGGAGTGGTCAGCGTCAGGTGGCGGGGATAAGTTTGGGTGTTTGAGGAGACTCTTTTAGTTTAGTAATTGACGACTTGGGAGTCTGGGAATGCCCCCCGGATTCACACTTTCCCCGGGCCCGGGGAATTAAATAGGATTTATCAGAGTTTCCTTAAGTTTGACAGTACCTTTGCCCTCAACTAAAATCAAATAGCGGAAATATTATTTATATGCCGTCTCACATGGTATAACATCATCGCGATAATGCACCAGAAAACAGTTTTAGATAACGGGCTTCGGGTCCTGAGCAGCCATATGCCCCACGTAGGCTCTGTCAGCATCAGCGTCCTCGTCGGAGCCGGCTCCCGATATGAAACAGCGGAACAGGCCGGGATATCACACTTCCTTGAACACATGGTATTCAAAGGCACTCAAAGTCACCCCACCTCAAGGCATATAGCTGAAACAGTGGAGCAAGTGGGAGGCGTTCTAAATGCCGGCACGGATAAGGAACTCACGGCGTTCTGGATTAAGATTATGAAGTCACACCTCAAGTTGGGTATGGGTGTTCTGGCCGACCTTATATACCGGCCCCTTCTGGAATCGACTGAACTCGAAAGAGAGCGAAGGGTGATAATAGAGGAAATCAATATGACCCTGGATTCACCCCAGCAGTTGGTCAACATGCTTATCGACGAGGTTGTCTGGCCTGAACAGGCACTGGGGCGTGATGTCGCCGGTAATAAAGAAACCGTCTCCTCTATTTCCATAGAAATGCTGCGTAATTACTGGTCCTGTCAATATGGCCCCAATAATACAGTGATATCCGTTGCGGGGAACGCCACACATGAAGAAGTGGTACATATTGCCCGCCTGCTTTTTGACGACTGGCACCGGGTAAATTTGAACGGTTTGTATCCATCTAACGATTTTCAGGACGATCCCAGAATACACCTTGAAAAACGTGAAACTGAGCAGACACACTTGTGCATTGCTCTGAGGGGTGTTTCCAACCGGCATCCGGATCGTTTCATCGTCGATATCATAAACGTCATACTTGGTGAAGGGATGAGCTGCCGATTGTTCAGGGAACTCAGAGAAAATAAAGGCCTGGCCTACGACGTGCACAGTTATGTAAGCCACTTTTTCGATTCCGGTTCACTGACCATATACGCCGGACTGAAACACGGCAACATAGAATCAGCTATAGAAGCCATACTGGGAGAACTCCGTCATTTGCGGGAGACTACGGTACCTGAAGACGAACTTGCCAAAGCCAAAGAGATGATAAAAGGACGGCTGGTGTTACGTATGGAGGATAGCAGAAGCGTTTCCAGCTGGATGGCGAGCCAGGAACTCCTGCTGAACCGGATTCAGAGTGTGGATGAGGTTATTTCGATTATCGACTCGATCACGACCGATGATATCGCGCGGGTAACCGACGACCTCTTCCGCACACCGAAGCTCAGTATGACGATTGTCGGCCCTCATACCGATGAGAATCGCCTTCAGGCTCTACTGGTTATTTAAAAGGGGGCGGGTTCTGAGCCCGCCCCCTTTTTTTCTTTAATACATGCCTTCCATACCACCAGGAGGCATAGCAGGCTGCGCGTTCTTCTCCGGAATATCAGTGACCATTGCTTCGGTGGTAAGTATCATCACCGCAACGCTGGCAGCATTCTCAACCCCACTTCTTACAACCTTGGTTGGATCGATGATGCCCTTTTCGATCATGTCAACATACTGGTTGTTGGCCGCATCGAAGCCCATTCCTTTCTTACTCTTCTTGATCTGGTTAACCACCACAGATCCTTCCTCACCGGAGTTCTCCGATATTATTCGCAACGGCTCCTCTATGGCCCTTTTCATAATATCCGCACCGGTTGCCTCGTCTCCCTGCAGCTTCAACTTCTTCAAAGCAGGAAGACAACTGATGAGAGCAACACCACCACCGGGTACAATACCCTCCTCTACAGCGGCTCGTGTGGCTGACAGGGCATCCTCTACACGGAGTTTCTTTTCTTTCAACTCGACTTCGGTGGCCGCGCCTACTTTCAGAACCGCCACCCCACCCGCTAGACGGGCCAGCCGCTCCTGGAGTTTCTCCCGGTCAAAGTCAGAGGTGGTCTCATCGATCTGAGCCCTGATCTGCTTTATACGCGCGGTAATATCCTGATCCGACCCTTTACCTTCGACAATCGTACAATTATCCTTATCAGCGACGACTCTCCGCGCTCGCCCCAGATCCTCTACGTTCACCGAGTCAAGCTTCCGACCTACATCCTCGCTTATTACCTTGCCACCGGTAAGGATGGCAATATCCTCCAGCATGGCCTTACGCCTATCACCGAAACCGGGGGCCTTGACAGCGAGACAATTGATAGTACCGCGAAGTTTATTAACCACCAGGGTAGCCAGGGGTTCTCCCTCCACATCCTCAGCTATGATAACTACGTTTTTGCCCACCTGTAGAATCTTCTCAAGCGCCGGAAGCATGTCATTGACCGCGGAGATCTTCTTGTCCGTGATGAGAATATAGGGATCCTCAATCTCACTTACCATGCGCTCAGAGTTAGTAATGAAGTACGGACTTATATACCCACGGTCAAACTTCATTCCTTCTACGAACTCGGTCTCAAACTTCAATCCCTTCCCTTCCTCCACCGTAATAACACCATCTTTGCCCACCTTCTCCATAACATCGGCGATCAGGTTCCCTATTTCCGTATCCCTCGAAGAAACGGTGGCAACCTGAGCGACCTGTTCTTTACCTTTGACTTCTGTAGAGATCTTTCTCAGCTCCGCCACAACAACCTCTGTGGATTTCTCAACCCCCCTCTTTAGAGCCATGGGATTGGCGCCGGCGGCGATGTTTTTCATTCCCCCATGAACAATGGCCTGGGCCAGGACACTGGAACTTGTAGTGCCATCACCACACGCGTCATTTGTCTTTGTAGCCGCCTCTTTAACCAATTGAGCTCCCATATTCTCGAAGGGATCCTCAAGCTCAATTTCCTTCGCTATGCTGACACCATCGTCGACCACTTGCGGCGGGCCGAACTTCTTATCAAGGGCTACCGGGCGCCCTTTAGGGCCCAGAGTTACTTTCATCGCGTTTACCATAGCGTCGACGCCAGCAATGAGAGAGTGTCTTGCATTTTCACTGTAACTTATCTGCTTAGCCATATTTAATAAAACCTCCTACTATTTGTTCTTCTTGGCCTGAATATCGCTCTCTCTGATAATGAGGTACTCCTCATCATCATATTTCCACTCGGTGCCAGCGTACTTGGCATATATCACCACATCACCGACACTTACATCCATGGGAATGCGCTTGCCTTCTTCAGTCATTCTCCCCGGCCCCACCGCGACCACCTCACCTTCCTGAGGTTTCTCCTTGGCGGTATCCGGTAGAACGATACCTCCCTTGGTCACTTCCTCTCGTGTGACCGGTTGCACCACGACTCTGTCAGCCAGTGGGGTTACTTTTAGCGCCATTAATCACCTCCATATGATTTTTGCCCTTCATTCATGAAATTAGCACTCTCGCTAAGAGAGTGCTAATTCTCTTTTACCATACTGGTTGATGGTTTGTCAAGCCGCTGTAATGGGAATTTCTTACGGAACAGGAGATAAGCTTAAATCAGGAACCGAAATAGGGTTAATGGAACACCTGAGCCAAGAAAAATAAGTTGTCTTATATTAATTGATGAACTGGCTTGCCGGCTACTACACTATCTCGAGGGAGGCACGTACATTTCTTTGTACCGCCGCAATTCTCAGTAACGTTCTGATCGCCTTCGCGGTTTGCCCCTGCTTTCCTATTACCTTACCTTTATCCTCCTGGGCCACCTCAAGCTTGATGATAATCCTGTCATCCTCGCCTGGTTCTTCCGTTATTCTCACTTGATCAGGATTATCCACTATAGCCCTGGCTATATACTCAACAAGTTCCTTCATTACCCCTTCTCCGAGTCGAATTTATCCAGGATGCCCTGATTTCGCAGTAAATTTGTGACCGTTGATGAAGGCCTGGCTCCGTTCCGCAGCCAGTATAACGCCTTCTCCTCATCTATGGACACAGTGGCAGGCTCAGTAAGTGAATCATAGTGTCCGATTATCTCCAGAAAAGTCCCATCGCGAGGCGCCCGCGAATCCGCCGCTACGATCCGGTAGCTCGGTCTTTTCTTTCTGCCTATTCTCTGAAGCCTCAATCTAACCATTCGATTTACAAATCCTTTCCATTGGTTACCATGCCATGGTTATTTTGTATAAAAAAACGTCACCTGTAAATGAAGAACACACCAGGTTTTTCACCATTGTACGAACATGGGCATTATTACCTGTAACCACCTTTCTCCCTCGACGGGGCGAAACACACCCGGACTTGAGCTGGTAGTTACCTCCATCAACACTTGCTCCTCACTAAGAGCGCCAAAAACATCCATCAAATACTTGCTGTTGAAGGCTATTTTTGCACCTTCACCTTCTACTGAGGCCTCAATACTATCCTCATTATCCCCCAGTTCCTCGGCCCTGGCTGAAATATCTATTTTACCTGGCGAATCCTGATTGCCGGGATTTACCTGAAACCGCACGATCCCGCTTCCATCCCGGGCAAAAACGGACGCGCTGCGTACAGCCCTCAGGAAATCCGGAACATCCACCTTTACACGGGTCGCGTAGTTCTGCGGAATAAGTTGATGATAGTCCGGGAAGGTCCCCTGGATCAGTTGCGATACGAGCTCAACATCCCTCTTCGGCTCTTTGTTACGAAGACGAAAAAGAATCTGACTCTTCTGCGGGTTGATAGTTATCTCTACAGGATCGCTCTGATCCCTCAGAAGACGGTCCAATTCCCGCATTGACCGTGCGGGAATTATTACGCCCAGATCCTCAGAAACAGCCTCGCCGATTGTTATATAATAGACCGCAAGCCTGAACCCATCAGCGGCAACCAGCGTCAGATTGTCCCCGGAAAAGCGCGCATATACACCTGTAAGAACCGGCCTGGAATCGTCCGTGGCGGCGGCGAAAATTACATGCTCGATAGCAGTCCTGAGCGCCTTTGCGTCTATCGTGGTGGCGATTCCCTCGCCAATCTGCGGTATGGGCGGAAACTCCTCACCCTTCTGCCCGCTTATGTGGGCTTCAGACTTGCCGCACTTTACCTCCATCACCTTGCTCTCCGCCGGCACGCTGATATCGATTGTCTCACTGGGTAGTGAAATGACAAAATCAGACAGCAGATTCGCGGGGACAGCAATGTCTCCCTCTTCCTCAATCTGAGCACCAATCCAGCAACTTATGGCGACCTCCAGGTTGGTAGCTGACAGCTTCAAACGCGAGTCTTCTGTGCTTATGAGAACGTGGTTTGTAATAGGCAACGTAGTCCGTGTAGCCACTGCTCGTCCTACAACACCCAGACCCTTACTCAGGTTTTCCTGTAAACAAGATATCCGCATCACTCACCCTCCGAAAGTGGTGGAAGCTAGTATACAATAAAACACCCCCAGAAAACAAGCGTCATTAATCGTCTGAGAGCTGCTCGAACCGTATACACTCCTTAGTTCCATCAAATAATTACCCTGCTTATTCTACCACAGGTTTTCGCTCTCCCCAATAGCGTGATTTGAATCATCAAAAATGAGCCCGAAAACGGAGCCCCCGGCACAAATTACATTCATCTTCCAGGATAGCAACCATCCCGCAGTGTTCCGTTTTTTTTGAATGAAAACTCGCTGCTTCACACAAGGATAAGTCCTCAAGGTGCAGGCAATACAAGATTTCAATCACAGAAAAGGCGATTAAAAACTTGTCAATTTAGACCAACTGCTTTAGAATACGGTCTATACCACCGGTGCATTGTACTCATGGACCGAATTAACTCAGTCAAGATTCAATCAGATAACAGCTCGATTTTGCGCTTAGGCGCGTTACTCCAGTCGCTTATACCCAGAACACTGCGCTACCCGTATCTTTATACCGCCCTCATCGCCTGTGCGGAGCTGATCACAATACATTTTCAATACTGGGGTGGCGTGGCCCATTTCGCCATACTGGTAGCCCTGTTTCTGCACAGCGTTCTTATTCGCGAAAGGTTTATCTCAGATTTGCTCACCGCCATGGCCTGTGCTCCGCTGATAAGAATATTGAGTCTATCTACACCACTGGAGCATTTCAGCCAGATCTCCTGGTTTTTGGTAATTAGCATTCCTGTTTTTATCACGGCGTTTACGGTCGCCCATTTACAGGGATTATCAACCAGAGATCTCGGCCTGACGCTACCAAGGCTCAAACACATTCCGCTTGAGCTGCTGGTAACCGCAATCGGCTTCGGAATCGGCGCAGGCGAGTATCAACTGCTGAAACCTAATCCACTGGCAGAATTCAACGCTGTGGCTCTCCTGGCCCCCTCATTGATTATGCTGGTATCCACGGGATTTCTGGAGGAGTTTGTATTCAGAGGACTTATACAGCATAATGCCGAACGTCTCGCCGGTTTTAAGGGAATAGTTCTGGTTTCCATTATCTTCGGCTTTCTACACATTACCAATATCGCCGTCCTGGACATATTTCTGGCAACCTTTGCAGGGCTATTATTTGCCCTGGTAGTCAGGAAAACCGGCTCTATCCTGGGGGTATCGATGGCACACGGAGCGGCTAACATATCGCTTTTCCTGATATGCCCCTACCTCTTCTGAAAGAATTACACTCCGGCCTCTTACTACGCGGGATGCACTCTTAAAGTTTACCCGCCAGTTTGGCGTAAGTATCGTCAATTGCCTCAGGGACGCTCTTGGTATCAGCAATGACAGGCATGAAATTGGTGTCACCATTCCACCTGGGCACTACATGAATATGAAGATGTTCTTCTATGCCGGCACCCCCCACCTTGCCCAGATTCATTCCGATGTTGAAACCTTCCGGCTTCATCTCCTCCCTGAGCATCTCTGCACATCGGCGCACCAATTGCATTTTTTCAAGTAGCTCCTCATCGCTTAGAAGTTCAAGTTGCGCCACATGTCGATAAGGAGCGACCATAAGGTGACCAGGATTATAAGGGTATTTGTTCAGCATCACCAGGTTATATTCACCTCGATATAGTACCAGGTTATCCCGATCTCTGTTCCGCCTCGGCTTCTCGCAGAAAATGCATTCCTCGTCCTTATCGCTGAGAATATACTCGATCCTCCATGGGGCCCATAAATATTCCATTACTGTTTCCCTCCGTTCTTAACCTTGAAACCGGATGTGCCGTTCCCCCGCACCAAGATTTTAACATAGAACAATATTTATGGAACCTCTGCTCAACCCCCTAAATCCCCAAATCATGGGGGATTTTTAAAAAGCTGGGTGACACCCCCACCCCCATCCCCCGAAGGAACCTCTTACAAAAGAGGTTCCTTTTTAGCTCCCCAATTACAGATATATAATGATTCGTTTTCAAAACGGCTGTTGTTGATCCCTGAACTGAAAGCGTTGATGTCGGAGGAGTTTTAGTATAGAATGGCATTGGAAAATGAAGCACTGAAGGATCGCCTCATATTACTCAAGAGGCAAACGTAAATGATTTATGGGAGGAGTTCATGGAGGAAGCTAACGATGCTATTACCGTAGGTTCCATCGCTCAATGCATAAACGGCGAGTTATTGAATTCTCCGGGAAAAATGGATGAGGTGATAGAATCCTTCATGGTAGGAGCAATGTGTGTTGATCCCTCACCACTCTATTTTGGAATCAAATCAAACAAGGCTGTTATAACTCGCGGAGACCGTCCTGACATTCAATTGGGAGCGCTTGAGACATCAACTAAGTGTATTGTTGTTACCGGTGGAACGAAACCCGTACCCGGCGTTCTTCAGCATGCGGAGCGGCAGGAAATCCCCATGCTTCTGATAGAGAAGGACACGCTTACGACACTGAAACAGCTCGAAGACGGACTCGGCCGGCTTGTAAAAGTGGAGCCCGATTTACCGGGCGAAACCATTGAAGCTGGTGACAAACCCTCACCAGAGGTAGCGGCGGGAGAATAACCGGGGCTACTCTCCACACCGCCAGAATCCCGGACATTTGGAGTTTTTGTCCCGCACCGTCGTCTATTGAGCTATTTTACCTCAATGGTGCCACCCGCTTCTTCCAGCTTCGCTTTTACGGAAGCGGCCTCCTCTTTACTCACACCCTCTTTTATCGCCTTCGGTACTCCCTCAACCAGCTCCTTGGCATCCTTTAAACCGAGTCCGGTCACTTCTCTGACCGTCTTGATTACGTTAATCTTGCTTTCACCGTAGCTAGTGAGTGTCACGTTGAACTCGGTCTGCTCCTCTTCTTCAGCAGTCTCTTGTTCAGGAGCTTGTTGCGGGCCACCGGCGGCTACCGCGACAGGAGCCGCAGCACTGACTCCAAACTCCTCTTCCAGAGCCTTTACCAGATCAGCCAGTTCCATTACCGACATCTGTTTGATTGCATCAATCAGTTCTTCCTTGGTCATTCACTTATCCTCCTTGTTCCAATTGTTGTACACGCGCCTGCAGCACTGCCGCCAGGCCCCTTAAGTTACCATTCAAGACGTTCATCAACCCATATAAAGGTGACTGGATCAAACCCACCGTTCTGGCGATCAACTCTTCCCGCGGTGGCAGCTTGGCAATAGCAAGCACTTCGGCATTGGTAAGCGCCCTGTCGCCAAGCAGTCCCCCTCTTATTTGCACACTAACCTCATCATGCGCTTTCATATAATCCAAAATGGTTTTGGGCACTTTAACAGGGTCTTCGTACCCAAACGCTATAGCCGTAGGACCCTCCAACAGCTCGGCCACGGATGATTTTCCAGTCGCGTCAGCCGCAAATTTGGCAAGTGTATTTTTTACTACGTGGTATTCAATGCCTTGCTCGCGGAGCTTATTCCTCAAATCCGAGAGCTGGGCCACGTTGAGTCCACGATAGTCTGTAACTACAGCAATCTCTGCCCTGCGTAGCCTGTCGCTTATCCAGTCAACTAACTCCGGCTTTTTCTCCTTCCTGACCATACATTCCATTCCTTTCCGAACAGGCCCATTAAAAAAGGGTCCTCTTGCCGAAACACGAGGACCCCTCTAATCCATTCCCGATTCGCCTATCATCGGTATCTCAATAGATCTAGAGCACCTCGGCAGGCATAACTTTAAGCTTTTCAAAAGCACCTGCTATCTCCGGCACCTTTCCGGTCTGTCCGTCTATACTGCTTTGACTATACCTCCAGTTCCCGGTATTCCCGTTTCAGGCCGCAATAGACCCTACATCCAGCTTTATGCCCGGCCCCATGGACGTAGCCAGCGAAATGCCACGTATATATTGTCCCTTCGCACCGCTAGGCTTGGCGCTTACAATGGCATCAACTACCGAGGTAAGGTTTTCCACAAGATTTTCATCCGTAAAACTAACCTTACCTATAGGTAAGTGTATTAACGCGGTTCTATCCAGTTTAAACTCGATTCTACCCTGGCGAACTTCTTCTATGACCCTGGACAAATCCTCGGGATTGGCGATTGTGCCAGCCTTGGGATTGGGCATCAGGCCGCGTCTCCCCAGGATCTTGCCTAGCTTTCCTATTTTGGGCATCATATCCGGTGTGGCTATGGCTACGTCAAACTCCAGCCATCCACCCTCTATCTGCTTGATCAAATCATCGGCTCCTACATAATCCGCGCCAGATTCCCTGGCGACCCTCTCACCCTCACCCTGAGTGAACACAAGGACCCGGATGGGCTTCCCCAGACCATGCGGCAAAGAAGCCACTCCACGAACCTGTTGATCGGCGTGTCGAGGATTAACCCCCAACCTGAAGTGAAGCTCTACTGACTCATCGAAATTCGCAAATGAAGCTTTCTTGGCTATTTCCACAGCCTCCCGTGGAGTGTATAACCGGTCCTTCTCCACCAGTTTTTCCGCTTCCTGATATTTCTTGCCATGATTCGCCATTCTTTCCCTCTATCGCGCCTATTCCAGAACTTCGATGCCCATACTCCTCGCGGTTCCCTCGACCGTTCGCATGGCACCTTCCAGATTAATCGCATTTAAGTCTTTCATTTTAGTCTCGGCAATCTCTCTGACCCTGTCTCTCGACAGCCTGGCGACCTTGTTAACTTTTGCGTCACCACTCCCCTTCTCAATGCCAGCCGCTTTCCTCAGCATTTCCGAGACCGGCGGCGTCTTGGTAATGAACGTAAACGACCTGTCTTCGTAAATAATAATTTCGGCGGGTATAATCATCCCTGCTTGAGAAGCCGTTCTCTCATTGTATTCCTTGCAAAACCCCATAATATTAACGCCATGCTGGCCCAGTGAGGGGCCCACCGGCGGCGCGGGGGTAGCATTGCCGGCCGGGAGTTGAATTGTTAAAACAGCCTTGATCTTTTTCTTCTTAGCCATAATCTAAATTCCTTCAACCTGGGAAAGATCAAGCTCAATGGGAGTCTCCCGCCCAAAGAAAGAGACCATCAGCTTTACCTTACCCTTCTCCAGATTAATCTCATCCACAGTACCAATGAATTCCGTAAACGGGCCGTCAATTATCCTGACGTTCTCACCTTCAGAGAAACCCAGCTTTATCTTCGGGGAGGTCGATTTCATCCTGCTCAACATATGCTCGACCTCTTCCTCCTCAAGGGGAACCGGCCGTGTACCGGAAGCTACAAAACCGGTTACACCGGGGGTATTGCGCACAACGTACCAGCTCTGCTCATCAAGCTTCATCTGGACCAGAATATATCCAGGCAGCGTTTTCCGTGAGATAGTCCTTCTTTCCCCACCCTTTATCTCCAACTCGTCCTCTGTAGGAACCACAACCTGAAATATCTTATCTCCCACATCCATGGATTCGATGCGAACCTCGAGATTGTGCTTGGTTCGCTCCTCATATCCGGAGTATGTATGCACGACATACCAGTTTTTCCCGTTAGTTTCCATAGCCATTAATCCAGGAGTAACATATCTATCAGCTCAGTGAACAATGTATCAACTCCCCAGAGAATAAGCGCGATTACCGTCGTTACAACGAGGACAATCGCTGTAAGCCTGATTGCCTCGTCCCTGGAGGGCCAACCGACTTTCTTCAGTTCGCCGATGACCCCACTGAAGAACCCGATGACCCGTATACGTCTTTTCGCTTTAGTCTGTGCTCTCAATCACAGACTCCTTACTTGACTTCTCGATGTGCCACATGTGTGCGACACCGGGGACAATACTTTGAGAGTTCAAGCCTGCCAGGATCATTCCTCCTGTTCTTTGTTGTAGTATATGTCCTCTCCTTGCAACGAGTACATGCAAGGTGTATCACTATCCGGGTTTCACCCCTTTTCTTGGCCATTTAACCCTTCCATTCCAGGTGCTTTATTCCCCAACGCTGGTAATCACGCCGGAACCCACTGTCTTGCCACCTTCTCTGATGGCAAATCTTACACCCTCCTCAAGGGCTACCGGGGTGATCAACTTCACCTTCATTTGAACATTGTCACCGGGCAAAGCCATTTCCACTCCACTGGGCAGTGTAAGCTCACCGGTAATATCCATCGTCCTGATGTAGAACTGGGGTTTATATCCACTGAAGAACGGGGTATGCCGTCCTCCTTCTTCCTTGGTCAACACATAGACCTCGCCCGTGAAATTGTGATGCGGCTTGATAGAACCAGGTTTTGCCAGCACCATGCCACGCTCGACATCGTCACGCTCTATTCCCCGCAGCAGACAGCCGACAGCATCTCCTGGCAATGCCTCATCCAGATTTTTGTGGAACATCTCGATACCGGTGACTACCGTTTTGCGCGTCTCTCCCAGTCCCACAATCTCTATCTCCTCTCCCACTTTCACAGTACCCCTTTCCACCCTTCCAGTCACCACCGTACCCCGCCCTTTTATACTGAAAACATCCTCCACCGGCATTATGAAAGGTTTATCGGCCGCGCGCTCGGGTAGAGGGATATAACTATCAACCTGATCCATTAGCTCCATAATAGCACCACACCACTGGCACTCCCTCTTTCCGCAGCCACATTCCAGAGCCTTGAGCGCGCTCACCCGAACAATAGGAGTCTCTTCGCCGGGAAATTCATAATAAGGAAGAATATCTTCCCTCAGCTCCATCTCGGTCACTTCGAGCAACTCAGGGTCATCCACCATATCCACCTTATTCAAGGCAATGACTATTGAGGGCACCTCTACCTGGCGCGCCAGTAGTAAGTGCTCTCTGGTCTGGGGCATTGCCCCATCGTCTGCAGCGATCACCAGAATAGCTCCATCCATCTGGGCGGCGCCGGTGATCATGTTCTTGATATAGTCGGCATGACCGGGACAGTCCACATGAGCATAGTGGCGATTCTCAGTTTGATACTCGATATGAGCGATAGCAATGGTCAGCCCTCTTGCCTTTTCCTCCGGAGCGTTATCTATGCTATCGAACGCCCTGAAATTCACCTTGGGATTGTTGGCCGCCAGAACCTTTGTTATGGCCGCAGTGAGGGTCGTTTTTCCGTGATCCACATGCCCGATCGTGCCAACATTCAAGTGCGGTTTACTTCGGTCAAAAGCTTCTTTAGCCATACTTCCTCCTTAATTCATTATCTGTAATGCTATGGAGCCCACAGCCAGATTTGAACTGGCGACCCCGTTCTTACCAAGAACGTGCTCTACCACTGAGCTATGTGGGCGGGTGGTGGAGGGGGCAGGATTCGAACCTGCGTAGCCTTCCGGCGGCAGATTTACAGTCTGCTGGTATTAACCGCTCACCCACCCCTCCGGGGATGAGCCCGAGAGGGGACTCGAACCCACTAACCTGCCGATTACAAGTCGGCTGCGCTACCATTGCGCCACTCGGGCGCACACTTACTCCACGAAACTGTAGTATAAACTGAGTATATGGGAAAGTCAAGGAGCATCAAAACCTGACTTTTCAACGCAATAAAACCGCTACCTTCATCCCACAACAAGAGGAAACAACAATGGATCAAACTCCGGTTACCAGATAATGTTTAATCCATTTACCCTTAAATCATAGTAACAAATTCACACCTCCCAGCGCAACACCAACTCTCCTCCCTAAAACAGCGATTGATTCGGATGCATATCAGCATCGCTGTTTTCCCCGGTCAGGGGAAAACGGATTGTTCCCAATTTCCCAAGACACCCGCAGGGTGAATTCCTTTGTATTTGAAACGCTGTTTTCGGGGAAAGCCTGAAAACCGCTATTGTAACGGGTGCGCGTTTACACCCTCTCAGGTGCTGTTCCCACCAGAAAAGGGGTTTTCAGCGACAGGCATCCAGGTTAACCGGCTCAGGGAACCTCTGAATGGTGGTGACCTGGGGGCTGGGTTTTCCCCCGGGTTTAATATTCCTATGGGGCTGGGCGGTACATGGTTTGATTAGAGGTTCCTTAGATATAAAATGCAATTAATCATGAGATTATTCAAAGCGGCGTACCTCAAATCGGTAAAGGGTAGCAGGCTCGTCGGGAAGTATACCGCCTTTGCTACAGGCGATCTCTATCTGCTGGTCAACACTATCGACGCCAGGTAGATCGGGTAAAAGTATGCCCTTCTTATCACCGTAAACTGCCAGTACTCCATATTTCCTGGGGTCAAGTTCTGATTTTCCTTTAATCAATTCAGGGGTAGTCAGTATATCCACCTTGTAAGTCAGCTCCGGCAGTTCCTCCTGGGTTACCGGGGAAAAACGGTAATCACGTGTAGCTGAGGCCACCCCGTTACGTATAATCTCGTGCGCCACATCCTGCTGGGTAGGTTCAAACGTTCCTATGCAACCCCGAAGCTGCCCATGCTTGTGAATGGAGACAAATGTTCCGGCCTTCTCCTTCATCACCGGCAACTCCATCCTCGGCCGGGGAGTTTCTCTATCCATTACAAACATCTCCACAGTGTCCCTGGCCAGTTTGACTATCGGATGCATTTCATTTTCATCATTCATTGAATGATCACCCCCGCATAACCTACTACACGGCCATAATCACCTGTAACATCCCCACTGGTTTGATACCTGACGAGTTCTGCCTCTTTCGCGCCCAGATCTCTGGCCGCAGAGATAAGCGCTACAGTCGGCCCATACCCACACATGGTGATGGCCAGTTCATCAACCCTTCTAACCAGCTCATCCGCGTTCAGCTCCAGAATTGCATCAATGGCCTTCATGTCCTTTGCCCGAGCGACATCATAAGGCTCATAATGGGTCATATCACTGCTCGCCATCAAAGCCACCTTCTTTCCGGATGACCTGACCGACGCAGCGATTTCCTTCCCTATTTGCTTATACACTTCTCCGGAGGCATGTGCAAATATTATCGGCACGATTTTGATATCCTCTTTGAGATATAGCAGGAAAGGAATCTGTACTTCAATGGAGTGTTCATAACCGTGGGCGGAGGGGTCATCTACCAGATAATTTGAACCCTCCAGCAAACTCGCGCCCAGCTCGGAATCGATTCCCGCTTGACCGAGAGGTGTCTCCCATTTCCCATCTACCATAATACTGAAAGGAGATCCCATTCCCGCATGATTCGGCCCCATTATCACGAAAGTATCCGGGATTTCGATTCTCGACAGCACCGCTCCCGCTACCGGTCCTGAGAAGGGATAGCCAGCATGGGGCGACACTACACCGACAGCCTTTCGCTTCGATGTTCCTGATTCCAGCATTCTCTCGATATCAGCTCTGAGGGAACCAGCATTCTCAGGGTAAAACCTTCCCGCAACTACCGGTTTTCTAATCATCACTGCCTCCTCCCTGTCTCTTAAAATTCAGTTCCGTTCCACAAAAACTGCATCGTGAGCCATCCAAACCAACTGTTTTCGTTCGATAGCCAACGCGTTCCACCACGATCCTGCCACATGAAAAGCAACTGGTATCCTCATGGCCACCCCCCGGTACATTTCCTATATATACATAACGCAGACCCGCCTCTACGCCTATGCCTCTTGCTAATTCCAAAGTATTCAGTGGTGTTGCCGGAATATTTGTCATCTTGTACATCGGGTAAAACCGGCTTATATGCCATGGAGTATCCACACCCAGCTCCCCTGAGATAAATCCGGCCGCATCCCTTAACTCATCCTCGCCATCATTAATGCCGGGAATCACCAGCGTTGTAACCTCCAGAAAAACGCCAAGCTCACGTAACTTTCTCAGGTTATCCAGCACTGGTTGCAGCCTGGCACCGACATACTTCCTGTATGTCCCGGCACGAAACGCTTTCAAGTCCACATTGATGGCGTCAAGGTACGGATGCAACAATTCAAGCATCTCCCCGCTCATATATCCATTACTTACCCATACATTGGCTATACCCGCCTTATGGGCAAGACGGGAAGTATCGTAAACATATTCGAAGAAGACCGTCGGCTCGGTATAAGTATATGCAATGCTGTGGCATCCCGTTCTTTGAGCAGCCGAGACGATTTCCTCAGGACCGGCCTCCACTCCCGCAATGATATCCCTTTCCTTTGGCGCCTGGGAGATATCCGCGTTCTGGCACCACTCACAACGGAAATTACATCCAGGGGTTGAGATGGAAAATGAAGCGGAACCAGGGTGAAAATGGAAGAGCGGTTTCTTCTCTATTGGATCGACATTCTGAGCAATGGTACGGCCGTAAACCAGGGTATGCAGTGTTCCATTGCGGTTCTCCCTTACATTGCAAACACCCCTCTTGTTCTCCGAAATGGAGCAGCGATGTGCGCATAATTTACAGTGAACCACGTTATCGGGAGATCGCTCATAGAGCAGTGCTTCCGGCATGTCATTCACTCCTCTTGACAAAGATATTGGAACACTGCCCCACCAATAATGCAAGGAACCGGTCTATTGTTTTCTCTGAGACATTTGCAACTGCTTCCCCTCCGTTTTTATTGAAGGAGCAATTACCATCTCTATCTGTCGGTACTCTTCAAGATTGCGGGCTCCACACATACCCATACTGGTACGGAGCGCTCCCACCAGATTCTGCGTTCCGCCGGTAACTGTTGCCGGGCCAAACAGGGTCTGCTCAAGCGTGCTGTTCTGCGTCACCTTCACCCGCATACCCCTGGGTAGCCCTGGGTGCGGGGTTGCCATACCCCAGTGATTTCCCCTCCCGGGAGCCTCATAGGTCTGGACGAAAATGGAACCCAGCATAACTGCATCGGCTCCACAGGCAAACGATTTACAGACATCACCACCCGCCCGGATGCCCCCATCAGTTATGACAGGCACATAAACGCCAGTATCGCGATAGTAATCATCCCGTGCTGCCGCGCAATCCATTGTAGCCGTAGCCTGAGGCACTCCCACCCCCAGCACCTCCCTGGATGTACATGCGGCACCGGGTCCTATTCCTACGAGAAGAGCTGTGATCCCCGTTTCCATCAGCGCCCTGGCAGCGCTATATGTTACGCAATTGCCTACTATTATTGGTATCGGTAACGATTCGCGTAACTCGGCGAATACCAGTCCACGTTCGCTCTTAGATACATGCCTTGCACTGGTAACTGTAGATTGCACCACCAGCACATCCAGTCCCGCCTCAATAGCGATGGGGGATAAACGTTTAGTGAGAGCAGGGGTTACCGATACCGCGCAGACCCCGCCACCCTCCTTGATAGCCCTTATCCGATCACCGATCAAATTCTCCTTTATGGGTTCAGTATAAAGTTTTTGCATCAAGGGAGTGACTTCCTCATCCGAGGCCTCAGCTATCTCCTCAAGGCATCCATCAGCATCTTCATAGCGGGTCTGTAACCCTTCGAGGTTAAGTACGGCGAGGCCTCCCAGCTTACTCATGGCAACGGCGAAATTTACATCGACCACGGCATCCATGGCAGCGGCAAGAATGGGAATATCAAAACGCAGGTCGCTCAGGTGAAATCCAATTTCCGTCTGATCGGGGTTTATAGTAACATTCCCAGGAACCAGGGCCACATCCTCAAACCCGTAAGCATTCCTTAAAATTCGACGTTCCTGGCTCAAGATACACCTCTCTCAATTTAGATTTTTTCGGATTTATTGTCGGACTATAGCAAAGCGGACGGGGCAAGTCAATCTACTCGACCGACTCACCTATCCAGCTCAAATAACCGCGCAGGCCATCCACAATCGGAATTGCGATAACCTCGGGGACTTCGTAGCTGTGAATTTGCTGAATTCTCTCTTTTAACTCCCCGATCCTGTCTGTTCGTGTCTTCATAATGAGCAATGATTCCCCCTCGTTCCGCACCTCCCCCTCCCACCAGAAAAAGGATTTGACCTCGCAGATGTTCACGCATGCGACCAGTTTCTCCACAACCACCCGGCTGGCCAGTTCGGGCGCCTCATCGATCGGGCTGGTACACATCACTATGGAATACATCGCTCAAGCCTCCTTCTTAAAACCGGAACCATTTTCACTTGACCCCACACCCCCATTTTTTTCCCTTTAATTATCACCACCCCTTTTACTCCATCTACCCCCCGGGAGAACTCAACGGCCTTTTCAATATCCGCTTCTCCAGCAACCAGGTTTCCGGCGGCCGTAGCCACGGCGTCGGCCAGCGCCGCTGACCTGGCAAGCACAATTGTCGCGTCGCTATTACCAAAGCTCAGCGAATGCCCTACCGTGCCCGAAGACGTACAAATACCGACAGGCGAATCCTCCCGCCTTATCTCAATTGCTATCCTGCCAGTCAGTGGTGAGCTGCCCGCGTATACACCGACCAGCCTGGTTGAGCTGGTTTTGAGGTATATATCCCCTCCATTCTCCACAATGACATCTCTGGAAAAAGGCTCCAGTTCTCTGCCTACAGCTTCCGCGAGAGCGCCCGCAACTGCTGCCATCGGGCCAGTATTAGCCGCCCTCGCCGCCCGCGCCATATCTTGCACTATCTGCGGCGCATCGGCGGTATCCGGGAAACAATCAAGCGAATTGAGAAAGGATGGATGACGATCGATGAAGCTTTCTATGGCTTCCCGGTATTTCAGGACAGCCCTGTAAGCCTTTTTCCTGAGATTCCGGCGCGTGCGAATATGAAGGTCGGTTTCCCTCACCGCTATGTTATAGGAAACCAGGTTCGCACCTTTGACCCAGTGGCGATAAGTCCTTGGCTGGTACATTATATTCCTGCCTGCCCGCTTTGATGCAGTATCCGGGGAAACTGCCATTGACGGTTTCATCCCCATCCCGGTGGAATTATGGTGCCAGGGCAACATCCCCGGAGGCTTTTTATCGCCAGATATTTTAAGAGGGTCCTGAGCGGATTCACACGCGATTGAATGCGGATTCTCTGCCGGCTAAAACCTTATCTCCATCGCCCTGGGCGGACACGCATTCATGCAGATGCCACAGGCAATACACTTGTTATGATCGAAGTCGATACGCCTCGTCCGAGAATCCACACTGAGCGCGCCGGCAGGGCAAAGCACCACGCAAGCTCCGCAGTGAGTACATCTCTCCTCATTGCGAATTACATCCTGACTCAGCGGCTGAATCCCCACACCCGCCTCCGCCAGATAAGCGGTCCCTCTCTCATAATCCTTTGCTCTGCCGCTCAGCTCCACCACCAGCAACCCCTCCTCTCTCGGGGTTACCGAGGCTTTCAAGATATTAAAATCTATTTTGTATTCTCTCGCGAGCCCGCAAAGGATCGGCTGATCCACCAGAGATCGCGGGAAATGCAGCACTACCCTTCTTTTAACTGGCAATCTACTCGTCTCCGATATCTTCGTCGCCAAAGGAGTTCAGGAAAACATCCGGCACCCGCGGAAAGAGATCCTCCACCCATTGATGTAGACACTGTGTGGAACAGAAGCTGTAATGATCGACAGACTCCTTTCCTTTCCAGTGAGAGATAGTAATCCATCCCTCCAGTTCCTCACAGGGCATTCGCCCGGTTCCATGCTCCAGCTCCTTGCCACAACCGTAGCAGACAATCAATCTCCCCTGCATCAAACCCCTCCTCCAGCGTTATCCCATATCCAGTTAAGGGATCTCTGTTATCCTTTAACACCGCCTTTAGGCTATTATTTAAACGAGGGCAGATCGCCGGACCACTGTGTCAACCCTTATTCAAAGGTTCCTTATACGGCAACCACTTCCTTCACTTCAGGTATCTTCTCCTTGAGCACCCTTTCGATTCCCATCTTCAGCGTCATGGTCGACATGGGGCAGCCTCCACAGGCTCCGGTCAGCTTCACGCTGACAACTCCGTCGACCACACTGATCAGGTCCACTCCCCCTCCATCCGCCTGAAGGGCCGGCCTGATTTCATTCAGGGCTTCCTCCACCTGTTCCTTCATTATCCACCTCTCAAGTATATGGTTTGCCAAATTTTTAAGAGCATATTCTCCTGATAACAATAAGCCGACGATTGTTCCATTCTTACAATTTTACACCAGTTATTCGGGCGGTCTATCATCAAGCGGCTTTATTTTCACCCCGGACTCAACCCCTGGTATTGGAGCTACCGGTTCGGTAAGTTCAAACTCGCCACCCTGTATCCATTCCTTCAAAATATTGGCTATCTCGGTTGCCCTGTAATAGCTGGATAGTGAGGCTGTGGGCACATCCTTTTCCATCAACCTTATTTTACCACTTTTCAGCTGGGCGTAGCTTACCTCGCCCAGTACATCCGGCTGACGCCGGGGAAACGCGTCGGCGTAATCTACTATGGGAGCGAAGATTTCATCGTCTTTCACGGCCGCGTTTCGGAGTATTTCCTCCGATAGTATCGGAATAGGAACCCCTATGCCTACAGTCATGGTAGCGCCATAACCCAGCATGCTTGTACCCACCAGCCAGTTCGGCTTCATCTGTTTAAGATCCCCTATCACCGCCAGTGTCCCCGCAGGTCTTCTAGGCATACCATTATCGCCTCTCAAAACATCCGGGTGATGCTGAGTTCCATGCCAGGCTACATATCCGATACCGCCACCCAGAAATATCCTGGTACCGATCCCTATGGTCCTGTAATACGGATCATTCAGCAACGGGGAAAGCTGACTCGCCGTGGAATAATTGGCATTGCCCATATCCGGTTTAAGAACTCCCATATAGGTGTAAATCGTTTTATCAGAGAGATTGACAGCGACATTGTAATTCTGATAGGCATTTCGTATATTGAACAGAGTAGCCTCATTGATATCCTCAAGCCTGATCAGCGTCTCAATCCTCCTTCTTGGATAGCAATCCGTGCCGTAGGCACTGGCCACAAGGTTGACATCCCTGCCGGCCACCAGAGCCTCGATCACATGACCGCCCCCGTAATCGAACCTTCCCGGATGGAACTTGTTTCTGGGATCGTCCTCGGGGATGGCTGTCGCCCCGATGAACACATCCACCGCCGCTATTCCTGTATAACACGGGATATCATTGAGAGTGACCCTGCCTCCACCAAGCTTCATCCTCGGAGCTGTGTGTCCCAGATTTAAAAACGCTCCCGAGGAACACATGGGACCGAATGTCCCCGTTGTAACCACATCTATCTCCTTTGCCGCCTCCTTGATTCCCTTTGCCTCAACGATATCGATTATCTCTTCGGCGTTGACCGCAACCACAGTTCCACTGCGAATTTTCTCGTTTATTTCATCTATTGTCCTGAGCATGTCCTTATCTCTTCCAGATACGCTTCTAGTGTACTTTCCCTAACGCTTCTATACAAGTGTTCAGCAATGCTCTTTTCACCTCATTGCTTCACTTAAGGTAACTCTGATCAACCCCTTTTTAATTCCCTAAACCTGGGGAAATTTGAATCCGGGGCGGACCCACAGACCGGGCGAAGTCACCACTTGCCTCAAGAGGTTCCTTAAAAAGCTGACTACTCCGGTACACTAGTATATGGCAACAGCCCTGGTTTTGCAAAATAGGCTGTTAAAAGCCCGTTAATCCTGTTTTCTTCTGAAGCTCATAAAGCCTGGTTATCGCCTCAATGGGTGTCATGGAGTCTATATCCATCCTCTCAAGCTCTTCAACTACCTGAGGTTTTACACCGAAGAGCGGGATCTGCTCCGCCCCTGGTGCCCGGTGCTTTATTTCTCGCCGTTTGATTCCGTGACGGGAATCTCTTTCGAGTCCATCCAGTATCTCCTGTGCTCGATTAACCACCGATTTCGGCAAACCGGCCAACTGGGCCACATGAATCCCATAACTGCGATCGGCCCCTCCGGGAGTTATTTTCCTGAGAAAGACAACTCTCCCCCCCTCCTCAGTCACCGCCACGTTACAGTTCTCCACTCTGGGCAGCAGGTTAGCCAGATCAACAAGCTCGTGATAATGAGTCGCGAACAGGGTTTTGGCGCCCAACCGTGGTGTATTGTGAATATATTCAACCACCGCATGCGCAATCGAAAGACCGTCGTAGGTACTGGTGCCCCTTCCTATCTCATCGAGGATAATCAATGATTTCGGCGTAGCGTTGTTGAGAATATTCGCCGTCTCAGTCATCTCAATCATGAAAGTCGAGCGTCCGGTTGCCAGGTCATCCATCAAGCCCACCCTGGTGAAAATCCGGTCTACCAGGCCAATCTCGGCCGAGTCTGCCGGGACAAATGAACCCATCTGAGCCATAAGGACGATGAGCGCTACCTGCCTCAGGTAAGTCGATTTACCCGCCATATTGGGACCGGTTATAACCGCTATCTGCCAGTCGCGATTCGAAAGAAACGTATCATTGGGCACGAATCCCTCTTCGTTCAGGACCCGCTCTACCACCGGGTGGCGACCGCCTTTGATTCTGATGGAATCCCCCTCGTTCACCTCAGGCCTTACGTAGCTGTAACGCACCGCCGCCTCCGCGAAAGCCGCCAGAACATCGATCCGGGCAATGGACCTGGCGTTCGCAAGTATCCGCTCGGCCTGACCTGATACTTGCTGGCATACCTGCTTGAACAGCGTATTCTCAAGCTCGGTTATTCTTTCGTCGGCGTTGAGGATAAGAGACTCATATTCTTTCAGCTCAGGCGTGAAGAAGCGCTCCGCCCCGACGAGAGTCTGCTTTCGAATATAGTCCTCAGGAATTCGTGACAGGTGGGCACTGGTCACTTCTATGTAATAACCGAAAACCCTGTTGTAGCCTACTTTAAGGGATTTGATCCCTGTTCTCTCCCTCTCTTTCCGCTCCAGGTCAGCGATGTACTGTCTCGCGTTCCCGCGGGCGGAACGAATCTGGTCCAGGTCAGATGAGAAGCCAGCCTTTATCAATTGACCTTTATCGGAGGCCCCCTCATCGATGGCCATTGAGATCAATTGGACGGCTTCCTTACATTGTTTGAGATCTGAAGACAGCCATCCAAGCGGCGATGATTCGTCCTCTATAGCGGCCTTTATCTGTGGCACCACCTCCAGTGCCTGCCGCAGGGAAACCAGCTCTCTTGGAATAGCCACACCCGACCTCACCCGGTTTATCAGCCGCTCCATATCAGCAAGCCTGGCAAGCGCGTTGATGACCTCAACACGGCGGGTAGTATTCTCAACGAACCAGCCAACAGCCTCCTGCCTCCTGGCGATATCTGTTATGTCCAGCATGGGCTGCCCCAGCCATTGCTTCATCAGTCTGCCACCCATTGGCGTCCTGGTGAGATCTATCACCGAAAGGAGGGAATTTCCACCTGTCCCCAGTTGGCCCGCCTGGAGCAGCTCAAGGTTTCGGCGTGTCTGGGCATCCAGCACCATGAATCCTTCAGTTGAGTACGTCGACAGACTCGACAGTCGAACCGGCGCTTCCCTGCTCGTCTCGCCAAGGTAATGGATCACCGCGCCCGCGGCACTGATGGCGAGAGGCATATCGGCACAGCCATAGCCTTCGAGTGTGGCTACCTGGAAGTGGTCCATGAGTATATGGCGGGCTCTCTCCACCTCAAACCAGCGGTTATCGAGTCTGGTGACTGGACTTAACATCTGCGGCTGATCCGCACTCTCGGGTATGAGGAGCTCCGAGGGGGTAAGTCTCTCCAGTTCCGCCGCTGCTCGATCGATGTTAACTTGTGTAACAGCAAACTCACTTGTGGTTATGTCTACATAGGCTATCCCAGCCCGCTCCCCGTCAGTCACAAAAGCGACAAGATAGTTATTTGTATTTGTATCGAGCAGATTGCTTTCAACGACAGTGCCCGGCGTTACAACCCGCACCACTTCCCTTTCAACCAGCCCCTTGCTCTTTTTAGGATCGCCTATTTGTTCACATATTGCCACTTTGTATCCCGCGTTGATCAGCCTGGCCAGGTAACCTTCTACCGCGTGATAAGGTATGCCGGCCATAGGAAAGCGCTGGCCTTTCCCCATTGTACGGGAGGTGAGTACTATCTGGAGTTCACGGGCCACGATCTCGGCATCCTCATCAAAAGTCTCGTAGAAGTCACCGAGCCGGAAGAAGATGACTGCCCCCGGGTACTCCTTCTTGATCCTGAGGTACTGGCTGCGGATTGGGGTGGGGTCCTTGGTCATTAATGATTATTGTAAAAGAAGTGGTCGATTAAGGAAAGGGGTGGTCAACAGGGGACCCGGAAAACAGCGTTTCAAACACAATCCGTAAGTCCTGCCGGGGAACAAACCCCCACACCGCTCCAGAGGGCGTTATAACTCCTTTTTCCGCAGAGAGGCAACAGCGATTGAAGCGAACGCCAGTCTTAATGCCTGTCTTTTTGGGGAAACTGCCAACTTGCGCTTTAAGCTCCTCCGGCATTACAATATAGTGCGAATAATATGTACTTTTCCTGACATTTCTGTGCAAAGTTTCCGCGATGCGCTGGCGTCAAGTCATTGCCACACTTGCAGACAGTTTGTTTTCCCCGGCCTCAGGGCTGGTGGCGAAACGTAAAATGAATCGTCCGACACAATTGCTACAGGCTGATTAGAAGTCCATTTATTTCCGGGATAGAACAAAATGAAAGCCGGTATATTTGAGGGAATCGGGCGACTGACAGTAAAAGATGTTCCGGATCCACAAATGGAACCGGGAGCGGTACTGCTGAGGATAAAGGCATGTTCTATTTGCGGCAGCGACCTTCGCAACTTCAGACATGGTCATCCCCGTATAAACCCTCCGCAGATAATGGGCCACGAAATCGCGGCTGAAATCGCGGCCATCTCGGAAACCGTAAGCGGATACCGTGAGGAAGATAGAGTTACAGTGACGCCCCGCATCGCCTGCGGGAAGTGCAGGTATTGCCGTGGAAAACAGTACACTTACTGTCGGAATGGTCTCACTTTTGGGTACCAGCTCCAGGGCGGCTACGCTGAATATATGCTCATTCCGGCTGAAGGTGTGAACTTCGGTGTACTCAATAGATACGATGGCAATCTTGACTACAGAGAGGCCTCTCTTACGGAACCGCTGGCCTGCTGCCTGCGGGCGCAGAGAATATCCCGGGTCAGCGAAGGAGAGACAGTGGTAATAATAGGCGGCGGACCCATGGGTCTGATCCACTGTCGCCTGGCTGTGGCTAAAGGGGCGGGCAGAATAATTCTGGTTGAGAAGCGGCATGAACGGCTCCGAAATATCAACCTCTCCGGAATCGACCATTTTATCGACGACACGGATATGGAAAAGGAAATAGCCGAAATCACGGAGGGCTATGGAGCCGATGTAGTGATTGTGGCCTGTTCTTCAATCGAGGCGCAGCAGTCAGCCATATCTCTGGCCGGCCCTGGTGGCAGGGTCAATTTCTTCGGTGGTTTAGCCCCGGGAGAAGGCGGATTACTTGTAGACAGCAATGTAATGCATTACAAAGAAGTTGAATTACAGGGATCGCACGGATCAACTCCGGAGGATAACAGGAAGGCACTTGAGATGCTGCTTCAGCGGTCTCTCAATCTGGATGACCTGGTATCGGACACATTTCCCCTTGACGATATTGAAAAGGCGTTCCTGTTCGCTGAGAGCAGAGAAGGTATGCATGCCGCCATAATTCCATAACTTTCATGGGAAACGCCGCTCCTGAATACTGAATTCCCCAAGGGTTGACTTCAAATAAGTGGTCTCGTATTATTAATCACAAATATCGGTGTTCGAAGGAGGCAATAATATGGCTCTTGGCAGAATAGGCGAAGAGATAGGCGAGGGTATTAGCGGTGTTTTAAGGGGAGCGGGAGACGTAGTAGGTACCGGCATAGAGGTAACCCGAAATACCATGGTCACCACATTGCAGGGGGTCAGGGATGTCAGTGCTGAAATAGGAGGCCTCGCCACCGACGCGGTGTCAGGAGCAGTCAATGCCGCGACCCAGGTTGGAACCGGTGTGGCCAGGGCAGCCAAGGGAACGGTCGTTGGAGTAATAAGGGCCGTTGGCGAGGTTACCACAGTTACTGCCGGTGTCTTGAGCGATACTGTCCAGGCGGCTATCAAGGGTACAGCCGCTATCGGGGGAGACGTAAACAGAGCGGCCCGAGGCGCAGCCGAGGGCGCGATGTCAACCACCAAAGAAGTCGGTGTCAGCCTTGAAGATGGTGCCCGCAGCGTAGCTGAGGGCGCGGTTAGAGGTGCCCAGGAGACTGGAAGCGATTTCGCTACCATAGCTCAAAATACTGTCTACGGCGCCATAATCGGGACAACTGAAATAGGCGGTAACGCATGGGTCACTATAGAGCTGACTACACAGGGACTGGTACGTGGAGCCGGCAACACAGGTGCGGATATCGCGGCAGTTGCCAGGGGCGCAGTAGAAGGAGCTATCGGTGGGGCGGTTGAAGCCGGATTAGATGCTCAAGAGGCTTCTTCAATCGCCGCGACCAGCGCGGTGGATGCCGCCATAGAGATCAGCCAGGAGGCCGCTGAAAAGGTCACCACATCTGTTACTGGAACCATCGAAGGTATAGAGGTGAAACTGAAGAGTTAGAGAGTGGTTGACTCCAACGTAATAGAAAGCGCCCTCGCTCTCATTGCATAGCGGGGGCGTTTTTATATCCCGTTGCCAAACCTACCTTCCACAACACCTTTTGTATTTCTTGCCGCTGCCACACGGACACGGATCATTGCGACCGACTTTTGGGCCTTCTCTCACGAAGGTCTCCGGTTTGACCGGCTCCCCCTCGAGGTAGTACCAGGTATCATTGTCTTTCCTGAAGTGAGCGAGTTCGTGATGGGTCTCCCTGTCGCCCTTGTATGTGAAAGTGGCCCGGAACTCCACATCCCCCTCCTCCTCTTCCGGCCCGCCACCCTCAGTATTGATTATCTCCAACCCCTGCCATTGAGCATTCTCCGCCCACTGGCGGGTACTCTCAGCATCATGGTCCTGCCTCTTTTCCGGGTCAAGCGATGATAGAAGATAGTCCGTGTCCTTCATTGCATAAGCCGAATACCGCGCCCTCATCACTTCCTCTGGCGTGCCAGCTTGCCTTTCTCCCCTGATAATCGGCTCACAGCACTCCGAGTAATCCGCTCCGGACCCACAGGGACAGCCACTCATACCATTCACCTCCGAGATAAAAGGCCCTCGCTCATTGAAAGCGAGGGCCTGACAACTTATATTCAGGTTTTTTTTAACCCTTCAAACAGGCATCGATTGCAGCAGCGGCCCGCTTGCCGGCCCCCATTGCACTGATGACGGTCGCGGCGCCGGTTACCAGATCACCACCAGCCCAGACCTTATCTTTTACAGTCTTACCGGTCTCCTCTTCCGCCACAACAGTGCCCTTTCTGGTAGTATCAAGCCCCGTTGTAGTAGAAGGAATCAACGGATTCGGAGTAGTTCCAAGTGCCACCACCACTGTGTCTACATCGATCGTAAACTCACTCCCCTCCTTCACCACAGGCCTGCGCCTTCCGCTCTCGTCAGGTTCGCCCAGCTCCATCTCATAGCACTCCATTCCGGTCACCCATCCCTCTTCATTGCCAATAAAGCGCTTTGGATTGGTCAGAAGCTTAAAAACTATGCCTTCTTCCTCAGCGTTTTCCACTTCCTCAGCCCGCGCCGGCAATTCGTCACGAGATCGGCGATACACAATATAAACCTCTTCCGCGCCCAGCCGCATGGCACATCGGGCACTATCCATAGCTACATTGCCACCACCAATAACGGCAACTCGTCTGGATTTCTTGATAGGCGTATCATATTCGGGGAAGAGGTAGGCCTTCATCAAATTAGTTCGAGTGAGGTATTCATTGGCAGAATAAATACCGTTTAGATTCTCACCCGGGATATTCAGGAACATGGGTAAACCGGCTCCGGTTCCCAGAAAAATCGCGTCATAATTCCCGTCGAGAAGTTCATCGACTGTATCGATCTTACCGATGACCGCGTTGAGTCGAACATCCACACCAAGTGACTTTACATAGTCAACCTCTCCCTGGACTATCTCCTTTGGCAGCCTGAACTCAGGAATGCCGTACATCAGAACGCCACCAGCAACATGCAAAGCTTCAAAGAGGGTTACCTGATGCCCCATTCTGGCCAGATCGGCTGCCGCTGTCAGTCCAGCGGGCCCGGACCCTACTACAGCCACTTTCTTGCCGGTAGAGGAACCAAGCTGCGGTTTCGGTTGATCCGGCTGAGCCCGCTCCCAGTCCGCCACGAAACGCTCAAGTCTTCCGATAGCGACCGGCGCACCCTTCTTAGCCAGAGTGCACGTTGCTTCGCACTGGCTCTCCTGGGGACAAACCCGTCCACATATCCCTGGCAGGGCATTGTTCGCCTTCAGTTCGCTTACCGCATCCCACATTCGTTCCTCGCGCAGTGCGCTCACGAATTCGGGTATATTGACATTCACCGGGCAGCCGGTAACACAGTTGCGCTTCTTGCACTGAATACAGCGTCCCGCCTCTTCCACAGCCATCTCAATAGTGTAGCCTTGAGCAACCTCATTGAAATTCCGCGCCCTGATTTCAGGTTCCTGCTTGGGCATGGAAACACGGTTCAAATTTATCTTCGGCTTTTCAGGTTTCTCGGACATTATGCTTTACCTCCCATCTGACTCCGACAATAATGCTCCCATATCTCCAGGGACTGTTTCTCCTCATCCAGGTAGCCCTTCTGGCGCGACATCAGAACATCCCAGTCAACCTGGTGCCCATCGAAGTCAGGTCCATTTACGCAAGTGAAGCGAGTTTCGCCATCTATCTCCACACGGCAACAACCGCACATACCCGTTCCATCCACCATTATAGGATTCAAACTCACCGTGGTCTTTACCCCAAACGGCTTTGTGGTGGCGGAGGCGAATTTCATCATTATCGTTGGTCCGATGGCGACCACCTCTTTGATATCTTTGTTCTGCTCCAATACTTCCTTCAGCGGTTCAGTGACCAGCGCCTTACGCCCGTACGTACCATCATCCGTGCAGATGATTAACTCATCACTGACTTCATTGAGCTTATCTTCCCAGAACATCAGGTCCCTGGACCGGAATCCCATAATGGATACGACCTTGTTCCCCGCCTCTTTAAATGCCTGAGCAACCGGAACAACTATGGCGGTGGCAAATCCGCCCGCCACACAGCATACGGTGCCCACATTCTCAACGTGGGTCGGAACGCCGAGCGGTCCGATGAACGCGTATATGGAATCGCCTTCCTGCAAGGTGGCAAGCTTCCTGGTGCTTTTGCCCACTTCCATAAACACGATAGTAATACTCCCCTCCTCCCAGTCCCATCCGCCAATGGTCAGGGGAAATCTCTCCCCTTTCTCATCAACCATGAGAATAACAAACTGGCCTGCCTGCGCCTTCCTGGCCACTTCAGGCGCATGGATCCTGAAGAGGTGGATTTGAGGAGTTAAATCCTCTCGATGCAATATTTTATACATGCACTACTCCTTTCCATGGTTTTGGCCCCTGGCGTTTTTCTCCTTACGACTTATGTTGAAACAGTGGTGGTCTCGGCTTCCGCCTCGGTCTCATCCTGAATCGTGGACTCCTCCGGTACTACATCCACTGTGGCTTCACCTTCGCCCACCACCACTCCCGAACCCCTCTTCACCTTTACGGCACATACCTTGAATTCAGGCGTTTTACAAACCGGGTCAAGTGCCGAATTTGTCAAAACATTGGCACAGGCCTCGGCATAGTGGAAAGTCATAAAGACCACACCCTTCTGGATATTCCCGGTGACATCTGCCCTGACTGTCAATGAACCCCGGCGAGACGTGACATTCACCCAGTCACCGTGATTAACTCCAAGTGACGCCGCGTCCTCCGGATTAATCCAGATCATCTCCTCCGGACCCAGGTAGTTGAGACCGGCAGTCTTGCGGGTCATGGTAGCCGTATGATAGTGATATGGACTCCGCCCCGTAGTCAGGATTAGCGGATATTCCGAATCAGGCAACTCAGCGGATTCCCTGTAAGTCAGAGGACTGAAGCGCCCCTTACCCCTGGTAAACTGATCCGAGTGTAAGAACTTCGTTCCAGGGTGGCTGCTTGTCGGACACGGCCATTGAATACCTCCTTCATTATCGAGCCGCTCATAGCTGATTCCGGCGTATGAAGGGCTGAGCCGTGCGATCTCTTTAAAAACATCCTCGGCTTCCCTGAATTCGAATCCTTTGGCACCCAGGCGCCTGGCTATATCGCAAATTATCTCCCAATCGGGCCTGGCTTCACCCGGCGGATCAAAAGCCTTTCGCACCCGCTGCACTCTCCGCTCAGTATTGGAGAATGTTCCCTCCTTCTCCGCGAAGCTGGCCGCGGGTAACACGATATCAGCAAGCTGTGCTGTCTCTGTAAGGAAAATATCCTGTACCACAAAGAATTCAAGTTTTCCCAGGGCCTCTTTTACGTGTTTAGTATCGGGGTCACTGAGTAGCGGGTTTTCACCCATCAAATACGCCGCCTTAACAGTACCCTCTTCCATAGCGTGGAACATATCAGTGAGTGCAAGTCCCGGTTGAGCAGGTAAATCTACCCCCCAGGCCTTTTCGAACTTCTCCCTTGCCTCATCATTGGCAACCTGTTGATAGGAAGTATACACGTTAGGCAGAGCGCCCAGATCGCAAGCCCCCTGCACGTTATTCTGCCCTCGCAGGGGATTGACTCCGGTAGAAGGTTTGCCAATATTTCCGGTCAGCATGGCGAGATTCGCGATACACAGCACATTATCGGTGCCATGCGTATGCTGGGTTATTCCCATACAGTAGAGAATAGATGAAGGCTTACTGGCGGCATATATTCTCGCCGCAGCGGCTATATCCTCTGCCGGCACACCAGTGATCTCGGAAACCCCGGGCAACTCGAATTCAGCAAGAGCCTCCTTGAACTCGTCGAAGTTCTCACAACGACCGTCAATGAATTCCTGATCATGAAGCCCTTCATCAACTATTACCTTCATCATGCCCATCATCAGAGCGACATCCGTACCGGGCCGATGTTGCAGCCATATATCCGCGATGTCACAAAGCTCGATATGCCTCGGGTCGGCAACTATCAGCTTTCCTCCGTTACGGACCGCTTTTTTTATCTCAAGCGCGATAACCGGGTGGTCGCTTGTGGTGTTCGTTCCTATGGCAAAAATAGAAGATGCTCCACCGATTTCTTCAATCGAGTTGGTCATGGCACCGCTGCCGAATGCTGTGGCCAGACCGGCCACGGTAGCGGCATGTCAGAGACGGGCGCAATGATCCACATTGTTCGTGCCCATCACCCCCCTTGCCAGTTTCTGAAATACATAGTTATCCTCGTTGGTACACCTCGCGGACGAGATGGCCACGAACTGATCCCCCTTGTATTCGCCGAATTTATCGGCCACAAGTTCCAGCGCTTCTTCCCATGTGGCCTCGACAAACTCGCCATCTTTCTTAATAAGCGGCCTCGTCAATCTATCCGGGTGCTGGATAAACTCAAGGCCAAACTTACCCTTGACACAGTCCTGCCCTTTGTTCGCCGGCCCGGCGGAGTCGGGCTGGACGCGCATGATCCTGTCATTCTTGATCTCAAGCTGCAACTGACAACCCACACCACAATAGGGACATATAGTGGTAACAACGCGATCAGGTTCTCCCTGCCACTGTGCGCTCCTCTCAGTGAGTGCGCCTACCGGGCAGACATCAACACACGCTCCGCAGAATTGACAACCGGCGTCTTGCAGCGAGTCTCCGAAAATGGTCCCTACCTGAGCATCATCACCACGCCCGATAAATGCAACAGCGCCAACCCCCCTCACCTCCTGGCAAACCCTGACACACTTACCACAGAGAATGCATAAGTTGTAATCGCGGGCAATCATCGGATCGTTACCAATGGGGAGATCCTTGGGGTGGTATGGAATATCGACACCATCCATCCCCACATGATCCACCACTTTCTGCAACTCACACCGCTTGTTCTTGGGACATATTACGCAACGCTGGTCAATAGATACCGAGCGAAGGCAGACCTGGGTCGGCTCGCAGATCTCCCGGCGCCAGCAAATAAGACATTCATTCGGGTGCCTGGCCAGGATGAAAGCCAGCACATTACGCCGCATCCTCTGGATATCAGGAGTATTGGTTTGTACCACCATACCCTCTTTAACCGGTTCGGTGCAGGCTGTTACCGGATCCTTTCTACCCTCGACCTCCACAAAGCAAAGACGACAAGCCCCGAATGGAAGTTCGATATCGGCAATGGCACACAGATTTGGAATGTAAATACCCGCCTCCAGAGCGGCCTCAAGAATCCGCTTGCCCTCTAATGTCTCTACCTTCTGTCCATCTATAGTTAGAGTAACCATCTCTCACCTCACGATTACTGCATTTAACCTGCAAACATCATAGCAAGTTCCACACTTGATGCATTTTTCTTGGTCGAGAATGACCGGTTCCTTTTTTCCCACAAAGGTGATTGCTCCCACCGGGCAGTTCTTTATACATACGCTGCAACCTTTGCATTTCTCGTCATCAATTAAATAGGTAACCAGTGCCTTGCATATGCCGGCGGGACACCTCTTCTCGGTAATATGAGCCTCATACTCATCCCGGAAGTATCTGAGAGTGGAAAGAACCGGATTGGGAGCCGACTTTCCCAGTCCGCACAGCGAGCACTTCTGTATGGTCTCGCAGTATTCTTCCAGCATTGGTATGTCTCCCGGCTGACCGTTTCCATCACAAATTCGCTCAAGAATCTCAAGCACTAACTGGGTACCTATACGGCAGGGATTGCACTTTCCGCACGACTCCTCCTGGGTAAAGCCCAGGAAAAACCTCGCCACGTCCC